>OMZU01000005.1 GCA_900315605.1 uncultured Eubacteriales bacterium | reverse complement strand
TCAGCCAAGAAAAAGAGGCTGACGGTAAACGTCAACCTCAAATCTACTTCAAAGGGATTGGGCTATTAAGTTAGATGTGCTTCGCTAAAACAATTAACACTAGTGAATAACGAATAATACAGAAACGCCTCAAAGGATTATCTGTTATAAACGATTCGTTCTTCTCTATTCTCTATTCATTGAGCCGGAACGTCAGTTCCGGCGTTTCTGGCTTTTCACTCCACCTTTGATACAATTATTATCGCGGTCGATGAACGACAGAAAAAACACCCCTCATTTTCATTTTGAGGGGTGCCATTTTCATTTTGAGGGGTGCCATTTTCATTTTGAGAGGTGCCATTTTCATTTCACACATATAATGTCTTGTCAGGCGTTCGCTCCTGAATAATGTATTACATCGGAGAAGCCGCTATTGTATAGCAGCGCCATTTTGGTATTTGCCATAATTGATTCTGCTTTATCAAGAGCTGTTTCGTCTTCAATGTTAAGCACAGCCGCCAAGCGGAAATGAACTCCTGCTTGGCGGCTGTAAATATTTTTATTTCTGATTCAGCCAATCACGGATCATAATTGGCTCTTGCCGACATCTACCCAAGCTGCATACTGGGAGTATTTTTCAAGCTCCGGCAGTGTCAGCTCGATAGCGCTTTTGCTGCTTCCGCAGGCAGGAAAGACGGTCTGAAATCTTTTGAGCGATTCCTCCAGATAAACTTTGACACCGTCATTGACCGCAAAAGGACAAACACCGCCGACTGAGTAACCGATCAATTGCGTCACCTCATCAGCCTTGAGCATTTTTGCTTTTGCTCCAAACTGCGCATTATATTTTCCGTTGTCGATTTTGTCGTCCCCGGCAGTGACGATAAGAATCGGGGCGCCGTTCACCATAAACGACAACGTTTTAGCGATTCTGCAAGGCTCACAGTTAAGTGCTTTTGAGGCGAGCTCTACCGTTGCGCTTGATACCTCAAATTCCTGAATCCTGTCTTCAATACCATATTCACGGATTTGGATTTTCCTCTCCGTCGGATATGATATCCATTGCCGAAATGTGCGGATTGTGGTATCTCGTTCTTTTGTCAGGCAGTCCCATACGGCGAGTGATAAAGTTATCGAGCTTTTCATACGCTTCGGGTGTTTTATATAGGATCGCCTTTTTGGGACAGTAAACCACACAAGCGTTGCAGCCGATACAGCTGTGGTTCCAAACCGGATGTCCGCCGTCCATTGTAATATTTTTGCACGGGCAGAGCTTTTCGCACAAGCCGCAGCCGACGCAGTTTTCCGAGGTGTAGAAGCCCTTGTCGTATTCGTGCTGAACATTCAAAAACGGTATCATCGCCTTATCGTATCGCTTTCTGGTGATTGCTGACATTTTCGGATAGTTGTTGGTTTTGCGTGCGGCAATCAGCTTTCCGAACCTTTTTGCGCGTCGGTCGGAATGAGGAACCATCAGCTTCGGGAACGGAAACGGCTCGTAAGCGACGCACTGGCTTGCCACGCATCTGAGCGGCTTGCCGTAGTCAAGCCTCGCGCCCTTTTCACGAAGAATATTATCCATCGTTTCAAAGCATTTTCCGTGAATCGCGACATAGGTCGCAATCATAAAAATATACGCATTCGGATTGACATTGAGCCTTTCGGCGAAGTCCTTCATGGTTTCGGGAATATCCCATTCGTACACGGGACAGATGAAGCCGATCCACTCCGCGTCGGCGGCGAGATTGCTTTCCGTGTCCTTTTTAACGAAAACTATTCTCGCTCCGCCAATTTCTTTTGCTATGATTCTTGCCGCTCTCAGGCTGTTGCCCGTACCGCTGAAGCAATAGATAACCTTTTTCATAAAAACCTCGTTTTTCTAATATGTTACACTTGTAACATGCTTGACTGTATTGTATAATAGAATCATACAATCATTATCGCGGTCGATGAACGACAGCAAAAACACCCCTCATTTTCATTTTCGGGTACCCCATTTTCATTTTGAGGGGTGCCATTTTCATTTTACACATATAACGTCTTGTCAGACGTTCGCTGTGTGAAGTTTACAACATAAACCTTCGCTTTTTTTAGCGGAGAATTTTAGGAGAAATTTTTAACCAATCATAATTGGTTCTTGCTGATATCTACCCAAGCCACATACTGCGAGTGTTTTTCAAGCTCCGGCAGTGTCAGTTCAATAGCGCTGTTGCTGCTTCCGCAGGCAGGAAAGACGGTCTGAAATCTATTGAGCGATTCGTCATGATAATTTTTGACACGTCATATAATTCACTTCTTTATTTCTTCCAGAATGGGTTCGATATATGCCTTATCCGTCCAGTCGCACTTTTCGCTTCCTGCGACCATCAACGCTTTTTCCCACACCTCATAATCCTTCGGATCCTTTTTCGCGACTGCTTTTTGAAGCATTTTGCAGAGCGTTTTGTCCTTGAAGCTCATTGAATCCATATCCCATGCGCCGCGGCAGTAATAGCACGGCAAATCCGATAGGGCATCTTTTAAATTATGCTCAACTATCTGTCGGAACGCATCTTCCTCATATGGTGAAGCTCCATTGCAGAATATTATTATTTTCTTTCCGCCAAGCTGACCGATATTCTTTTTCAAAAACGACAAGCCCGCAATTCCGGAGGCATATATACCACCGCCGAGAATAATCGTGTCGTATTGCATAACGTCCTTAACTTTCGCATTTTTTGTTTCTATGCAGTCGAAGCCGGTTTCCTCAGCAAGCCAGTCGGCGTAACGCTTTGTTGCTCCGTACTTTGATGTATATAGTATGACGCCTTTCATTTAAAACTCCTTTTCTATCCCTTTTTATAGAACGGACATCGCTGTCCTATACACTGCTGGTTTAAATGTGAAAACTCGCATTCCTGTTCTTCGTATTCAAGCGTAACACCATAATGGTGGTTCACATATTCAACGGCGTGCTTGAAGGCGAGCATTGCGTCTCTTTTACAGCAGCGGGGACCGTTGATTTCAGAAAGTTCTTTTACAGCGTCGGCGGTAAAGGACATATGCTCTCCCCAGCTTCCGTCATCAGAGAGAGGCCCTGTACTGTCGATAATTGCGAGAGATGCGCCGATTGATGTGATTGCGCCGCATACGCCCCACAAGCCGCACATCGCGCCGGGCATCCTCAGTCCTTCACTCAAAAGCTTATTCAGGCTTTCATCAAGATTGATTTCCATTCCCGCGTTTTTGCAGGCGACAAGCAGACTCGCGCCGTCAAGCACATGGTGCTCGGGTCCGTGAATCGCGATATAGTCCTTGTGCGCCATATTCTTAAAAATTCTGATGGGACTTGTGTCGGTTTCTGCTTTGATGTCCTTAATAATCTGTTTTCCTTTGTCTTCTAATCTCATTTATCTCACTCGTTTTCCGCAAGCATTTCCGAAACAATTTCAGCGGCGGTTTTAACCATTTCGGGACAGAGCTTACCGAACAGCCCGTTGTCGAGGGCATACGCTCGTCCTTCTTCGGTAGAAATATCGCAGCCGAGAATATCACGGCAGATATAGGAACCCTTGCATTTTTTGAATTCTTCGAGAAACTCTTCCGCCTTTGCGTGCTCCTGTGCACGGCTTTTTTGGTCATTCAAATCGACCTGACCGTATTTCATTCCGAGTACCATCAAAGCACCCGTGCAGGCTCCGCAGACTTCACCCTTGTTCATCCCGCCGCCGAAGCAGCCGCCGATTTTCAAAGCCTGTTGTTCGGTAATCCCGAACTGTTCCGAGAACGCGGCGAATACCGCCTGCGAGCACATATATCCCTGCCCGAACAGTTCTATCGCTTTTGTAATCTGATCCATATTTTCCTCCTAAACTCTTTCGCAAATCGTGATGGCAACGGTGTCGCCGAAGGATTTGTCGATCTTTTTGCATATAGCTTTTGTAACGCCAATGACATAGCAGATCTTGCCATCTTTGTCCTTAACTCCCATATTCACTATTCTTTTGCTCGAAAAGCATTATTGGTATTTGATTCATCCGACAAAAATCCCAGATACTCGTCAAACACATTGAACAGCATATCACCCGAGCAAACGGGGAGGATTGAATCACTTCTGCCGATTGCTGCGAAATCAAAATAGTCCTTTGCTGCGGTAAGCACCAAAGCGGGAATTATCTCATAGTCAGTGCCGAATACGATTTCAAGATACGGAACATACTTCGCTGCTTGGGAAACTTCCTCAGAATCAATTTTGTCTTTCATTTTGAATTCCAAAGAGAAAACCTTGTTTTCCGTAATCACAAGAACGTCCGCGTAAATGCGAACATATCGACCTCGTTTCAGCCTGAACTCAAAAGCGATCTCCCAATCCAGACAGGCGTTGCCAAGCATATCTTGCAAGTCGGCGAAGAGATTGATTATTTGTTCCCTGCAATCGCGGAAAGAGTGAAGCAGACCGCGCGTATCGTTGAGATTACGTCCGATTCGTTGACAGCCCTTAATCAGCTCGTCCATCCACTCGTCTTCGGTCAGCTTCACAAAATCCGAAACCATTGCGTAATACCCTGAAAACTCATATAAGCCGTCATGCGGAACGGACTGCCGGATAATGCCGTGCCACCGGTAATCGTCATCCTGATAGCACAAATCCTTCAGAAGCGGCGACGCATACAGGACGCGGTTCACCGTGCTCCTGTCGAGGTTCAACTGCCGGGCGATATCCTTGGCTTTCAGTCCGTTGCTTTGACAGATCGCCGCACATATTTTTCGTTCTGTTTGTTCTCGAATCATTTTTCAACGGCTTTCATTTAGTCTTTCTGCCACTATTATACCCGACTCCGGGTTCTTTGTAAAGAAATACTTAGCGGATAGTTTTCGCTTTTTGCTTTACTGCCTCACTGCCGCGACGTGTTGCCCCACAGCGCGTTTTCAGTGCTGAATTGAGAATTTATCCAAGAAAAATTATAACGCGACACAGGGCAAACGTGGGGCGTTTTGAAAAGAAAAAACGGCAAGACTGCAATTCGAGCTGAGTGATTGCAGCCTTGCCATGTTTTTTTGATGGGGATAGGTGTTTTATGCCGCGGGCTCAAAGCACTCGGGATTATCCTCGGGAGTGACAACGAGTCGGTAGCGGTTGCCGTTTTCATCGATGTTTTGATCCAATAAACGCAGCAGCGTCAGCTTGTGCAGGGAAGCATAGGTGTAGGAGACGGAATAATTCAGTGTGGCGATAAACATATCCGAAGAAAACTCCTCGTAACCGAAAGCCTCGTAGATTGCGGTCAGTGTTTTCTTTTGCGTCGGGCGAAGCTCGGGACGTAGCTCTTTATTCAGAGAATAGCAGTCAGGCGACTCCTTGCTGATGAGACCGAGCTGTACCGCGAGTTCCGTATCAATGCTCCACATGTTCTCCGTGTATCCCCAGTCGTCATAGTCGCTCCTGAAAAGTGTACCTTTCTCTATGCATTGCTGCATGACCGTTCCGAGACGCCGGTCTCTTGTGGAAAACTCGGATGCTGCAAGTGTATTGATAAGCTCATAGACCTCGTCGGAATAGTCTGCGTCGTTCTGTTCCGTGACCGGCGCGGTATCTGCTAAGGGAACAGTGTTTTCGGCAAAGAAGGTGGGGTGCGTTTCCGGGTCAACAAGCAGGCGATATTTATGCGGTGACTCGTTCTGACATTCAAAAATATGCAGCTGAGATAACCTGTGAAGCTCTTTGTCGACAGCTGACTTGCATTTGTTCAAAACCGGCATTACGGTTTTTCGCGTAAACCACTCATGCCCGAAATTCCGGTAAACAATCGACAGAACCTTTTTTGTTGTCTCTGTGATTAAAATGGTTTCCTTGCTCACGTTTCTGTTTATTCTGTAAACGTGCCGGGTGACCTTTGTAACCAACCCCATCTGCAAAGGAAGAGACATTTCTGACGGCATCTTTTCGATGACATTGTACTGTTCATAGTCTGCTGCTGTAATCAGACCTTTTGGCAGGCAGGATAATAACAGATCTCCAAGACGCCTGTCGTTTTCGGATGTTTCAGAGTGCTGCAACTCTCGGATAGTGTTTAGTATACTTGGGGCGTAATCGCCGGGTAAAAGCGGAGGAAGATCTGATTTTACCCGATAAGTCTTGTATTCTCCCGGAGACTGATCTCCGTATTCAATAAGTCCCCTTTCGCGCAAATGCCCGATAAATACGCTCGCCGAATTTCGGGATACGCCGCACCTTTGAACAAAATCCTCAGAATTGAAAGAATACACGCCTTCATCAAACAGCTTCAGCAGTACCTTAGAACATTTTTTGGAGATTTCTCCTTTTCCGCCAATCATCTCATATAACCTGTCCTTAATGCGGGCTAAACTGATTTCAAAACCATTGCCGCCATCAAAAGACTGCTCCGGCTCGTTGGCTGAAACGGTATGGAATCCATCGGGGAATTCATTTTCTTCAGCGATAACCTCCTTTTCCCGAGCGGCTGTCATGTTCCCCGGAGGACCCGTATGAGAAGGAGGTGACAAGGTCGTTCGTGCCATTTCTATCTCTGCCTGTCGCAGCTCGTTTTCGGCATTTTGTATGCGCAGGCGCCTTTCGTCAACGGCGCGTGACAGCAGCTCAAGGTAATACTCTACGAAGTAGGTCATGTCGCCCTCGTTCTCCTCGCGGAGTATGTTTGCGGCGGCCTCATAATACGCATAACTCCGACGGGCAATCAGAGCGGAAAGGCTGACGTCGCTGAAAAAAGAGTATCCCGACCGCAAAAGGATCATACAGGAAAGGATACGCCCCAGCCGTTCATTTCCTTCGGGGAACGGTCGGGTGACGATCAGATATGCCTGCGCTATCGCCGCTTTTATCAGAGGATGTATGTTTTGCTCATTGAGGAAACCGCACAGCGCGTTGACGCGCTCGGGGATAACGTGTGGGGGAGGGAACTGTAACAGTTCACCGTCAGCAGAGATATAATCCGTCTCGTCGGTGAAACGGTAATCCTGACCGCCGGTGTCCATGCCGTCCGTCAGAATGCCGATAAGCTCGCGCATGAAATCAGCGTCAATCGGTCTGTACAAATTTTCGGAAGCATAACTGCCCGCCATTCGATTATTGACGATCAGCTGTTCCTCAATGTCACGCGGCGGCTGTTCTCCTGTCAGAAAATCCATCGCCGCCCGAAGGGTAATCTGGGCTCCTTCTATGTAGCCCGTGAAGAACACTTCCTCCAGCGTCATCACCGGCAGCGGCTCGGCGTATGGGTCGTGTTCCGTTTCATTTTCAAACAGTGCGTCCACGATTTTTTCGCTCGACGCGACCATTTTTTCTGTTGTCACATACCAGTACGGTTTCCCGTTACAGCTGTACAGAGGCAGAACTGTGCTTGAGGAACGTCGAAGATTCAGCAGCTCCTGCCACAGAGAGTCGGGATTAACGCCGAGGGGTATGCGCGAAATCATATCGCGTTTTGATGTATAACGCTTTTCCAGATTTTTAAACAGTTTTTCTCGATTCATTTTCTGCCTCCTCGTGCGCAGTTTATCGGGCTTCGATCTCTACAGGCTGAGCGTCATCAAGCCTGAACCGAATCGCCTGATGAGAGGGGATATATTCGCCGTAACACATTCTCGGGCGGTCATCGTTCCAGCCGACAAGCTTCCGAATCTTTTTTAAGAAACTCCTCCCGCTGATTTCAAACTGCATGGCGCGTTCATCGGGTACCACGACAGCCTGCAGGTCGTCAACAGTGCAGGAGCGGAGAAGCAGTATTTTTTCTTCTTTGTTGATCAGGATCTGGACTTGACGCGGTCTGTCCAGAGCCGCTAATACACCTTCGTTCAGAAGAATAGAATCTTCCGGCAAATTCAATGTCATTATAATTTGAGTATTCACTCGACTACCTCCATAGGTTCTTTATCGGGATTTGAAATAGTTGTATTGTTTTCCGGCGGTGTAATACCGGATGAAACGAAGCCTTCTGACAAATCAACCTGCGTAGAAGCAAGATGTTCGTCAACGGTCATTCCGAATGTTTCCAGCCACTCTTTCGGCAGAATGGGTTTCGGGCGTTTGATTTTTCCCGTTTCGGGATCGCGGGTCTGAGGCAGGAACGCTTCTTTTGCGCATAAGTCAAACAAATACAGATTCTCCCCCTGATAGGTGATCTTCATACCCTGAAGCTTGTACCTGTATATTTGTTCCCAGCCCATAAGCTCGTATAGTTTGGTTGTAAACGGTCTGCAGGTGATTTCACGGCTCTTTCGCTTATCACCGCGAACGACGCACCAACGAACCGCGTCACGTGCTCCTTCCTCGCAAGGTCTTATCGCGAGCTTGCGTTCTTCGGGATTGATCAGGAACTGAATATATGTCGCGTCCTCCAGCTTGCTGATACAGGAGTTGTTGAACGTGATGCTGTTGCCGCGAATGGTCATAGCCGGGTCAAAGCGGTGGGAGATAAATTCTCTGCGCACCACCTGATACCCGCTGAAATTAAAGTTTGCTTCTTCGGCAAGCCGTTTCGCTTCCTGCCGTTCTTCCCGCGTCAAACCGTTCATACCCTGTGGGTTTGTCGCCGTGGGCTTCGGAAATCCGGGATATGACATGCGCTGAGGATTCTGCGGGCCGGGTCGGTATCCCTGTCTTGATTGTGACCAAGGCTGAATGTTTTCCGCCATAAGTCGTCAGACCTCCTTTTTTACTTCATTTGTTTTATTGGTTTTTGCTTTGAAAACTGTGACTGCCGTTCCAGCTCTTTATCCTGCAATAGTTTTCGCTGTTTCGACTTCGCAGGCCATATCTTTTCCACGAGCAGTCTGTCAAGCTCCGAGCATATTTCCATGGCGCTGTCTGTCAGGTCGGCACTGTTCAGTGGACTTTTAAGCAGCTCTTCGTATGCCTTCCTCATGACCTTTTCACTGAAAGCGCCGTAAACCATACGGCTTGATTCCTCGTGAAGCAGACATTCGCACCGGTAAATGTATCCTAACCAGTATGCGTAAGCTAACTCGTCGATATTCCTGTTCGGCTCCTCGGGCAATTCCGACAGAGCTGCCGGAAGCCGGAGCATTTCCGCGTTATATGCCTGTGAAAGAAGCAGGCTTTTGTTTTCGCCGTCCCCGGCTTTTGAAATGATATCGTCGATCCAGTACAGCGCCTCAACAATAGTTTCAGGGCTTTTCAGCAGGATGGGTATCCTAAGCAGATTGGAAAGCTCGTCGTTCTCAATACCGCACGCCGCCGCAAAGCTGACGTCGAAAACACCGGCAAGCTGGCTGGTCATAAAGAGCGGAGCAAATTCTTCCATGCCGATACCCATTGACGCGGCTTCCATGAAAAGATTGCCCTGCTTATGACAGTAGGCGTATTCGCGCGCGGTAAACTCCCTTTGCAGCACGATGATGCTGTCATTCTTCGGAGAAGCTCTCGCCAAGCGCATCAGGCGTTTCACGTTTGCTGACAGCGGACGGCTTTTGGCGGGATTTCTTGACGCTTGCATATCTACACCTCCTCGCTGCTGATATTGACATTGATCGGAGTATTCGGATACTCCTGTGACTGCGGCGGAAGAACGGGAGGATCGTCAATGATCTCAAGCAGAAGGCTGTCAACCGTTTCGGCGTCGACCGTGTGAGAAATATCCAGCGGTCTCGCCGGAGTCAGCATTTCCCAATCGTCTCCTGATGTGTCTGAGCAAAGCTTTCTGATGCCTTCTTCATACTGAAAAACAGGCGTCCCGAAAAGCTTGTTGTTGAGATCAACAGCTTGCTGAAACTTTTCTTCCATTTCGCGTATTTCCTGCGGCTCATCCTCGTCGGGAGGATAGTAATAGCTTTTGGCTTCATCGTGCTCTTCATAGGCAGGCGAGTCGGGTTCTTTTGCGGGGATAATTACCTCGTCCTTTTTGCCTGTAGTGCGACCGATATAGTTATCCAGATCAAAAGCGAGAACCGTGCCTGTCGAGGGTGACATGTTCGTGTTGCGTATCACCTGACAGGGAATACGGAAAGTATAGTCTGTTTCCCAGCCCATGCTGTTATACAGCACTTTTGCCAACGGTCCCGCACTCTTGTATTTGGAATCCCAGACAATCGCGTTAGGATGATCGGATGAGCACGGTCGCACAATAATGATTCGCTCTACCGGATTGAACAGCAGCTCTACATGTGTGACTTTATGTAGCTTATCCACACAGGTTTTATTGAAGGTAATCCCGGTTGTTGTAATGCAGAGAACCGGGTCGCGGGCACGGGAGAACATATTACCGCTGACAACCTGAAACGTCTTGGCGGCGTTTTCCTTATCAACAGCTTCTGCTTCTTCCACAGCCTTGCCTTCAAGCTCGTCCTTGATCTCCTGTTCGGCGGCGGTAAGGTCACGGGCTATACGGGAGATGCCGTGGTCGTCCACGAGTCCGCCGAGCTTACGACCGGCTTCGGGCAGATATTCCGTTTCAAGATCGACCTCAAGGTCTTCATCGAGAATACCCATTGCGATCTGTCCTGCGCGGTAATAGTCCTCGAAATCAAAGCCTGCCCAAGAACGATTCATCGAGATATATCCCGTCAGAGCGCCGTGGTCAATGATCCGCATCGGGAGGTAAGTGCCTTCGTGCCTGTACCTTCGGCTGTTCAGAATACGCTGTGCCGCGTTCCACGTTGCTCTTGAAACAATAGCCTCGTGGTGATCAGGCTGAAAATACTTATTCTTCTTGCCGTTGTTCCTTTTGGATTTGTGATCTTTGTAATTCGGCGTATATGTCTTTCGCGCGAGAACGTCGCCGCAGTGCTTTTCGTTTCGCAGGATAGAGACAATCCCGCCTGCCGTCCAATGTGTGTTCAGCGTACCGTCACGCCGTCTTCCGCCTGTGGGGATCGCCATTTCGGTGAGAACATCTGCCATCTCCTCCGGCGTGCCGCCGTTGACAAGAGTCGAGTACATCCAGCGAACCACACGTGCCTCGCTCTCGTTGACGGACAGGATTTTCTTTTTGCCTCCGAACCCGTCGGGAACTTCGACTTTGTCATACCCGAACAGGCGCGGGGTGAGAAAGCGACCTCTGCTGAAACGCCATTCGAGCGAGAGCAGGATCGCCTCGCTTTTCATATGGCTTTCTTCCTGCGCGACCATGGCGAGTACAAACAGGATGATACCGCTCGTCTGCGACATGGTGTCGAGGTTCTCCTGTTCAAAAAACACCCTTATCGGCGGATCGTGATTCTGCAAAGCCTCTACCCAGCCAATACAGTCCATCAGATTACGGGCAAAACGGGAGACAGCTTTGGTGATGATCATATCGATCTTGCCGTCCATCGCGTCCTTCATCAGCTTCTGGAAGCCCTGCCGGTGAGCTGTATTTGTTCCCGAGAAGCCGTCATCGACATAACAGCCGGCGTATTTCCAGTTGGGGTTTTCCTTGATACGCTTCATATACTGCTGTATCTGCAGATGAATGGAAAGCTTCTGGTCAATGTCGTCGGTAGATACACGGCAATATGCAGCAACACGCAGCACGCGCTCGCCCTCCGGTATTTCGGGAGCGGCGGAAATCTTGTGTACGTTTCTGCCGTCCTGAGCGTCAAGCTGGCGGACAAGGGCATTCTTTTCGCGCTGACGTTCCGACTCGAAGCTTGAGCCTACAGGGGCTTTCTTCGGTCGGGCAGCGCGTTCCTTGGCGGCGTGCCTGACGTCATCCATAGTCTCACCTCCAAAGCCAAAAATGTGTATTGAGCAATCATGCAAAACCTCCCTCCGACTGTTACTTTTATACCATTATGGTAAGTACATATATACCATACATATGAAAGCTCGTCTACGTCGGTAGAGACGTGATTTGCAATAAAAAACCACCCTGCCGATTATCTCGACAGGGCAGAGAATTTAATAGTCTTTTAAAGCAGTTTTCGTATTATCTCATTCGCGTCGCCGTTTATACAGATCGACTGTATCTGAATCTCAACCGGGCAGAACGCCTCGTTATAGTTCAGACAGGCGTAGGTCGCATTATCGTTTTGAAGCGTCATCTGCCAGAACGGATATTTTATGATGACCGGGGTGTTTGCCCCCACGCCGATCTCAAGATAGAGAACGCGATCGGCTTTGTGGCGGCTCAGAAAATCCGCATAGGCGGCAGAGGCTTTGTGCCAGCCCTCGTCTTCAACAAAAGAATCGTCTGAGCGCAGGTTCAGCGTCATATCACTGCCATCGTTGGGGCATTTCGGGATAAGCTTAGTCGGAATGCGCATTAAAAGCTTTCCGTTAGCAGGCGGCTGATACACGCCGTTTTCGTCCTTAACAAAGCCCTGCGCTTCCAACGCTTTTATGACCCATTCTTCATTGTTGTAGGTCTTTTGAATGTTTCGGTTAACGCTTTGGAACAGACCGTAATCGCCCTGCGTATAGAACAAACGGGTTTTGTCAAAGCCTGCCTTCTGAAACTGATGGTCAACGTTGGTTGTGATGACGAAATATTCCTTGTTCTTAACCAGCCTCAGCAAATTACCGTAGACGGGCTTCGGCGCGTCGATATAGCGGTTGTAATAAATATGGCGCGCCCACCATGCCCAGAAAGTCTCTTTGTCCGGGAAGGGATAAAACCCGCCCGAGTAAATATCGTTGATACCGAAGCGCTGCGCAAAGTCAAAAAAGTATTTTTGAAACCGCTCGCCGCTGTAGGTAAAGCCTGCCGCAGTAGATAATCCCGCGCCCGCGCCTATGACGATCGCGTCAGCATCGGCAATCACTTCCTTGAGTTTTTGTATACTTTCTTCTTTTGAAAGAAAGTCAGAGATGATCCCCTGATCAAAAAAACGGACAGCGTTCAAACCCTGCTCAATTGTATCCCGATAGCCGTCGGGCTGTTGCTTCCATATGTTTTTCATTTCAACACCTTCTTGTAAATCAATAAATCCTCGTCTTTGAATACATTGAAAATAACCTTTATTTTGTTGCCTGTTTTTTCTTTGAACTCTCTGACAGTTTTCACAGCTATTTCTGCCGCTTCTCTTTGCGGAAATCCGAAAACGCCGGTCGAGATACAGCAAAAGGCTATACTTTTCACACCGTTTTCCTCAGCGAGATTCAAGCTGGAAAGGTAACAGCTTTTGAGTAGCTCGCAATCCTCTGCCGTAAGCCTGCCGCTGACGATCGGGCCGACGGTATGAATGATATACTTACAAGGCAGATTATACGCAGGTGTGATTTTTGCCAGACCTGTCGGCTCATCGTGACCTTGCTCTTTCATAATCTTATAACAGATATTTCTGAGTTGAACGCCGGAAAAAGTGTGAATGGCGTTGTCGATACAGCCGTGACAGGGACTAAAGCAGCCGAGCATTTGCGAGTTGGCGGCATTGACGATCGCGTCGCATTTCAGCGTAGTGATGTCGCCCTGCCAAAGATAGATGTCTTTTTCCATAGGTATTAAGTCAGTAATATCGGTAATGTCCTTACGCGCGGTTTCTTCCTGCATATATTCGTCCTGAATTGTTGCAAATTCCTCGCTGACCGGTTTCGGCATACGGATATTGAAAAGCGAACGCAAAAGGCGCTTCTGACTGTATTCGTCCTTTGGAATATCCGCCGATTCATTTCTTTCGGAGAGCAGATAATTGATTAAATACTTTCTTCTTTCAAGCTGTGTCATAGTATCATCTTCTTTCTACTGCGTTTACAGGGCAAACATTTATACAATTTCCGCAATGCAGACAATTATCCTGACGGATTACCGCAGGAGTAACGCTCAAATCAATGCAGCTTTGAGGACAAACGTCCAAGCAACTCCCGCAGCCGATACAGTTATCATTGATAAAATATCCGCTTTGAGCGGTTTCTGTTTTTCCAAATGTAAAGCTCGCACGCTCAATCGGTTTTTTGCTGAGATCGAACCACTCGCCGTCGCCCTTGTATATTTGAAATACCGTCAGCGCTTTGCGGGATTCTTCTGTCGGATAGATTTCATTCATATACGGATTCTTTTGGAAAAGCTCTGGTATTCTTTCAAAGCCTAATTCTCTGACCTTGCCCCGAACAGACACCGCCACGCTCGACATTGTGTCCTCACCCTTCATAGCGGTAAAAGCGAGAAACTTTCTTTCCTTGAGCCTGTCATAGAACGCCTTGCCTTTTGCTGTCAAAAAGTACAGACTGTTCTCGTCACAGTCCATCATATCAATCGCACAGGTGACAGGCAAGCCCTCTTTATCGACGGTTGCAACAATGGTTCTGTGAATCTCATTGACGATATAGTTCAGATAATCTGCTGCGGTCATAGATATGCTCCTTTGTATCGCATAATTGTTTTTTCTATTATACAGAAAGCCCCGCGATCCTTCAACCGCGAGGCTGCACTTTTTGAAAAAATGTGTGATTACTTTCTTACAACGCTGATTCTCTGCTGAATGTGGTCGCCGTTTTCGATTTCGTCAACCATTGCGATCGCGTAATCGGCGTAGGAAATAATGCTTTCACCTTTATCATTGAGAGTAAGCTCCTCACCTGCGAGGATATATTCGCCTGTTCTCTCGCCGTCAGCCTGAAAATCACCGGCGGGGCTGATGAATGTCCACTTGACGTCATTTCTCTTGCGAAGCTCGTCAAGCTCTGCACCCTGCGCGTTTGCCAAAGGAAGGAACATAGCGGGGAAATCGGGAGCGTCCTTGACCTGAACAGTATGCTCGGGATTTACATAGAGAGAACCTGCGCCGCCGACAATCAACAGACGGGTATCGCTGCCGCTGAGAAGATCACACAAATGCTGAGACGTCTTGATGTGCATCGGCTGTTCTTCGTCTGTCCACGCGCCGAAGCCGTCAACAACAGCGTCAAAACCAACAATATCCTCTTTTGTCAGATCCATAATATCCTTTTTTACATAAGCCTTTGCAACGGTTTTGTTTTCATCGTCACGTCCGAACGCCTTGACTTCAAAGCCTCTGTCAAACGCTTCCTTAATAACCTTCTGTGCTACTCTGCCGTTTGCTGCTACTACTGCTAATTTCATAATCTTTACCTCCGTAAATTGGTTTTTGTTTATTGTAACCTAACTTGTTACAACCATAATATAACACACATTTATTGTAATGTCAATAGTTACAACGGAATTTTTTCAAAAAATTTCGCACCCGTTATGAGTGCGAATTATCTTCAATGTATTTTTTTGTATCGGCAAAAATATCGGCGAGCGTAATGCTCTGCATTTCTCTTTCCATTGCTGCCTGAATCTGATCAAGCCGACAATCAAGAACAGGGTGAATGCTTTTTCCGACAGGACATTCAGGGTTCGGATTTTCGTGAAAATGAAACAGCTTGCCGTCTTCAAGACTCTCTACCGCATTGAACACATCAAGTAATGTTATTTCTTCGGCAGGTCTTGCTATGCTCGCACCACCGGAACCACGTTGAACTGTAATAAGTCCGGATTCTTTTAATTGTCCGAGAAGTCTTCTGATAATGACAGGGTTGACCTGAATGCTTGTTGCCAAGAACTCGCTTGTAATCCTATGCTCATCCTCAAAAGTATTGATACAGGAAAAAATATGAATCGCTATCGTAAATCTGCTTGATATTTGCATACATACCACCCTTTCATTGAAGAAAGTATAGCACAGTTGTGTTGTAAAGTCAAGCGTTACAACACAACGTTAATTAAACGATATGTGTACCTCTCTGAAGATTGGACTTGAAAAGTGACTATTGATACTACTCGGAAAGCGGATTTGCTTTTTTATTCGTCCTTGCTGATTGGCAATAACTCAAACGGGTCGAGTTCAAGCACGGTGCAGACCCGAAGCCCGATCCTCATCGGAATGTTCGGAAACCTGTGTTCGCCGTATTCGTAACGCTGGTATTGGTGAATGCTCATGCCGAGCTTCAGCGCAACCTGCTCCTGTGTCATGCCAAGCTCCAGCCGTCTGCTGCGAAGTATTTTGCCGATATCTTTGTCCCGTGTCATATAATCCCCCGCGTTCTGCCCACAGGCTGAATATCTATTTTTGCGCCGTCCCTGAAAACAAAAGTGATCGAATCGTCGCGGTGGACAATGCAGTGACGTATGGTTGTGATCCACATGGCGGTATCCCACTTTTCGAGGATCAGCGGTTTTTCCTGCAAGCCTTTGATGTAATTGACGAGCTTGGTATGACGGTTGTTGATATCTGCGATTTTTTTCGTGAGCGCGTTGACCTCCTTATCAAGCGCGTCATAGTCGGCGTACAGCTGTTCCTCGCGCTTCTTGAAGTTTTCGCTGCGCGCCCCGGCTCCCTGAGAAATCCAAGCGCGGTATAGTTCAGCCTTGGTTTCACGCTGTGCCGTTTTCTGTTCAAGCTTCCGCGTCAGGTCGGTCGTATCGGATAGAACGCGGCACATTTTTTCTGCTCCGCGGATTATATTTTCACGGTTGCCCATGTACTCGTTATACGCCGCCAAGAACATTTTATGGACTTCTTCCTCCGTGAAATGGTTGGTGCGGCAGGGCGTTTTGTTTGCGTATTTGTTGTTGCAGCGGTAGATTACTCTGCGGTATTTGTCGGTGGAGTGCCAGACTTTTATGCCGAAGAACCCGCCGCAGTCCTCACAGATCAGCTTAGAAGACAAAACGGTGGCGGAGCTGTACGCTTTGCCCGCTTCCTTTCTGCGGGCGATCTCCTCCTGCACAACGTCCCAGTCTGCCGGAATTATGATCGGCGCGTGACCGTTCTCAACGTAATACTGCGGAAGCTCCCCGTTGTTTTTCTTGACTTTTTTTGAGAGAAAATCAGAAATATACGTCTTCTGCGTCTGCACCGTTCCATTGATACAATTTAATTTTCATCACCCCAAAATGCCAAAGGGGTGCATAAAGGGGTGCAACTTCAAATAATGGCTTAGAATCTGGGTTATTTGGGCTATGACCGGCAAGAAGCCCTGTCGATATGCATCGAATAATCAACTAAGAATTTCATTAGTAGTTTCGAGTGAAGTTGAGAAATACCCCAAAAACCCAAAAGTGTGTAACAAAAATCGAGTCAAAAATCGAGTGAATTATGCCAATATATCAAACGAGAAAAGCAATATCATCCTTGCTAAATTAGCAATAATTCAATTGGAAAAAGCAAGAAATCCCTGTTACACAACGGCAGCAGGGACCCTGATTTTTGCGTATTATTTCGTGATTTTTAAGCCTGTTTTGAACATAAATGTCAGTTTGCCGGAAGGATGTACCTCGATTCGGTCAACGGTTTTTCTGAATAATCGTGTGTCAAATTCGTGGAGCATATCACCCTTGCTGAGTAATTTGTACATTACCGAAGCATTGAATCGGAGCAGGACATCTTCCGCGCTTATCATATTATATATAGTAGGAAGGTATCGTTGCCTGTTGGTAACGAGATAGTTCCACGCCTTGATAAACACTTCATAAGGGTGATCGGCTTCGATTCTGGTGTCGGAACAATAATATTGTCTCGTCATCCGGGGCGGCGCGTATTTTTCTCTCCACGCTTTTAGCTTCGGTGTAGGGTTCTTTATGTACCGCGAGGTGTGAGGACGAACATATGTCATTCCGGGTATTTCCACACCGCTGTTATCTTTAAAACTCACACACCTGTATCTTCGCAGTGGATTACCGCCCATACCTACCGTGGTATGGATTTTACACTGCTTTCCGCAAACGGCACAGTACATCATTCCTACGAACGGTCTTTCATCGCTGTTGACTACACTTCTGTTCGAGAGGCTTTTTGCCATCTCCTGAGCAACAAGCCAGTCGTCTTTTTTTACAATGGCAGGGAAACATCCTTCTACGAAATACTGTGCTAACTGACCTGTATTCGGAGCGCGTTTGTGTTCAAGCGGATTAACTACATAATATTTTTGCAGCAAACAATCCCCGGCGTACTTTTCGTTCAGTATAATATTTCTAACTTCCGTTCTGCTCCATTTTCCTTTGAATCGCTTGGGAGCGTTTTCCTGATTCAGCATCTCCGCAATTTCTCCAAAATTGTAACAGTCCAGATACTTTTGAAAAATCTTACGGACTATTTCGGCTTCTTCTTCCACAACCGTAACGACACCGTTTTCTTGCCGGAAGCCGAGCAAATTGCCTATCGTAATTGTCTGTACCAATCCCTCTGCAAACCTTCGCCGTTTACCCCAAGCAATATTATCTGACATATTTTTCGATTCAGATTCAGCGAAGGCCGCCATTAACGTCAAAAGCAATTCGCCGGAAGAATCTATTGAGTGTATGTTTTCCTTTTCAAAGAATACATCGATTCCAAGGTTGCGCAACTCTCGTGTAAAAATAAGCGTGTCAACGGTATTTCTCCCAAACCGCGACACGCTTTTTGTCCATATACAATCTACCAGTCCGTTTCGGCAATCCTCAATCAATTTTAGAAAGCCATCACGATTACAAGTTCTTGTGCCGGAAATACCGGCATCGCCGTAGACCCCGACAAAGACGTAGGAATCGACCTCGGCAAACAATTTTTTGTAATAGCCAACCTGCGCATAATAACTGTGCATCTGCTCATCGCTTGAACTTGAAACGCGGCAGTACGCGGCTACACGGTATTTGCCGCGTTCCGGCTCATGAGGCTCTATAATAATAGGTATAGCGTTACTCATCCGAAGGCTCCTCCTTCTTTCGCTTTCTGTACGGTTTCACACCGTTTTTGATGGGTGTGGTGACCTCAGTGCCATCGCGGAACACAAAGGTGATTGTGTTGTTATTATCAACTCTGGCGTGGTGGATCACTGCCTGCCACACAAGGTCATCGAACTCGACAAGCGGTTGGTCGTGCTTCTTCAGTTCACTAAGGAAACCATTGACCTGAGTTCGCTTTGCCGAACAAGCTGCGATCTTCATATCTAACTCCTGTTTGAGTTTTGCGAGAGTGTCAAGCCGGTTCTCATACTCCGCGTACATATCGGAAATGCTTTCATCCTCTGATTGCTTTCCGTGCGAAATTAACAGACTTTTGATTAGCTGATGAACCTCGGCACAGCCTTTGTTTAACTCCTCCAACTGACGCTCATATTCGGATGTGTCTGTAATCGCGTCAAGGCAGCGGTTGTAGTTTTTCTCGATTTTATCACGCCGTTTGATAAGCCCGTTGAAAACCTCCAAGAAAGCCTCCTTAAGGCTCTCTTCTTTAAGAGTGGGAGTTGAGCAGTACTTACGCTTCTGAAATTTGTTGTTGCAGTGCCATCGCCAAGAAGCGTACTTTGACCCGGCGTGCCAGATTTTTCTGCCGTAAAAACCGCCGCAGTCGCCGCAGACAATTCTTGCGGAAAAAATCGAAACGCACTGGGCTTTGAACCCGGCATCTTCCCGTCGCTGCATTTCGTCCTGAACCATTTTGAACTTCTCAGGCGGGATGATGGCTTCGTGGTCGTTAGCTATATAATACTGCGGAAGCTGCCCGGTATTTTTGATTTGCTTCTTAGATAAAAAATCAGTAGTGATGCATTTTTGTAAAATTGCGGCTCCGTAATATTTTTCGTTTTTGAGGATACTGTATACCGTGCTTGCTTGCCACACAGTTTTATGAGCAGGGGTTTCTATACCATCCTCTGTCAGCCGTTTTGCTATTGTATAGGGTGACAGTCCCGCAAGGTAATCATCATAAATGCGTCTGACAATGACAGCCTGTTCTTCGTTGATCACCAACTCTCCATCGGGTCCTTTATCATAACCAAGAAATGTGGAATAAGCTAAGCTGAATTTACCATCAGCGAATCTTTTACGATGACCCCACGCTGTGTTCTCGCTAATGCTCCGCGCTTCTTCCTGAGCAAGCGAACTCATAATAGTTATAAGCAGTTCTCCTTTGGAGTCGAGCGTGTAAATGTTTTCTTTCTCAAAAAACACCTCAACGCCTTTATCTTTCAGCTTTCGGACGGTGGTGAGACTGTCAACTGTGTTTCGAGCAAATCGGCTGACTGATTTTGTAAGGATGAGGTCAATCTTCCCGGCAAGCGCGTCCTTGATCATACGATTAAAGCCATCGCGCTTTTTCATACTGGTGCCTGTAATACCCTCATCCGAATACACCTCTACGAATTGCCACGCAGGGTTTGCTTTGATTTTCTGTTCGTAATAACTGACCTGTGCTTCAAACGAGCTTTCCTGCTCCTCGTGATCTGTAGATACGCGCGCATATGCAGCCACGAGCCTTCTTTTGGAGTAACTCTGAAAATCAGAAGAATGAAGCGGCTTTGTCGGCTGAATTACGGTTATTTTTTTATTTGCCATTTGAGCGCCTCCTTATAGTGTTTTTTCTCGCGGTTTCTCTCATTTCGGGAGTCCAGCTTTCTGCCCGTGATCGGTCAGCCCAAACGTAATCGCGGCTGTTTCCGTCTGTAAAATGAAACCGAAGTGTGTTTTCCTTACAGGCATCGATATGGTCAATCAGTTTTACAAATTTTTTCTCATCAAAACTGTCCATGTTGAGCATTGAACATATCGCCTGAATAACCGTATCTTCCGGTATCATCTTTGAGTCAGGACAGAACTTTTTGCCTTTTGAATTAAAGGTCGAGCAGCACCACTTTATACATCTCGTTGTGGTTTTTCTGCGATAGTTCTTTCCGCAATACGGGCATCGGATCATACCTGTCAACGCGGAATACTCTCGCTTGACTCCTTTGTTAATTGCCCGGCGTTTGCGTTCTTCCGACACCTTAAGAAATATGTCCTTGTCGATAATCGCATCGTGATTATTTTCAATAAGATACTGCGGTAGTTGCCCGGTATTGAGAATGGTCTTTTTATCGATGTGATTCTGAACGATTGTCTTTTGTAGGAGCAAATCTCCGCAATATTTCTCGTTGTCAAGAATTTCCGCTACCTTATTTGGAAGCCAAACGCCACCGCAGACGGTAGCGCGGTTTTCGGATTCTAACATATTTGAGATAGTCTGAATACCATATCCCTGAAGATACAGGTTGAAGATACGGCGTACAGTTTCCGCTTCCTCGGGGATGATGGTGAACTCCCCGTCAATCAGTTGATAACCGAGCAAACGAACACTTGTTGATTTGCCTTCTTCAAAGCCCTTGCGGATACGCCATTTACAGTTTTCGCTGACTGATAAACTCTCTGCCTGAGCGAAAGACGCAAGCAGGGTGAGCATTACTTCACCATCCGCGCTTATCGTATGGATGTTTTGCTCTTCAAAAAATACATCAACTCCGAGATTTTTCAATTCGCGGACATACTTCAAAAGAGTAACTGTGTTTCGAGCGAATCTGCTTATGGATTTTGTAATAACCATATCTATCTTTTTCGCGCGGCATTTTGCTATCAAGGCTTGGAATTCCGGTCTATCCTCTTTGGTGCCGGTCTTTGCTTCATCAGCGAACACCCCGGCGAACCTCCATTCCGGGTTACGGATAATCATTTCCCGATAATAATCGATCTGCGCCGCAAGCGAATGCAGCATAGTATCTTTACCGCAGGACACTCTGGCATAGGCTGCCACCCGTGACCTTTGTTGCAGTTCCGGCTTGTTCGGTTGGATTTGAACTACATTTTTTGCCATAATATCACCTCCTCGGCAGGTATATATTACCTCTAAAACACCTTATTATCCACTCATATTGATACAATATTACCGACAAAGATGGGGTGGTATTCCTCGTCTAATATGGTGAATATTTTAGTGTATTCTTCCGCCGTGATGATACCTTCACGCAGCATTGATTTGAACGGAGCTATACTCGCCTGAAACATTACCTCGTTGTCAAATTGCTCTCGCGTCATGGGACACACCTCCCTTGAAACGAGCCGCTATATAACAGCTATGACAGCAATACTTTCTGTGACTGTTTCCGTATGCGGTGAACTCCCGCCCACATTGCGCGCAGGTGAAAGTATAGACAGCTTTTTGACCGACGCATTCCGGGTGAGCGTTCCACCACGCTTGCCGACATTCAGCGGAGCAGAATCTCTTGGGCTTGGTGTGCTCCGTTTGCTGTATCTTTTTACCGCAGAACGGACAGATTATCCCTCTTTGAGAATCAGCGGAACGTACGCGTTGACCTCCCATATTATTACGCTGACAAAACGACTTTACAGTCTCCTTGGACAATCCTAATGTTACAGCTATTGTTTTGTAGCCCTGACCCGCTTTGCGCAAACGGACTATGCTGTTTCTTTCTTCGATGGTCACGATACCACATCCTTTCACTATACGGACATTTAGGGTGTGGTTTGGCGAGTGTTTTTCAAAAAATTATTAAATTTAGTTTTTAGTTTTGCTTTCCGTGATAATAAGAATGTAAACGATATAAAAAATGCAACCTTAATCTAAACGAAAAACGGCTTGTTTATTGCATTTTCTGAGTCTTCATCATCGAGGACTCGGAATAAAACCTGTAACAATACATATATCTAATCCCCTTCATCCTTGCAAACTTAAACCCACAGTTAAGTTATTAACTCTCAGTTTATGGTGTTATTGAAAAAACAGCGGTAAAATAAAAAGAAGCCCCACCACCGAAAAGTGATGAGGCATAAATACAGTGATTATTCTATTTTGCAAGCGTAAGCTGAAATTGGTCGATTGCTTTGCCAGTGTATCCCGCGTAGCCGTCTTGCCCGTTCTTTGTTTCGTTATCATATTGATAAGCGTAGAACGAACCGTTTGTCGGGGAAACGCGGTACTTGGCGCGGAGATAGCCGACACCTTTTACAACATCAGCCGGGGTGAAGTAATACACCTCAACGAGGTCAATGGAATAGTCCATTCCGGCATAACCGTTTTTCGCATCGTTAACATCGTAGCCCGTGACGAACGGCAGCCATCTGCCGCCCTTGATATGTACACGGTATTTGACGCTGCCCTTCGCTGCCTTGATTGCGATGTCGGTGATAGCCTTGCCGCGAATACCGGCTGTCGCGCCGTTCTTCACCTGAGCCTGCCAGTGACCCGCAACGCGAACACGATAGAAGATATCGGGAATTGTGGCTGCAACGGTGGTCGTGGTGGTCGACGGCTTGGTGACGGTTACAACACCGCTGACCTTTTTGGCGATATCAGCGTAGTTAGGAGCGATGAAGCCGCGGATGTATCTGCCGTTGACCTGCATGGTTCGTTTGCCTACAATACCGTTACCTGTGTTTCCTTCGGTGACGGTAAAGGTGTTGCCGCTCACTGCCGTTACCAGTCCGATATGGTCCGCGCCTGTCTTGCAGTCACCGACGCCGTTGTCAGACCAGTAATAGATAACTGCGTCGCCGATTTTCGCCTTGTAGGCATCGTTTTCAACCCAGATGTCGCGCTTAATTGCGTCATCGCGGAAACGTCCGCAGCCGCACTCCGTACCCGTGTACTGAGCAATACCGGCTTTGAGCCACGCGGCAGATACAGTCGCGGCACACCAAGCGTCATGTACCTGCATCTTGTAGCCGACCGGCAGTGGGTTTTGCGCGTTATAGATTTTCAGAATCTCAGCGTGGACGCTGTCGCCTTCCTTTGCGCCGAGCCAGCTGTTGATGATGTCAGCAACGCTCTGCCGGAGCTGTGCCTCTGTTACAGTCGCTTTTGCGGTAGTCGTTGCGGTCGAGCCTGTTTTTGTCCATCCGTTGTAACCGCCCTGCTTGATTATGGCAGGATAATCCTTGTAGCAGATGTTTTTATCTATGACGCCGACGCCCAGAATCGAGTTGCTTTCGAGCTTGTTCGTCTCACCGCCATACTGCCACATACACAGGTTCTTTCCTTTGTAGCCGCATTTAGCCGCCCAATGCGGGAACCAGATATCATACTTGTTCCAGACCTCGGAGGAAATGTAATTGTTCATCTCCTCGAAGCCCGCGTAAAGCATCGGATAGTAGCCCGCCTTGGCGATACCTTCCAAGAAGATACGGCAGGCACGGTCAACGTTGGTTTTGTTCCATCCGCCATGACGCGCCTTGTAGCCATCAGCGTCCTCCATATCAAACGCTACAGGTAATGTGGGCTTCTTGCCTTTGAGAAGCCTGAGTGCGTGTTCGAGTTCGCTCTTGGCAGAGCTTTCGGAACAGGCATAGCTGTAAAAATACGCTCCCCAAGGCATACCCGCCGCCTCGCATTTTCTGACGTTTTCCTCCCAGCGGTTATCGTCCTGAGAGGTGATGTTTTCACCGAATCCGCAGCGGATCATCACGAAATCGTATCCGGCGCTTTTGATTTTTGCGATGTCGACACTGCCGTTGTTGGACGAAATATCGACACCCTTTTTGCCAATTAAACTCATAACTAATCCTCCAAAAAGTGTTTACCGTTTTTTAGCGTCCGTTTCTTCCTTTACTTCGGGAATACCCGCAAGCGAGGTGAGCAGTGAGAGAATTGCCGCAAGGAGTGACGCGGAACCAACAACCACCCAATCCACTTCATTGAAAAGCGCGGTTGTGCCAATGGTGGCGATAGCGGTCTGCGCCAGAGTTTTAGCGGCGCGTATTCCTGCGTATTTGAGCCATACAATGATTTTTTCTTTCGTCATAAAATTACCTCCGTTTCATAAAAACGGCGCTGACACGCTTTGTGCCAACGCCTAATCGATGATGTTATTGATACCTTGCCGAGCAAGGAAAAGCTGAATATCTTTCTTGACACGACCCTCTTCCTCAAGAGCCGCATCCATGTCCCCATTACAATGAGCATCGGGAATACGCTGGACAGCGCGGGCAGTCGCTTCGCCCAAAGAGTTTGACGCTATGATACCCTTTATCATGTGGATTTCAAATTCTTTTCTTGCGTTTTCCTTATCCGCAGCTGACTGTTGCTGCCTTTGTATCTCGTGCTCCAGTTCATTTTTGGCCTTGCGCTGTGAGAGCGCATTGATAACACCCACAACCACAGCGGCAAGACCGGCAATAATCGCGCAGGCTATCGCTTCTGTCACGTTAAACTCCTCCTTCGGGCGGATCGGTCACCTTGGGCTTGTCACCCCAAATAGCAAACACAGCGTTAGCGTATTCCTCCGGCAATTCCTCGGACAGTTTTGATCGGCCGAGAGTGGAATTTGTGTAGGACATACGGCTCTTGCCGATAACTCTACGCTCTTTATTGATGGTTGCGGACGAGCTCACCAATACATTTACGGACGTAGTTGTAAGCTGTTCAAGAGTGTAATCGTAATAAATCTTCATTTCAAAAACTCCTATTCATATTGTTGATATCTGTATGTGAGAGTAAAACTGATGGTTCCCGATGGCAACGCGCCACCATCGAGCTTCTTGATTTCTAACACGGAGACGTTGTTTAGCGTGTTTGTGACAACCGATAAGACAGCACTTCCGCAGCGGGCAATTGTGGCTGCCGAGTACAGGCTTGCACACGGGAGAGAATAGTAAACAGTGTTCCATCCCTCAATCAACGGGCAGGTGCCGTTTATTGTGCAAAAATCGCCGATCAAGGTATAGGTGCCTGTTAGCGAGAGCCCTTGACTTTGGTCGGTGTACCAAGCGTAGTTTGTTCCGATTGTACCGGACTCACCGTGAACCGCGTTATTAACGTCCTCCAATGTCACAAAATCAATATCAATCCAGTCTCCCCAAATGCGCGCGTAGTTCCTGTAACGATAACGAATCCTTTGAACCTCGGGAATTATCATTAGTTGAATCTCCTCGGCAATCACAATATAATGACCTGTATAACCATACCGTGCGCGCCAGTTTTCGCCGAGTTCACCTGTATAGATACCGGCATCCCAATTGTTGATGTCAGTGAGGTCTTCACCTGAGAATGCTCTCATATATCCTTCCTCGAGTTTATTTGCGGTAACGGCACCACTCTGAATCATGTCGGTCGTGATCGTATTGTTCGGGATCAGCGTCAGAAGGTCTTGCCAAGAGCCCCAAGCGCCGCCGCTATAACTGCGATAATACACATGACCTTCCGTGAAACGGTATTGTGTACCGTGAGTTCCGGCATTGATTATGAGGTGCTCGTGACCGTTAATAATCAGCCTATAGATAGTTTCCGACAGATAGCAATTATCACAATCGGATAACGTAGCACTGGTATTGATGACGTAATTAACTTTGTTGTTCAGCCTTGTGTTTGTTTCGGACTGAGTATAGTAATTTGCCAGTTTGCTGTCGGCGACATTACCCGCAATAGTGGTAACCTGCGACTGTGTAATCGGTGAGATGTCCGTCCACGTTTGCCAAGTGCCATTAATGGGACGAATTCTTGCAAACAGCTTATTGCAGTCAGGGAAAAACAGTACCTGATTCTCATCCAGTACCAGCAGAATGAAATTGCCTGTCGCGTTATAATGCGATGTCCAGACGTTATCGGAAGTGCCGGTATAGATGCCGTAATCATACAGTGTGTCAAATTCAGATGCGCTGGTGATGTCAAAATAACGGATGTATTCATCTTCGATGTTGTCGTATGAAAGAAGGAAGTTGCTGTCGAGCATCGCCTCTGTGATAACTCCGTTAGGGATATTCTTAAATGCGACAGCCCAATCGCTCCATGTATTATTTCCTGTGTTGTAGGTACGGTAGAGAATGTTTCCGTCACGGGTAAAGCGGAACTGACCGCCCGTATTGGAGGTGTTAAGCAGCAACTGATACAACCCACCGATGTACAGACGATAGAGTGTTCCGGGGTCGGTGCAGGTGTCGCAGTCAGAAAGCGTCGCGGAAGATTTTGTTACGACTTTCAGACGGTTGTCGAACTTTGTGTCCGCTTCGGATTTCGTGTAATATGAACCAAGCTGATTTGAAATAAGCGTATTGACTCGACTCTCAGTGATCGGTGTGATTTCAACCCATGAGTTCCAGCTATAATCAGAAACGGAGCCGGAACGTGTCCTGATAAACGTTCTGTTATCTGTGTTAAAATAAAGTATTTGTCGGTCAACATCATGATAGAGAATAAAATCACCGCTGACTTCATAAGTGAACTGCCATGTTGATGGCGCGGTGCCCTTATAAATTCCCGTTTCTTCAATTGAGTACGCATTGTTTAGGTTAAAATCTGTAAACAGGCGAAAATAGGTGTCAGACAATTTCGAGTTAGCGACAGTCCCATCCGTCAGCTTTGTTCCTGAAACAGAGCCGTCTGTGAGCTTCGCGCCGGAAAGAGAGTTATCGGCAATAGCTCCGAGCGTTTTCCATTCGCCCCATGTGTTATTTCCCATATTGTAAACACGGTAATACACATCACCGAACTTGGTGAAACGATACTGACCGCCGGTGCCGGAGGTGCAGACGAGGAACTGATAAGTACCTTCGTAGTAAATGCGGTAGATTGTTTGCGCGTCTGTATAGGTATCCAGATCCTCCGCGTGAACACCTTGGTGATATTCGTATTTCATCTTGCCGTTCAGAAGGTTGTTTGCTTCGGTTTTGGTGTAATAGGAGTTCAGAAGAGTATCCGTTTCTGCTTTGGTGTAGTGGTTTCCGACAAAGCCGTCAAGCTGCAGCCGGAACGCTTCTAACTGCTGACCGATAGTTGTGCCGGAAATATCGATGATGGTATCGCCGTCTATAACGGAACGGTCAACGAGCAGTTTAATGGTCTGCGTGAAAAGAACAGCGGTGCCCTCAATCAGCTTTACATCGACTTTGAGGATGCCGCCCATAATCGTCATATTTGCTGTGAGCGGAATAATGACCTTGCCGTCCTCCACGCTGCCGTTGGCGTTCTGCTCCGCGAGATGCCCGGCAATCACAGCATCGTATTTGACAGTGATATTTGTTAAATCAACATCCTGTGCGTCCTTCGTTAATGAAAGGACGAGACGGACACTGTTCACATCGCCCTCGTGAACATGGAGGGTTTTCAACGGTTGTACCCGGTTGAGGTCAATCGGGATATTTTTATCTACAATCATTAAATATACCTCTTTCTGTTTAATATCATATCAGCCACAGTCACTCGGGTCGCGCCGACCACCAATTTGTCCCAACGCTCCATAAGGCTGTCATAGGTGGTTTCCGTGATTTTAGCTGTCGCGGTCGTACCGAAGTTATCCAAGATAACAGATACGGTATCGCACAAACCGATTTGTGCCATCTCGTCCAACTCCGCACGGAGCGTAATATCAATGCTGACAGACACTTTGCCGAGGCTGCGGTTCGCCGCGTATGTCCTTGCGTAATTGGTCATCGCGGCCTTAACTGTGGAGTAGTTCTGACCTGTAGTGCCTACTTCGTAGCTGTCAAGCAGGCTTGTGCAATCGAGTTTGTAAACCTTTGTGTATTTTGATTCGCTTGACGGTATAGCGTACAACGGCGCGGAAAAGGTGATCTTTGTGTTTGAGCCTGTGACGCCGACTTTGCCGTATGGCAGAATATGGGTGTATGTGTTCTCACAGCTTTCCGTCTGCTTGGCATTGGAAATGTTGGAGCCGTAACGGATTTGATAATCCTTAGCCGACCCGCGGGCATAGTTGAGTGTGATTGAGTAGTTGTCCCAATGAAACTCACCACCCCATAAATCCAAAAAAGCCCCTTCGCTGCCGCCGAGAATGTCACCGAGCGTTTCGGCAAGCTGAAGACCGAGAGAGAACTTTTTTCTCGCGGAAATATTTGACGCGAATGTAAAAGGGACGGTTGTAACGATATAATCTCTGACAAGCAAATCCCATACTTCCTTTGGTGTCCCCGATTCTGAAACGACACGGTTTTCAGCGGTAATATCACCTTCGGAACAAATCTGAAAGCAGAAGTTCTTTACGTGTTTTGCTTCAACTTTTATTATGCCGTCTTGGGTACGTTCGGTTTTCTGTATTTCAAAGTATTGTACCGGGTCGAAGGGATTTGCTTTTGCGCCGATGATTTTTTGAGAAGTGATAAAACCGGCGCAATCATCATTTTCCGTAGTTTCCATAGAAAGCGTGTACGCACCGTTGCGTACCTCCTTCACCTGACACTTTGTGCAGTGGTTGATAGTTCCGAGATACGTCATTTGGTAATCTTCGCCGTTCTTGGAAAACTCATCATATAATTTGGGGAGCATTATAAGCACCTCCAGCGAGGGATAATAGACATAGCGTTAGTTTTACTTTGAACCGTTATCCTGATAGTAGCTTTTCCTTTACCAATCGGATCAGGAATAGGCATATCAATATAGCTATAAATATCTCCGTTCTCGTCCTGAACAGAAGCGCGTTGGTTCTCAACATCAATTACTACAAAATGATGCGTAGGCGTTATACGGATTCCGGGCTTGTTAATTTTACGCTCTTCATATACGCCTCCGTAATTAGCTGTGATACCGAAAGCAATACGACAGGTGGTGGTTTCAGCAGAGCCAGTAAAAGTAACATTAAAACGAAGCAGAGGTTTAGCGGCGGCAGGAAACGGATTGATTATTTCTACACCGTCAGCAATCAACGCATTAATATCAAGCGGTATTTCTTCGAGTCCGGTTTTCAAATACCAAAACGGCAGTCGTGTGAAAGATAACTCCGCGGTATGCATTGTTCGCAGATTTCTCTGGACTGCGTTAAAGTTTTTCAGCGCAGCCTTGGTGATGAACCCCGGATGATGAACGTCCTCAAAATCCTGATAGCCCTGCAGATAAGCGTAGCTGTTTATCAGACTGTGTTCTTTTTCACGCACGTTAAAATCTCGGTTGCCTACAAAGGCGATTTTGCGTTTGAATTCCACGTTATCGTACCGTTTGTTGTCAATACAGTCTTTTCCGTCTTTGCCGGGAATCGAGATAAATGTGACATCTCTCTGCGCGATTTCCATTGAAGGTTCCTCAGCGGAAACCGCGCCAAACTCCGATAACCAAAACTGCCCGAACTTAAAATCGTACTTAGGCATACGCTCCTCCTTTCATATAGACATCGGAGACGATAACATCAGAAACCTGATGAGCAATGTCCTCAATATCCATATCATTGTTGATAGTGACATCACCGAAAGTGATGTTGTTCACGATAGACCGCAAAACACCGCCCATTACTCCTTCGTCGGAGCTGAATCCGACATTGTTCATAGCTGCGGTCGTGTTTACTTCGGTATCAAAATCAGTCGGAATCGCATTCTGCATTTCTTTTGCTACATCTGCCATCTCGTTACTGAAACCCGCGCCGATACCGAGGGCGAGGTTTTTACCGATTTGGTCGCGGAACAAGGTGGACGGAGAGTGAATACCAAAGAAGCCTTTGATGCCGTCAACAATACCACCAAAGAAGCCGGATATCTGATCCCATAACCAACCGGCAGCTCCGCTTATTCCTTCCCATATTCCCGAGAGGATTTGACCGCCGATTTCTACAAATTTGCTCAGTCCCTTTCCGAACGCCTCGACTATACTTGTGATAATAGTCGGGATAGCCTTAATCAGTCCAACTATGATCTGGGGGATCGCCTTGACAAGACCGATTGTCAGCTGAATGCAGCCCTGAATCAGCTGCGGCAAGCATTCGAGCAATCCGGTGATAACGGATTCAATTATCTCGGGGAGCGCGTCTATCAAAGCCGTGATGATTTCGGGAATAGCCTGTACCAATCCGAGTATCAACTGAATAGCGCCCATGATGAGCTGCGGGATACACTGTATCAGACCGGTCACCACAGATGAAATGATCTGCGGCAGAGCTTCGATCAGTGATTTGATGATTTCGGGAAGTGCTCCGACTATGCCCATAATCAACTGAATCAGACCGTTAATCAGAGTGGGCAGGCAGTCGAGTATCGCCTGAATCAGCACGGGAATCATATTGACGACTGCTGTTATGATTTTGTCGATCAGCGTGGGTAATACCTCAATGATGGACTGTATCAGTTCGGGCAGTGCGTTTACGATACCCATAATCAGCTGAACCACTGCATCGAGGATGACCGGCAGCAGCTCGATGACCGCGTTTAGGATAGATTCGAGGATAGTCGGGAGCGCCTCGATCAGCGCGTTCAGGATGTCGGGCAGTGCCTCGACGATGGCGTTCACGATGTCGATGATGCCCTCGATCAGCACGGGGAGCAATTCCTTAATGCCTTCAACGATGGTCGTCAGCAGGTCGGGCAGCATCTCGACAATCGCTGTGATGATTTCGGGCAATGCCTGAGCCAGAGCGGTGATCAACTGCTTAACGCCGTTAATCAATGTCGGTAACGCATTCTTAAGTGCTTCAATGACCGATTTAACAATTTCGGGAATCTTCTGAATCAGCACGGGTATTGCCTGAATGATGCCATCAACGAGTGCAAGAATAATTTTGACACCCGCGTCCACAAACGCGCTGATATTATCGATGATAGCCTGCACCGCATCAAGCAGAGCAGAAACGATTTCGGGTATAAGCGCAGGCAAAGCATCTGCAACACCGTTGATTACCGTTGTGATGACCTGCATCGCTGTACTCATCAGCAACGGCAGATTATCGAGAATCGCGTCTGTCAGCTGTGTGATGAGTTTCACCGCGCCTTTTGCAATTTCTGGCAAGGCAGCAATCAGGCTTTCCAAAAACGTGATTACGATGTCACTTGCCGCGCTGACAAGTTCGCCCATATTGGCACTGACTCCCTGAACGATGGAATCAATAATAACCGGCGCGATCTCGGCGACTGCTCCGATCAATGTCATCAGGATATCCATCACCCTCGGGAAGATGTCTTTCAGCGAGTCAACGATTTCCTGTGTGCCTTTCTGTATTTGCTCTTTAGCCTTATCGTTTCCGGCAAGCAACGCGGATAAGCCGTTCAGCAACGTGGAGAAGCCGGGAAGAAGTTCTCCGACAAGGTTGTTTTTAACGCCGGAGAACGTGCGCTTCAAGGTGTCAAGCGAATCGTTGAATTCGGCAGAAGCCTTAACCGCTTCATCGGACATCACAAAACCAAGGTCGTGAGCCGCCTGTTTCAGTTGCTCAGTCGATTCTGTCGTTTCATTGAACAGAGGAGTCAGGTTCTGACCAGATTTACCGAAGAGGTCGTTGGCAAGAGCCGCTCTCTCAGTGGTGTCAGCCATTCCCTGCATACCGGATACGACAGCGGAGAATATGTCCTCACGCGACATCGAATTCAGATCGTTCAGTGAGATGCCGAGTTTAGCAAATCGCTCCTGCGCTTTTACGCTGCCGTTTTTAGCGTCGTCTATCTGGTTTGTCAGAGTTTTAAGGCCGGTGGTCATTGAAGTTATTTCAACGCCGGATTGACTTAAGACGTAATCCCACTCTTGATAGGCTTCTGCGGACATACCGAGCTTCTGAGATGTCTTATCGATCTCGTCTCCGGATTTAGCGGTCTCGCTTGCCATATCCCACAGCTTTTTTCCTGCGGCGACAGCAGCGGTGCCAATCGCGGCAGTAGCGGCTGCCATCGCAACGCCTACGTTTTTTAGAACCTCGCCGACCTTCTTGAATTTAGCGCCCGAGGATTCAGCCTGTTCACCTGTCTCCTTGACTTCATCACCGAACTTGTCCGCTTTTTTCTCCGCTTTGCTGAACTCGTCACCGACATTATCGAGAGCCTGATCGTTCTGCGACAGTTCGCGCTCCATTTTGTTCAGCGCGGCTTCCGCATTGTTCAGCTGAATCTGCCAAGCCTGTGTACGCTTATCGTTTTCTCCAAAAGAAGAAGCCGCATTTTCCAACGCGGCTTTCAGGGTAGATATTTTTTCTTTTTGATTGTCGATTTGCTTGTTAAGGGTCGCGTTTCTCGCTGTGAGCGCTTCAACCGAATTGTCGTTTTTGTCGAACTGCGATTGAACGAGCTTCATCTCAGAGCCGAGAACCTTAAAGGTCTGGTTGATTTCCGATAAACTTTTCTTGAAATCGCGCTCGCCCTCAACACCGATTTTTAGACCGAAACCATCAGCCATACACGCTCACCTCCTAACTACATTTCAAGCAACTCAACACAGCGCCATGCTGTTCCGGTGTTATACATGAGAATTGTCATCATTCGAGTTGAATTGATTTGAACTATTATTTTTTCGTTTGGGTCTTTAATATGGAGAGACTCATCAACGTTTTTTATAATAAACAGTATTTTGGTATTTGTGTCTGTTGCGGCAGGAATAATTAATACTCGTTCCTCACCTTCGGGTGATCCAGCCATACTATATCCCTCCATTCAATTCGATTACAGTAACTTCCGAAAGCATATCTTCCGTTACAGCAACGGGTTCAGTATCTATCATAGTGAGGGTTAGAACACCGGCGCAGCTCACGGACTCGCTTGGTGTGGTGGAACCGCCTCCGGCTTTTGCCAGCAGATAACTTACTACATCCATAAGCTACGCCTCCGAATTGTTAGTGCTAACCCACGTGCTGGTGCTACCGTTGAAGAATAGTACGTTACCGGTGTCAATCTCGATAAATACAGAGCCGTTCGGGATTTCCAATGTGTGTTTTGTGTCAGTTGATAAGCCGTATAACTCGGCTGTCATTACGTTTTGAATGCCCGGCAGAACAACTGCCGGATTTGCGTTTGTTATCATAGTTACCTCCAATAAGGCATAAGAAAAGACACCACATTTCTGTGATGCCTTTAATGTGAATAGTTTTATTGTTTGTCGTTTTGAAAACGCGTATATACCTCGTTTATGGTTTCTGCATATATAGAGCGAGAGTGTATATCGGGATCGGTATTGAAGTTTTTTTGTCGATATATACATCTCTGACTTCTTGCCAATACTTTTTGTTTCCGTGATTTTTAAGGATATCGGCTTTCTTTTCGATGCCCTTATATCCTTTAGATTGATTCGCCCATATATACGTTTGATGTTCCTTGTTGAACCGAATATACTGATTGCCGTAAACAATTGCGAAATCACAACTGTGTTCTATGAGAGAATGCCAGCGATCAATCATTTTTATAGTGATTACCCGCGTGGAATCCTCACAACGGTTGAATCCATATCTTCGAGATGCTTTTGTTATAGCATTTCTCAATATGTTTCTGATTTCTGTGGCAGAATACACTTTTTTGAAGTATTATTGACTACCCCATACTTGAAACATTTTGATTAGCTTTTCTAAAAAATCGATTAGTTCCTTGCCGTTATCTTCATCTATCGGAAGAGACCATTTTGTGATTATCATAGCTGTACGAATATTGGTTTCATCATTATTACCCAAGTATGCTTGTACTCCAATACGGTCATATAAATGATGCGGATTGCCAGAGTTAGAATCGACTTCGTAGGGATTAAGGCTAATAAGAAAATTTACTCCATTTTTGTTTGCTTCAATCCATTTGTGGTGACGTAGATCGTGAGGAGGATCATATTTGCCGCCACCCTTATAATTTTTTCTTCCTGTTCCGGCAGTGCCTCTTGTGATAACAGTAAAATTATTCTTTTCGAGCAAGTTAACGATTTTATTTCTTTGTTTGGATCTCGCATTTATATACTCATCCCGGATGCTATTAAAATTATCTGTGTTCATAGGGAAACCTCTTCCTTTGCGTGATATGCCTATATAATAACACAAAAACTAATAAATGTCCACAAGACGCTAAATGCCTTCAGGGATAATATCGTCAATAAAGATATCACGTTTGGGCTTTGCCATTCCGTGATAATGTTTGTGACATTCAACGAGGTCGAGCAGCAAGCCAAACGGCATTAGCCACACCTCGTCTTGAGAAAGATGAAGGTGGGCTATGCCATAGTAAAGGAGTCGAGTAAACAATTCAGAATAGTTTACTCGACTGTCGCGTTTTTTGAGTCAGTCTCGCTTTCTACGTTACGCTGTGTGCCTTTGAACAACGCCTCGGTAATAGCTGACTTGTATTCGGTCAGGTCGTGCGGCGTTGTGAGGATTTCGACTTCTTCTTCAGTAAGCAAATCTTTGGGTGCTGCCTTGTTTTTGATGTTATAAATCAAAATGCTTTGGTTGGCAAGGAGCGTGATAAGCCAGATGATTTCGCCGAGGGCTTGCTCAAAATTGTCCGAGGACATCAGCTTATCGCCGAGGTTCTCCAAGCCGCCGTAACGTCCGGCGATTTCCTTGGTTGCTTTGGTGGTGAGCAGAAGTTCGTGCTCCACACCACCGATATTGATAATAGAACTGCGTTCGTTAGCCATAATGTACCTCCGTTAATTGCTTGACGCGGTATAGGACGGTTCGTAAACCGCACTGTACCAACCGTTAATAGTTGACGCGCTGACGCCCGTATCGCCATCAGTGACCTCGGCTTTCCACGGGTGGTTGCCGTTGCTGTCCTCTTTGTTTCTCCTCATTACCGTACCCTCAATGGTCGGGGTATTGAAGGTAATGCTGTCGCCCTTTGTGGCGAGGTTCGTTGCCGGAATGCCGAACTTTACGCGGTAGAGCCAGAAATACCTGTACTTGCCGTTGGCGCGTTTTGCCCTGAATCCGACAGCCACAGGAGCGGTCGAGTCCTCGCTCGTTGAAATAATGACCTTGTTTCTGTCGATGGTGACGCCTGTGAGTGCCGCAGCGACTGACGCTCCTATATCATCAACGCCGAGGGAGAGCGTTCCGCTTTTGAACTCCTTAACGACCTCAGACGCACCGTCATCAGCGTAAAGCGTAGCCTCAGCCAATTCCACAGAAAGGTCTGCGGAGATCGCTTTGGCAAGCTGAACGGGTGTGCCGTAGGTTTCCTCGCCGTTAGCGTTCTCGGTAATTGGAGCATAGTAAAGTTTGTCAAGACCGATTGTTGCCATAGAATAAATCCTCCGTTTCGTAGTAATTCGCTACATCCACATTGTAGTGGTGATAGCCCGTATCGGCTTCGTAGCCGAGATATTGTCTGTCGGTAATCGTGTACTCGGCATCTATAAACGCCTTTACGACAGCGTTTTTCAGCTTTGTATAATTACCCTTTGTGTAAATGGAAATCCGTAACTCGTGGACATCGACCTGCGGCTGATTATCCGCGAAATATTCAAATTCTTCTGTGAGAGGAACTACCACGATATATTCATCGGGAGCCTTGTCTGAAAAAACTCCTGTTTCCATTGGCACGCCGATTGGTGAAAGAATAGCGTGGATTTCGCTAAAAAAACTCATAGCTTTTTAATCTCCTCTTCAAATGTTCGTATCATCGCTTCCTTGCACGGCTTGCGCGATGATGTTTTTGTAGGCTTGAGAAAAGGACGCGCCGGTTGATTGTGCTTTCCGTATTCGATAATGTTCGCAATCTTGGCGTTGCTGTCGCCATCGGAACGCGGCTCAGCAAAACCGACTTTGATATCGTGATTGCCGTTTTTATCAATCCTGACTGACGTGATGCCGAGGGAGCGTTCCAGCTCACCTGTGGAACGGCTTTCGTACTTAGTGCCGGTTCCGATCACGCCGCTGAGATTTGCTTGGAAGTTTCCGAGAACCACCTCAGCACCGGAACGCAGCGCTTTTCCGGTTATTTCATCGGTATGCTTTCCGAGTTTTGAAATCTTCTCAAGGAACTCGTCAGGCATCTTCACTTGAACCTTAGCCAACGTTGCTCACGACCTTTTCAGCGAGTATTTCAAGATACATACCGCGACCGCAAACGTTCTCGACCGAAACAATTTTGAAACGCTCACCTTGATAATCAAGATAAAGGTCAGGGGTAACAATCACATCGGGAATTACCCTGATACGGAACAGGTCGGTAGCCTGCGTAAAGGTGGAGAGGTTTGCCCACCGTGCGCTGCCGTGCCGACCTTCGCGGTAACATCTGACCTTAGCGAGAATCAACTCCGCGTCCTTTGTGAAGCCGTCCGCGTCTTTCTGTTTATACAGTTGCTTGATTAAAGCAAATCCATTCATTTTTCCGTAACTCATCGTTACACCTTCCAATCGCGGTCAAGCCGCAAGAGCAGATTGACTGTTTTGAAAACCTGCTCACCGGCTTGAACATTGTCTGCGAAAAAACCTCCTGTGGAACCGTCACGCGACTCATAGAAATGGCTTGCAAGCATAATGACTGCCTGCTGGGTAGTAGCCGGCATTGTATGCTCACTGTAGTAGCCTTCCGAAATATGCTGATAGCTCTCTGCATAGGAAACGGCAACCGTGATGTACATTTCCAAAAGCGCGTCATCAACGGAATGTTCCAGTATTAAATTTGCTTTTACTTTCTCTAACAGAGTGTCCATCACGCTGCCTCCTTAGATATTTCCTGCTATGCCTTAAGGCTTCATCTTAAACAGCTTAATGCCTTCGGGAAGGATAACCTTGCCATCTACACGCTCGGTCGAAACGTAACCGATCTGACCGTTGGTGGCGTACAGTTCGTTAAGGCGCTGCACGGTACGACCTGCGCGGTCACCGATCCAGTAGTTCTTGAAATCACCGAACGCGATCGCAAGAGCGCCTGCGGCAACGGTGGGAACATACGGAGAAGTGTAAATCTCATAGCCAAGCAGTCTGTCGGGCTGACCGGCCTGAACGGAGGGCTGCCAGAGATAAGCGCCGTTGCCGTCCTTCAGCTTGCGAATAATGGAGATGGTGGCATCGTTCAGCAGGAACTTCGCGTTTCTGCGGTAGGGCGATTTCAGCGAATATACAAGGCTGATAAGTTCATCAGCGGTGATCGCGGTAGAAGAAGCAGCGGTGACGCCGACCTGACCGCCGTTTGCGGTAAAAATACCTGTGGGCTGATTAACGCCGGTGCCAACGCAGAAAGCCTGCTCCTCGGCAATACCGAAAGCGCGGGCAAATTCCTTCATAAGGTAGTCCTCGATGTCAAAAGCGGAATCCTGCAGGAGTTCAACGCTCACACGGCAGAGATCAGTCAGCTTGAAAGCATCGATCTGTTTCTGACCGAAGGTGGGGTTGCTCTCGGTGTAAGCAGCGTTTTCGGCAGTCCACTGCGCGGTGGAGTGACCCGTAGCAACGGGAATCTTGCGCTCGTGCTGAGTTGTGATAACCTTTGCGAGGGAACGGATCACGTTCTCCTCCTCGAGCGCGGTAACGATGTCACGCTCAAAATCTTCCGGCACGAGATAGCCGCCATCGGCATCGGTGCCCTCGGACAGCACGTTGTGAACGAGAACCTTGCCGCGCAGATGACGGTCAAAATCTTCCTTGTATTCGTTGGAGGCGCGTCCGCTCTTGGGCATCTCAGCACCGGAAGGAGCAGAAGTGAGCGGCTGATTGACGGGCTTGTTCAGTTCCGTTTCGATTGCCTCACGGCGCTCCATACGCTTGATTTCATTGGTAAGACTGTCGAGGTCGCGCTCCATATTGGAGTAGGTGTTATCGTCCTCAGCGGAGAGAACACCCATGCTGTTTCTGTGGGTGTCGAGGAAACCTTCCATCGTATTCCACAGCTTTGCTCTTTTGTTTCTGAGTTCAGTAATTGTCATAATCAAATCCTCCTGTATTAAAGCAGTTTTTTGTAAAGGGACGCTTTAAGGTCATCTACCCGGCGCCCGGTTGTGTTCGATTTTGATTTCATTTTGTTTGAAATCTTATTGATAAGGGTACGTTCCACAGCCGAAGCCTCGAACTCATACCCTTCATTGGTATCGGGATTGCGTTTTTCGTCTGTCAGAATGTCATCGGCAAAACCGAACTCGACAGCTTTGTTAGCGTTCATCCAAGTGGTGTTATCCATCATCTTGGCGAGCTGTTTGCGCGGCAGCCCTGTTTTGATTTCATAAGCGTTGATGATGCTTTCTTTAACTTCCGAGAGCATCTCAATTGCCTTTTCCATCTCAACGTGATCACCGAACGCCATCGTTGCCGGGTTATGAACCATCATTACCGCTGTGGGAGCCATCAGAACCTTTGTGCCGGCCATGGCAATCACCGATGCCGCCGATGCCGCGATGCCGTCAATCTTGACTGTGATATCTCCCTTGTAGTCCATCAGCATGGAATAGATCTGGCTTGCTGCAATGCAGTCGCCGCCGGGCGAGGAAATCCAGATGGTAATGGGACCGCTGCCGGCAAACAGTTCTTCTTTGAACATTGCCGGGGTGATATCATCGTCATACCAGCTTTCCTCGGCGATAGTGCCGTAGAACTCAAGCACACGTTCAGCGGACGGTTCTTCTTCCGACTGATTCTTCCACTTCCAAAACTTCTGTGCTTTCATTGGAATCTTCCTCCGTTTCTGTAGTATTGTTGTCGGCAAACGCGCCTGCGTTCTGCATGGGCAGCATATTGCCGTTGATAAGGTAAAGGTCGCCTCCGAGTTCGGTCGGGATACGGTCGAGATTTTCAAGTTCTCGGATATCGTTCGCCGACATCCAGCCGTTTTGACGCGCCGTAGCGTAACCCGTCATGCGGCTTGCGTAGTCGCCGCGCAGCAGACCGTCAACATTGAATTTGAAGAAGTAATCCTTCTTTTCATCGGGATTCAAAAGAATACGTTGCAGGTTCTGCTCCCAACGGACTACCCAAGGGTCGAGCGTGTATTTTACGAACTCAAGCGACTGCTGTTCAATATTAGAAAAACTCGACTTCTCAAGGTCGCCGACCATATGAGGCGGGACTCTGAAAATTCGAGCGATCTCATTGATTTGAAATTTTCGTGTTTCGAGGAACTGCGCTTGTTCCGGCGATATGGAGATTGGTGTGTATTTCAGTCCTTCCTCCAAAACTGCTATGCGGTTAGAGTTCTGACTGCCGCCAAACTGCGACTGCCACGCTTCACGCAGCTTTTCGGGATTTTTCAGTGTACTCGGATGTTCAAGAACACCGCTCGGTGCCGCGCCGTTTGCGAAGAACTTAGCGCCGTACTCCTCGGTGGCGATTGCCAGACCGATAGCATTTTTTGCCATCGCTATTGGCGAATAGCCGACTAATCCGTCGAAGCCCAAGCCGGGGATATGCAGAACATCATACGGTTTCAGTACGACCGTCATTGATTTGTCCTTTAATGCCTCGTCAAACACGCGATTGTAAGTGTAATACAACTGACCTTTATCATCGCGGTCAACGCGCATTCTGTTCGGCATCAGCGGATATAAAGCAATGACGTCACCTTTGCCGTTCCTGATTATCTGTGCGTAGGCGTTGCCCCATAACAAAAGGTGTGTCATGAGCGTTTCCCTGAAAACGAATGAACTCATTTCGGGATTTGGTTCATCGTGGAGCAGTTGGTACAACGGGTGGTTGATGGCTTTTTCTTTGCCGCCGTCCGAGGTGTATTTGTAGAGGTGAAGCGGCAGTCCGGCAATCGCTTCTGACAGAATACGGACGCAAGCGTAAACCGCTGTCATTTGCATTGCGGAGCGTTCCGTTACCACTTTGCCCGATGAGGAACTGCCCATAAAGAATGAGGTTCCGCCGGATAGGTTTTTAGGTCTGTCGCGCGACCTAAATATGCTTGTAAACAAGCCCATAAATTATTCCTCCTGCGTATATTTGAAATTGTGTGTTGATAACTATATAAAAAGAAGCCCGCGGTTATCATAAACCGAGGCTCCGGTGTTATTGCCGCAGCGAATTGCTCTATCAAGAGCCATAATCGTGGCAACGGCGCCGTCTATCTTTTCCGTTGATTTTTCTTTGTCGGCTTTGATGTTGCCGGCAGGATCGGTGCGAATGAAGATGTTGTCCATCATCCACCGCAGAACCGGGTGACCGCCGTGAGCGATACGCTCCTCAAGGACGAGCTTCATCAATTCTTTTGTTGGCGGAGACATATCTTTGAATCCCTGTCCGAAAGGAACAACGGTAAAGCCCATACCCTCGAGGTTTTGAACCATCTGTACGGCACCCCAACGGTCAAAAGCAATCTCCCGAATGTTGTACCGTTCTCCAAGTTGCTCTATGAACTTCTCAATAAATCCGTAATGTATAACGTTTCCTTCGGTGGTCTGCAAATAACCCTGACGCTCCCAGAGGTCATACGGCACACGGTCACGGTTGACGCGGATTTGCATATTCTCTTCCGGTATCCAGAAATACGGGAGAACAATGTATTTGTCATCCTCGTCCTCCGGCGGGAACACAAGCACAAACGCCGTTATATCCGTTGTGGAGGAGAGGTCAAGACCGCCGTAGCAGACTCTTCCTTCAAGCTGTGAAGGGTCGGCAGCGAACGCGCATTTATCCCACTTGTCCATCGGCATCCACCGAACGGATTGTTTTACCCATTGGTTAAGGCGCAGCTGCCGGAACGAGTTTTCTTCCGCAGGATTCTGTTTGGCGGACTCGCAGGCATCACGCACTTTGTCGATGCCAACGGTAATGCCGAGCGAGGGATTGGCTTTTTTCCACACCTTGGGGTCTGTCCAATCATCACCCTCCTCAGCACCGTATATTACGGGATAGAAGGTAGGATCGATTTTTCTGCCCTCAAGGATGTCCTTTGCCTTTTGGTGAATCTCATAACCGATGGATTCGGTATTGTTTCCGGCTGTCGTAATAAGGAAGTACAGCGGCTGCATTCGGGCATCGCCGGAACCTTTTGTCATAACATCGTAAAGTTTCCTGTTCGGCTGCGCGTGAAGCTCATCGAACACAACTCCGTGAACATTCAGACCGTGCTTGGAGTAGGCTTCTGCCGAAAGCACCTGATAAAAGCTGTTGGTCGGAAGGTACACGAGTTTCTTGTTTGACTTGTATATCTGGACGCGCTTTTCCAAATCAGGGCATAGTTGAACCATGTCAGCGGCAACGTCAAATACGATGCTTGCCTGATTTCGGTCAGCGGCACAGCCGTAAACCTCGGCGCGCTGTTCACCATCTCCGCAACATAACAAAAGGGCAATCGCAGCGGCTAACTCCGATTTGCCCATCTTCTTCGGTATCTCTACATACGCGGTATTGAATTGTCTGTAGCCGTTCGGCTTGAGTATGCCGAACAGGTCGCGGATTATCTGTTCCTGCCAATCTATCAACTCAAATTTCTGACCTGCCCACTTACCTTTGGTGTGGCAGAGGCATTCGATAAACTTCACGGCGAAATCAGCTGAATCCTTATCGTACACAGAGTTCTTTGCTTTGAACTTGGTTGGTTTGTACTTTTTTAGCTTTCGTATATCTGCCACCTCCTTTTTTCGGGCATAAAAAAACAGCCCGTGGGCTGTAGAGAGGAAAAGAGCCTCTCGGCTCGATTCCCGAATAGGGTTGTTTAGTTGAGGTTGAAGAGGTACGCGGGGATTCTTTCGTACTCGTCTGTTTCAAAATCCTTGTGCTTGCTGTTGATTTCAACCATACCCTCAAGCAGGCATCCGTTTTTGGTGAAAAGCCATGCGGTTTCAACCGCGCTCGACCAAGAGGAGGAAAAGGTGAATTTTCTGAAGCCGAGGGTTCTTAAGGTGGTAATCATGTTCGGAACATCCTCGTCCCTGATCACGTCGCTGAAATCAATGTAGTTGTTGCCTCTTCTCCAAGCGTCCTCGAAAATCCAGAAGTATTTTGCGTAGTCGTTTCCCTTTGCGGCGATCCGCTCTTTGAAGGCTTTGAAATCCCCGCGGGCGGCGTTCTTTTCGACTTCGCTCTCGGCTCTGTCGTAAGCGTTGCGGATGTTTGTGAGTTCGTTGTACTCTGCGATGAAGTTGTTTGTCATTTTGATGACCTCCTGTTGTTTTGGTGACTGTATATTACCGTCAAACGGAGGATTTATCAAGCTATATTGTACACAAGGAAAATGTTTATTATTGTGTAGTTTATTCTACGAGCAACAGAGCCTTTCGGCTCCGCTACCGTGTTTTACCGGTTCATTTCTGCCTAAGGCACCAAGCGACTGCGTGACCCGCGTCCTCGAATGCTTTGTGCGAGGTATCAATGAGGAACAACCTGCATTCGATTTGGTCAAAATCAACGTCCGGCTCATCAACAAACTCATAAATTGATGCCCGGAACTGTCCGGTGTGGGTGATATCGGTAACGAACACCCTGTCGTTGTATCTTAAAACCGCGCCGTAGCTTGAAACCCTTTCCTGCAGGTGTTCCATCGTTGTAAAATCTCTCATGGTCGACTCCTCCTTTACCGTAAAGCCGCGGCGAAGCGATCTTTTTCCTCTTTGGTGTAAAGCTGCGACCAGTGAACCTGATTTTCCTCGCCGCAGTAGATTCCGTAGATGTAAACAATGCGCTCTTGGTCGTCGAACCAATGCGTGTCGACTCTGACGCTTGCCGGGTGAAAACCGAGGCTTGTGTAGAACTCGTGGAGCGCCTGCTTATACTCGCGTCCAGCGTCGGTGCGGATTGTCAGCTGTGCGCCGTAGGGGTTCTCGCCGAGGTTTTTCAGGTTGCGCTTAATGTAGTTGTACTCGTTTCTTTCTGCTCTTGTCATGGTTAATGTCTCCCTTCAAATTCGGTAGGTACATATTAACTCTAAAAGAGAGATATATCAACGAATATACTACACAAGGATAAAATAGATAATTGTGTAAATGTACCACGAGAAACAGAGCCTTTTTCGGCTCCGTTCCCGGCAGGAAGAAAGGTTTATGAGCGGTCGCCCGTCATAATGAATTTTACATAAGCGGCTGGCTCGTTCTCAATGAACATTACCAACTCAAAGTAATTGCGGTCATAAGCGAGACGCTGCACCGTATTGACGGCGAACATATTGGTCAGCCCTGTATCGCGGATTGCGAGGATTTGATCCATAATGGTATCGGTCACTTTCATTCGTCCACCTCGTCAAGTTTGCAAACACGGTCGCCGCCGTCAAGCACAACGTTCAATCCGCTGCCGTTGTCCCAGCGCATTATTAGGCTGCCAATATCATCGACCGCGAGAACGGTTCCTTTCGTCCCGACAGGAGGCGCTTGGGCATCGTCCATAGCGACCAAAGCTACACGGGTGCCTGCGGGGTATTGCTCCCGCAGGAAAGCGATGCGATGTTTACTCGGCATTTTCATCGTCAGCACCTCCATCCCTAAATGCGCTCGAACCGTCAAGGTTTCTGAGGAGTATTTTGCGGTCGGTCTTGAAGTCCGCTCCGATAAAGCCGAGGCGGAGAAGGAAGCAGCGGAAGGCGTATTTCTCGTTGTCCACCGCTTTTTCTTTCATTGATACGCGCTTGGCGTTCGCGCTGAACTCGCACAGCTTGCCGATGAAATCAGTGTAGGCTTTCACCTCATCGGGATCGAGTTTGCCGACATCGCTGAACCAAGGAAATGTAATCTCGTCACCGTCCTCTTCCAGCGGAAGGTCATTAAGCCCCAGAGCCTTTTTGATCAAGGCTCCCTTGCCGAGAAGAATCAGGCAAAGGTTCTTGACGCCGACCTTGTCTTTCGGAACCCGAATCGTAAGCCCCGAGGGTTCTTCTTCGGTTGCTTCGGCTTCCTTGCGCTCCGCGCCAAAGCCGTGCTCATCGAGGTAATCAAAAAGGTGTTCGATCTCCTCGCTGTCGGCTCTGTCGTCAAAGCTGACGGTGCCGTTGCGGTCGATGGTGATGTAGTCGACCATGTAGGCAAATGAAGGTGCGCCTTGGTATTTTGCCGGGCATTCCATAGCCTCTGAAATGCGGGTGACGAGTTCCTTGCGACGTGCGCCTGTGACGTTGAATTCTGCTGTGAATGTTGACATTGTGAAGTCCTCCTTTAATTTTGGTAGTCACATATTACCGTCACTTGCGCCGATTATCAAGTGTGAATAATACAGAAGAACACAGGTATTATTTGTGACTATTCGTCAGTAGTACACATTTGTCTTTCAAGTTCAACGGCCGCAATAGCTCTGTCACAGGCTTCGCACACATCACCGCCGGGGTATTCCAGCTTTATCATTTCAAGATACTCGATTACACGCTCATAACTCATCGGATTCACCTCTTGAATCATTATATACAATTCCCGAAAGCACAAAAACCGCGATATTCAGGTTGATACCGTTGCCCCACATTTTGTACTCAGCCGAGTCGGAGTGAGGATTCTTTATCCATTTTATCAACTGATTATCTGTTTTTGGCTTGGTGGACGTACCCGTTATCTTTCTATGCGTTTCAAATACTCCGCGCCAGAAAGCAATATCTTCCTCGGTCGGGTTCTCCGTGCCGAGGTCTGCGCACCACCAATCGGGAAAGCCCTGCAGTCTGGCACACTCAGTTGGAGTGAGCCTGCGTACAATGTATTCCGTGCCGACAACAGGCGGGTCTTTGTAATCGGTTGCTACAAGGGTATCCGTTGCCTCATCGGAAGTGAAATTGGTTTGAAACGAGTTCTTGCTCGAGTGGTAGATTGGCTGACCTACCGCGCCGGGACCTTTCGCAACGATGGTCGGCTCGAGTTCCGGTTCAACCGCGATATTGAATTTGGCGTTAGTGCCTTGGTTATACGCTGCGCGGTCGATACCGTAAGCGACAGCGTGACGGTCACAGCTGTCCAAGGTGAAAGACACATCCTCATTGACGCCACTGCCTTGGGGTCCGTTCTTATCTGCTCTGCCGATCATGGAACCCTGAACAGCGACCACGACCATACCGCCCTGATTTTTGCAGGGAGACTGATTGCCCGTGTCGATTGTCCTTGCGGTTTCCGCTTCATAGAATCCGCTGCTCGGATTGCCGGAGTTCATAGAGTTGCTGTGCTTTGAACAGATACCGTAAACCTTCGGCTCGAAAAGCGTCTGGTCATTATTGCATGACAGCGTTGCCGATTTATCCTCTTGTATTAACGCGCCTTTACCGCCGCCGTCACAGCCGGAGCGGATTTTTAGCGTCTTGGGTGTTTCAACCACAAACGGTTGATTGTTCCCGCCCATACCGTAGGTTGAACTGACGGTGGGAGAAACATCAACGGGGCCCGTATATCTGGTGTCCTGACTGTGGTTTTCATAAACGGCCGCCGGAACAGTTCCGGCTCGAAGCGTAGGAGACTTTTCTTCCTCATAACCGATGGAACGTGCCTTTGCCGAATGCTCGGTACAAAAGCCTGCAGAATATGTTTCCGTGCGAAGTGCCCCTGTGGTTTCTTTGTTGTCCATTACACATGGTGGGTGATGGGCTTCTGCACGGAGAGTGTTGGTCACTTCCTCGGTGACATCTATTCGGGAGCCACCTTGGTCGTTCAGGCAGATGCTTGGTGAATCAGGGCTTTCTCCAGAACGGCAGGCAGTTTCTTGCCACGCACGGAGGCTCGACGCAGAATACCCTGACAGGCCTTCGGAGTCAAATAGTATTTTTCCGGCACTCCTGCCTGCAAAATCCGCGACAAGGAAGATACGTTTTCTGCGTTGGGGAACTCCCCAATACTGCGCGTCCATGACTCTCCACGCGATGGAGTAATCATCTCCCACGATTTCTCCCGCGGGCTGCCACTTGTCAGGTTGAGGAATAACAGCGGTTTCGTCTTTGATTTTGCAGACGCTTTCGAGGACGCACCTGAAATCGTCTCCCTTGTTTGAACTGAACGCGCCGGGGACGTTTTCCCAGACGATGTATCTTGGATATTCGCCATTGGTGGCGCACCTCATTTCTTTTATGATTCGGACAGCTTCATAGAACAAATTGGATCGGGAGCCGTCCAGCCCGGCTCGTTTTCCTGCCACTGACATATCTTGGCATGGTGAACCAAACGTGATGATATCGACAGGCTCGATTTCCGCTCCGTTCATAGCGGAAATATCGCCGTAGTGTTTCATGAAAGGCAGTCGCTTTGTTGTCACTCTGATGGGAAACGGCTCAATTTCCGAAGCCCAGACAGGAGTGATACCGGACAGGAGACCCGCCAGAGGGAATCCGCCCGACCCGTCAAAAAGACTGCCGAGAGTCAATTCTTTACTCATCAGCAGCCACGACCTCCTTGTATGTTAACGTGACGCCGTCCCGCAGAACAGATACATCGCTGTCAGAGCCTACCTGCTCGATATAGCGGTTAACGATAACGTCACAGAATTTTTCGTCCAACTCAATCGTATAACAGATACGGTCAGTCTGCTCACAGGCAACGAGCGTGGAGCCGGAACCCCCAAACGGGTCAAGCACGATTGAATTAGTCAGGGACGAATTCTGAATGGGATACGTAAGCAGCGGTATCGGTTTCATTGTCGGGTGATCGCCGTTCTTCTTCGGCTTGTCGTACTCCCAGATGGTGGTCTCCTTGCGGCCGGCATACCACTTATGCTTGCCTTTCTTCTTCCAACCGAACAGCACCGGCTCGTGCTGCCATTGGTATGGTGAGCGCCCTAAAACGAGTGACTGCTTTTTCCAAATGCAGCAGCCGGACAGGTTGAAGCCTGCATCGGCAAACGCTCTGCGGAAATTCAAGCCCTCGGTATCCGCGTGGAACACATAAATAGACGCTTCGTTATCCATAGCCGCCTCGGTGTTTTTGAACGCATCGAGCAGGAACTGATAAAAAGCGTCATTAGCCATATTATCGTTTTTGATTTTCCCGGCGCTGCCCTCGTAGTTCACGTTGTACGGAGGGTCGGTAATAACGAGGTTCGCTTTCTTACCGTCCATCAACGTATCGAAGGTGGCGGGATCGGTGGAGTCGCCGCAGACGAGTCTGTGTCGGCCGAGCGTCCAGACATCACCCGGCTTGGTGAAAGCGGGCTTTTCGAGTTCAGCGTCAACATCAAAATCATCGTCTTTGGTGTCGTTACCATCGTCAAACAGCTTAGACAGTTCATCCTCATCAAAGCCTGTGAGCAGAGGGTCGAAATCCTCAGCCTCCAACGCCTCAATTTCAACACGCAACAGTTCTTCATCCCAGCCCGCGTCCATCGCCATACGGTTATCAGCTATGATGTACGCTTTCTTCTGAGCATCTGTCAGGTGATTGGCGAGAACGCAGGGCACTTCGGTCAGACCTTCTTCTTTGGCAGCGGCACAGCGTCCGTGACCGGCGATGATGGTATAGTCCTTGTCGATGATGACCGGGTTGATAAAACCGAACTCACGCAAAGACGCGCGGAGTTTCGCAATCTGCTCAGGAGAATGCGTCCGCGCGTTATTGATGTAAGGTATTAACTTTTCAATCGGAACGAGCTGCATTTCTTTGGTAGTGATCATCGAATCAAACCCCATTCCGCGAATTTCTCAAAGCCGCCGAGAGAATCAATGAAATCCTCAGCGATGCCCACGATATCCTCATAGGGAATGCCGTCAACGAATTCATCACCGATGGCACAGCATAGTTCCACCGGCTGCCCGGTTTCCTGAGCCATGATCCATGCGTAGATGTTTACGCTGACATCAGCCTTAGACAGGTCTTTGCCGTGCAGACCTCCACCCGTGACGCTGTCGCCCATATCCGAGCCGAGCTTGCGGTTGGTGGCGCCTGTATCAACGTCAGTGCCGCCCGTCCAATCACCGAGAGGATTGATTTCGGCTCTCGGGAACAGCCTGCGGAGTTCGCTTGTCGCAGCGTTGCTCTGGCAGATTATGAGGTGACCGTTGGTCTGGATATATTTGCCGTCACACAGATACTTATCATACAGACGCTCCGCGACAGTTGCGAGTTCACGCTGTTCATCGGTAACGGGTGTTCCTTTAAAGATACCGTTGTCGCCGCAGCGAATGTGTCGGTTCTGATTTGCCGCGAGATGTACATCCTGAGCGACCTCTTGGTAATCGACCTCAAGGGGACCTGCAATGCGCTCCACGACAGAAAGCACCTCAGCCAAGGTGAAATGCTCGGATGTTTCCGCAATGATGTGACACACGCCGTGACCTATCAAAACCTCAACAGCAATCTTCGGGTTGTCAGCCTTTGCGTAAGCAAGGTCGACTAAGGCGCCGGCAATCCTGTCTGCGATTTTATCGGGGTGCGCGGGATTGACCTTTTCGTACATTAACCATTCCTTCTTTCTCTCATTCTTAACAGCTGCTCCATAGAATCGTCAGGCGGGGTCGCACTGTATTCTTTGGTACAGTTATCTTTTACAATCTGAAAAATATCTCCCCACAACCGATTGAACTGAGTGAAGTATGTGTTAGCAACGCTGACATACGGAGATGTAATGGCGGCGCCGGTGGTGGGGTGTTTAGCTAAAAAGCCGTGTTCGCTCGTCAGGTTCTCACACTGAATCCAGCGCGCCTTGCACATAGCGTACTCCTCCAAAACGTGCGGAGGAACAAGGCTTTCGCAGCCGCGCTCTTTCAGCCAGTTCCAAACGATCTCATACACTTCCACGGCAAAGAAATCTGTGCCGTTTTTCTGTTTTGCCGAAAGGTAGTCGGACGGTTTCGGCATCGGCACACCTTGCAGGTCGGCGGCGCTGTCTTTGAAATCAAGGACTGTCATTTTGTGACCGCCGGGGTTGCCGTTTATGATTTTCTCGGATATGGGTTTTCTTGGCCGACCGCCCATACCCGGCTTCGGGCCGCGTTTACCCATGTAAAATACACCTTCTAACTGTTATTCAAATCATCGGGGCTATTCCCTCCAAAACTTCCGCGAGTTTACACACGAAGCCCCGGGCCGCTGCCCCGTAAGGGACCCGCAGAGATCAAGACCGCCCTACCGGTCGCCCAGATCGTGGTGAATCTTGGTGTGACATGAACGACACAACGCCATAAGGTTGCTGCGCTCGTGTGTTCCGCCTTTTGATACAGGCAGGATGTGATGAACCTCCTCAACAGGAGTCAGACGACCCTCAGCCTTGCAACGCTCACACAGCGGATGCTCCGCTACATAACGGTCGCGGATACGTTTCCAAGCCCGACCGTACTTCTTATTGACGTTGGGGGATCGCTCGTATTTGTCGTACTGCCTACGAGCCTGCGTTCTGTGTTCCTCACAGTACTGTCCGTCACATAGGTTCGGACAGCCGGGATACGAACACGGTCGCTTGGGTTTCTTTGGCACAACCGCACCTCCTTCCGGGCAAAAAGAAAAGCCCTGCGGAGGGTTAGTCCACAAGGCTTGTCTGTATTCTGTTGTCCCAATTATATTATATCAGTTTTCTCACCGTGAAACAAGGTGACAAAGTATGACATACCGTGCCAATTTCAAAAAATTTATATTTTTGTAGGGCTTTTCGGAATGACGGCGTTTCGCAGCGCACTGTCGTGCCACCTGTGAATCGTGCGGACGCTTGTCCCGAGCAGTTCGGCAATCTTCTCCCATGTGTAATTGAGGATATAGCGGTAGTGGAGAATAAGCTGCTCATTACGGTCTTCCACTGACTCAATAACACCGCGCATCTCTGTCTTGAGATTAACAAAGGTATCCACCTCCGCGTCAATTTCCTGTTCGAGTTTTGTAATGCGCTCGATTGCTTTGACAAACGGAGCGTTGCCGTCACGGGAGCGGGCAACCTTCTCTGACAGAGCGGAGGACGTAATGTTGCAAGCCATAGCCCGCAGCTCATCCAACTCCGCTATGTTCAGATTGATTCTCTGGTCAAGCCTGTACGCCTGCCTGAAATACTCCTTTGATGTCATTAAAACGATACCTCCTTTTGCAATGCCTGAATAATGAACTCTCCGTCTGCCGTAGTAATGTCGCAGAACCACTGTGAGCGAAAGAACACCTCAATCTCGTCTTTGTGACACTTCGCCTCACGGTCTCGCGGATTCCTGATTAGCAATCTGAGAGCCTTTCGGTAATCCCTTGCTGCCTGAACAGCTATTGCCTGAATCAGATCTTCATAGTTTCTGTCCATAGCGACCTCCGTTAGCAGGATAACGCCTTTTCCGAGGATTGCGTTTCCTGCGCTGTCCTTTGTTACGAGCCTTACGCTCCTCTGCGATGATCCTTGCTATAGCGGCTGCCGCTGTGGGGTCGGCATATCCTTCCGTGTTTCTTGACGTTCTCATTTCAAACCTCCAAATCTGTGATCTCAATGTAAATACCCGCAGGCTCATCCGACCACCGTTTCTCAACGGTCTCTCTAACGACCTGCGCGTCATCCTTCCAAAATCCGCACTTCGTCATACAGTCTTTGAGCAGCTTCTGCAGGTTGTCCGTGTCCGGCTTCGTGACGCGCCACTCACCGTGCTTGTGACGCTTTCCTTTCGGGAACAGCCACACCGCTGACAATGCCACCGCACCGATAAACGGTTCCTTCGGCTTGTGAGGGAGCAAGTGAGCGGTAAGCTGTTTCTTTGCGTCCTTTACGGGAGCCGGGTCATAGAAGTGCGGTCTGCCGCCAACCATCGTGACCTTATGCTCCTGAGCCGTGACTGTCGGCGGGTCCATATTCATAAAAAAATCCATAATCAAATTCTCCTTCCGTATTGTCGTGTACCCTTGTCGTATTTCTCTTTTGTCATCCCTTTTTGTTACGGCTGCACCTCTCAAGGGAGGGCGGGCTTTCAGCCCTCCCCTTGGAGGGTGTAACCATCTATATATGAACATATATAGTAGGGGGTGACAGCGACAAATTATGATATTTATTATTCGTTTTCAGAATTATCGCTCTTGGTGATTCTACCGTTATCGATGACGAATTCTCCGTTCATTTTTTCGACCCGGTTATATACGGTCTGTCTTCCGACTTCGAGGTACTCGCTCATTTCCTTCACGGTCACTCCGTCACCGTTGAGGTTAAGAATATCGAAAGCGGCGCGGAACCTGTTGTTGGCTTCTTCTTTCTTTTTCTCGTTGACCTCGGCGGCTTTCTTGCGTCCGGCTTCCGAACTGCCCTCAGTAGGGCATTCGTCCAGCTTACCCGCTTCATCGATTCTGTGAACGGGATAATCAAACCAGAAGTTGATGGGCTTGATATTTGGAAACTCACGGAGCGAGGACTCTAAGCGCCAAGCAGTGGCGTTTCTTTCCTGATATCCGAGATCAACATCATCATTCACCTCAAGCTGAATCATATCAAGCTGCGCGTCGGGGTCGCGGGCAAACACGCCGGAACCTGACGCTCTGTCCACCGCTTTCTTATATCCCTGCGGACCCTTGCTGTGGTGATGGCAGTAGATGGTGCTGCATCCCGTTTCGTTGCAGATTTTGTCAAACTGGTTGCAGAACGCACCCATCTCAGAGGCGTTGTTCTCATCTCCTGTGATGACCTTGTAGATGGGGTCAATGACGATAGCCTCCAAATCCATATCGCGTACTCTTCGCGTCAGCTTCGGCACAAGTTCGTTAAGCGGAACAGCGTGACCGCGCAGGTTCCAGATAACGATATTGTCAAGGTGAGAGAAATCCAAGCGCAACCTGCGGAAAATGCGGAGAAAACGGTCAACGCAGGAAGCCGGGTCGATTTCAAGGTTGATGTAGAGCACCTTGCCCTTGCGACAATCGAAACCGAGCCACTTGGAGCCTGATGCCAGAGCCGCGCACAGTTCCATCAGCAGGAACGATTTGCCTGCCTTGGAGGAGCCTGAAATCAGCATCTTGTGTCCTCTGCGGAGGATGCCCTTGATAAGTTCCTCCGGCAGCGCGGGAGGATTATCCCTGTACACGGACAGCGGCTCCATATCCGGCAGCGTGTCTGTGACGCCTTCCGCGTAGTCCAGCCAATCCACCCACGATTTTCTGCCGATGTTGACAGCGGCGAGATACTGACGGTTGCCGTTTCTCGTAGCGCCGGGCATACGGGACAGACGGGACGGGTTGCGGTTCTGCTTATCGATTGAAACGCCGTGCTTCTCCAAGAAATCATAAAGATACTCAACGCGCTTGCGGTATTCCTCGTAGCTGTCGGCATCGACGCGAACGATAGCGTGGAGGCTTTTGCCGCCGCTGTGAACGAGTGCGGCGATAGGCAACTCCAACTTGCGGAAGAGAACGTCCTGCTCCGCAATCTTCAGCGTGTCCGACTCTACCAAGGCGTACTTGAATTTAGTGACATTCTCGTTTCTGACGCCTTCGCCGTCAACGGGGTTAAAACGAATCCATGCTCCGACCTGCGGTTTCCAATCTCCGACTGTAGCGCCGAGGTCGTCAGGGTGCTTTTTGAGGGACGCGATCAACTCACCCGCGGTTCGGTCATAGACGCCTTTGCTCGGCATCCATTTGCCGTCACCGTCCTGCCAAACATCTCCCGTGACATATCCGACGCGGTCTTCCGGGTCAAAGAGCAGTTCGAGGTAAGTGATAAGGTCTTGCGTCGGTGACCACGCATCCGGCGCCGAGAATCCGTTGAACCCGTCATTGCCGTCATACTCGATGGTGTCATCCCAATTCATACATCCGTCCTCGCCGCTGAACGGCATCCAGCCGTGAGCCTTGGCCATAGCGATAATGGTGCCGCCTTTGACGGGGTTGCCCGTTCCTCGGAAACCTTCCCATTTGCATTCGCATTCGCCGGGCTTATAACGATTGTCGTTGCGGCTCCAGTCGTCCCAGATAGAACAAGGGAAACCTTCCTCTTTGAGAGCCATGCCGACCGCGATCCAGTCGGCGCGGGTGAGCGTTGAAACATCGATTGCTTTTAATGCTGATAAAATCTGATTATCCATAATAAAATCCTCCTTAAGGTCTGTATAATGCAGGCGTCACTCCATAGGGAACGCGCCAGTTGTTTTGTGCGAGTCTGCTGATTAAAGCGCCGGCATCATCAAACTGCCATGTGCCGACCTGTCTGAAACCGTAACGCTCCAAGCAGCGGATTTGTTTGGGAGTGGAGAGTCCCGCATCCTGTCGCCTTTTCAATTTGCCAATCAGCAGCGACGCGAGTCCGGCATTATAAACGCTTTCCGCGGAAATCCCTCTGCGTTCCAAAAACGCCAGTTGCTTTTCTGACGGCGGAGCCATTTCCCAAGCGAATGAGGGAACGTAGTTTGCTAAATCTTCCGCCGCGATTGACAGCGCGTACTGAATCGGATCAACAAGACGGCTTTTCCTTTTACGCATCTGTGAGAGTTCCTTTGCGAGATTTCCTTCGCGTTCAGCAAGTACATCACGCTCTGCCTGTTCCTCGGCCTCGACAAGGTCAAACGCCTCGGTATCGGTTTTCATTCGCTCATCAATAATGCCGGCGATTTGCTCGTCTTTGCTGATCAGCGATGAGGGCTTACAGAGGTCGTGCTTTTCCGACAGCCACAGGAAATCGAGAAGCAGAAGGTTATCCTTTCCGGGCGATAACCTCATACCGCGACCGACCATCTGCTGATAAAGAGCGCGAATCTTTGTTGGTCTGAGAACGATGATGCAGTCCACCGACGGGCAGTCCCACCCTTCGGTAAGCAGCATACTGTTACAGAGAACATCGTATTTGCCGTTCTCAAAATCCGAGAGTATTTCGGCACGGTCTGTGCTTTTGCCGTTTATCTCCGCCGCGCGAAGCCCTGTCGTTTCGTTAAGAATGGAACAGAACTTTTGAGAGGTAGCAATAAGCGGAAGGAACACAACGGTTTTTCTGCCGTGACAGTATTCCCACATTTTCTCCGCGATCTGATACAAATACGGCTCCAAAACGTTACCGATATCACTCGCGGAAAAATCACCGTTTGAAATACCGACATCACCGATATCCAACTCCAACGGAATCGTCTGCGCTTTGATCGGGCTGAGATACCCTTCGTGGATAGCGTCCACCATACTGTACTCGTAAGCCAGAGTATCAAAAAACTCACCAAGGTTCCGTCTGTCGCCTCTGTCGGGGGTCGCTGTGACGCCGAGAATATTCGCGTCGGGAAAGTGCTCGAGTATGTTCTTATAGCTGTCGGAAAGGCAATGGTGCGCTTCATCGACAATGATGTCCTGAAAGTAATCTGAAGAAAACCGGGCGAGCCTCTTCGCTTGTGCCAGAGACTGCACAGAGCCGACCGTCACCGGGAACATACTGCCAAGGCTCGTGGACTCGGCTTTTTCCAAGACAGAGTCGATACCTGACGCTGCTTTCAGCTTATCGGCAGCCTGCTCGAGCAGCTCACCGCGATGAGCCATAATCAGGACGCGATGTCCTTTGTTGACCTGCGTTTCCGTTACGGAAGAGAACACAATCGTCTTACCGCATCCTGTCGGCAGGACGAGGAGCGTTTTTCGGAACCCCTCGTCCCACGCGGTAAGAATCGCCTGTTTCGCCTCCGCCTGATAAGGTCTGAGTTGAAACATTACGCTCCCTCCTTAATCGAAGGGCAGGTCGCCGTCATCGGTAAGGTCAACGAAGCCGCCGTCAGCCGGAAAGAACTTCTCGTCATAGTCGATAAAACGCTCTACGTTATTTGCCTGACGCTCGTTGCCGTCCTTGTCGGTGTAAGTACGCGGCTTGAAATGAGCGCGACCCTTACTGCCGAGCACCTTGTTCCAGTTCATGACGAGCTTCTCACCGTGCTTTTTCTCACCGATGCAGCGGAAGAACGCGGCGATCTTGAACTCGACAAGACGGTTCAGAATGAGGTCGGTGCGGACGTTGGCGATGCCGTCCTTGGTGACGACCTTCAGCGTCAGCGTAGCCTTGTTGCTCGGCGCCATTTTTGCGGAGCCGGGGAAATGACCGCGCTCGAAATCCGTGACCTCAAAGTTGTAATCTCCTTCGGGAAGGATGATGTATTCCTGCCCGTCGGTTTCAAGGACATCGTCCCAATCCATTCCTACATTGTTGTTAAGATAATCTGCCATGATAATTTACCTCCATATTTTTAGTTTTCAACCATGCGGTTGGTGCAGATGATTTGAGTGATTTGCGGCCAGTATTTGATAAGCCAGCCGGTGATGAATTTGTCGGAATAATTCGTGATAGGCGTGTCAGCCGGGTAGTGTCCCTTGTCGGATACCACCTGCTGAACTTCTGTGTCTGTAGCCTCGATTTTCTCCATCAGGGAACGGAGTTTGTCGATAGGCTTCTGTTCGACAGCGGCAGGCTTGGGATTGGTCTTGAAAAGATGCGCGAGGTTCTTGAAATCCAAATCCATCTCTTCCGGCAGACCGTGACGGTTCTTTGCGTCCCAACAGGGGTGGTGCGAAGTATAGATGACGCGCCTGCCGCCTTGAGCCTTTTTGCTGTTGGTGTCGGTTGTGATGACATAGGTCTTATAGTTGAGGAAGAGGAGCATATCGCACCATTCCTTCAACAGCGGCGCCACCTGCTTGGAGAGTTTCATTTCCCAACGGTCATAGGCACCCTGCTCGTCCGGCTGCTCGAACTTCCGCATCTTGGCGTGAGCCGTGATAACCACGTTCTTGCCGGAGTCGATAACCTTGTCCAGTGCTGTGAGCAGTCTGCCGAACTCCTCGGCGAGGTAGGTGTAGCCTTTGCCGTAGCCGAAGCTCTCAATACTGCTCTGCTTGTACTTCTCGCAGACGTGAGTGACGCAAAGCTGTTCCGCCCAATCCGCTGTGTCAAGCACAAGCGTTTTACAAACGTCCGCAGTGGCGGCTACCTCGCCGATGATGGAGAGCAGCTCGCTCCACGATTTCGATCGGTTGATACGGCGCACATCCATGTGTGAAGTACCGCCCTCTGTGTCGATGAACAGCGGTTCCGGGAAAGCGGCGGCAAACGTTGTTTTGCCGATGCCCTCGCTGCCGTAAGCGACCACCTTTAAGGCGCGGTCGATTTTTCCTGTGGTAATGTTCAGCATCTGTGATACCTCCTTATCTCAGCGAACATGAGTAGTCCTCGACAAGTTCGCAGCCGGGAACTTCAACGCCGGATTTAACCAGCTTCTTTACCTCGGATTTGGAAATCTCGGGAGCCGGCGTTTTGTAACAATCGGTATAACCGAATTCTCTCAGCCAGAACAGCGCCTCGCCACTGTCGGTGATCTCCATACGGTTTGTTTTACGGTAGGATACCGTAGCAACGCCGAGATCGGTTTTCTCACCGTTACACTCGCGGTCGAGAATCGCCATAAGGTGCTCTTCTTTCTTGCCGAGCTGTGTGCGGCGTTCCCTGAGCCGAATCTCCTCAGCCTTGATTGCCGCTGCCTCTGCGCGGAGATTGAGGACGAGTTTAGCGAGATACTCAAGCACCGATTTCTTTTCCATCTGCAGAGCGTTCATCTCAGCGGTGATGGCGTCGATGTCGCAGAGGATTTCTCCGGTATCCTCGTCAAAGGTGATTTGGTCGGTGAGCCTTTCGATTTGCTCATTGATTTCATACAGTTTCATGCGCTACCTCCTGAATTGATAATTCTTCCACGCTGTCACCGGGCACGATGACCGTGAGTTTTGTCTTGTCACCGAGCAGAAAGCGGAGGAACCGTTCTCTGACCGATACTTTGCGCCAAGCGACCACACCTTTGTTGACGGGCTTCTTGCTGACGCTGATTTTGAGTCTGTGCTTCATTTCTTTTCATCCTTTCTGAATGGCTGTTTCATTGCCTTTCACCTTACGGACATTTTTGGGGCATTTTGGCGAGTGTTTTTTCAAAAAAACTTCATAAATTTTTTTCTGCCCTGTTGGATAGAGTCTTCAACCGCACGGTGATGTGTATTTTCGCGAGCGGCGATCTCTCTTATCGACATTCCGGCAGCAAGCATAAGAATGCGGCGCTGCTGTGTTTCGGTAAGGTGCGAGAACGCATCTCTGATATGAGCGCTGCGCTCTTCGCTGCCGTCAAACAGTGATTCGGCAAAATCAGGCTCTCCGTACTCCACTCCCTCGTAGGTGACAGCGTCAAGGGAATAGCAGTGGCGCTGCTCCTTTTTGGCGAGTGCCGCTTCCTTGCGGCGGGATTCTTCAATCACGGCACCGATTTCCTCCGAAACCTCGACCTCCTTGATTTCTCCATTGTTAAATGAGTATTTGATTTTCATGGCTTGTCCTTTCCGCTGAGGGCAGTCAGGACAGGACATAAAGATAGGTCGGAACCAATCGGCACCGACCTATACACAAAAAGAGCGCAACAAGGTAAAGGGTACCGATTACGCTACTCCGGCTGAATCATCAGCGTATGTAGCGATATCAATATCCTGTCTTGATGCGCACTCAGACTTCGATATTATTTTTTTATCACCCAAGCGGGTGTGGTTGATTATTTTGTTCTCTCACTATACGGAATAATAAACGCCGTTTTGTCGGGGTGTTTTTCAAAAAAATTTCCTATTCCACAATAAGGAGAAAAGCAGCGTGTTTTGTGGGGGTAGTTCTCTGAAAACAATGACCCTTCACTATACGGAATCAAAATCGGCATTATGGGGGGCTGTTTTCAAAAAAGGTTCAAAAATTTTTCCTTTCTAATAGTTAGGACACGAAATCCTGTTTTTTTAAGGTTTTTCAGGCAAAATAAAAAAAGCCCCGCAAACAGACCCTACTAAAGAAAGTAAGGATACTGTTTACGGGGCTCCTAATGATTCGGTGCCAAATTCAGCTCTTCAATAAACACTTATCGGAAGCACTGAAATCCTGATGGTACTACGCCAAATACATTTCCAAGGATGGCTCCGACGATATTCGGTTGTGGGAACGGTTATCCGACTCTGTAACAATTATTGGTGGTGTTTTTTTGCTTGACTGCCTTGAGTACAACAGTGTTCTCTTTTATCTCGAATGCGTACTCTTCCTTGCATTTCGGGCAAGTTATTTCGCCCTCTGAACCATCGCACAATTTAGCTAAGGTTCTTCCGCATTGTGTGCAGGTAATTATTCTTCTTCCTATCATTTCAACCATCCTTTCTGTCACTGCAGACAAATAAATCTCCGAAAAGAAACCGGAGGATACGTTCTCAGCTTTTTGGATGAGATACCGCTCCACCGGGTGGGTTTGATTTGTCGCTTATTCAATCACTCTTGTATCTGCTTCCTCTGGCTTAAAAACTTCATTTCATTCGTTTCTATTCAATTGTGCTATCGAACTGATGTTCTATACGCTACTTAATATTTTATTGTAAAAATTTGGATTTGTCAAGAGAAAAATTACAAAACCATTAAAAATTGTAACTTTTATTCCCGAGAAGATTTATTCTCGTTGGAGATGCAATTCGTAATCAATACGATTCAGTTTTTTATCTCCTATGTGGGTAGCTCCGCTGCCATACACGATTCTGCCGTTTGTGCCGACATAATTGATTGTTCCGTCATGGTTGATCGCCATCACATCGGCAGCCGGCCTTGCGGTCGGTTTGGCACCGTCACAAAATGTGAAGCCTTCCTGCTCGGCTTGTCGGAGAAATCGCTCTCCGAGTTCCGGCGTGCGAAGATAAACGTAAACGCGACCATTCGTTTTGCTCAGTTCTCTGATTGTTTTTGACATATAAATGCCCTCCTGAAAGATAATATTTCCCATAAAGAGGACATAAGAAAAACGCCCATCGTTATGATGAGCGTTACCGGTCAATATTCAGCACACCCATCGTTCAAGCATTACCACCTTGCCCGCGGGCAGGTTGGTGTACGGTCAACGAGCTTGTCTCTTGCGTACTCTTTATAGGTTGGTTTTATTATATTATTCGTCCTCGGAGTTGTCAACCCCGTTTTTATCATCCGATAGTCCTGCGACCGCGAACCGCATACCGTATTTGAATCCGATTTCAAAAACACTGCGGCTCGTTGCGTCAAGCAGGACATCGTGAGCAGAAACCAAAGCAGTCAGCAATGGTTTCAGGTTATTGGGCAACTGCTCAGAAAGCGCGTTCTCGGCAGCAACAGCAGCTTCAAGAGCCGCTTTTTCGTCAGAGCCGTCTGCAACATCGCGCTCACTTATATTTATATTTCCGTAGTAAAGATCATCAAATAAACTCATAATTCCAACTCCTTTGACAAGTACCTTACCATAATAGCCTTAATATATCCAGCAACATTCAAGACATAGTTCAGACAAAACTGTCATCATACAAATTGACTATATCTTTGTCTTGGTTCGCGGCATATTTCATCGTCTGATAGGCGCCGCCATGTTTTTTGCAAACATAAAAAACACACAGATCGGAACGGTCAACAATAGCCCGGTTGCGGATTTGTATAGCAGATTTCGGGTGAGCCAAAGCGGATTGTTCACAAACCTCGATCGAATCATAATAGCTGTCGTAGTTTTCCCGGTTATGTATATACTCCGATTTCATATACGGCATAACCCAAGTGAGAGAGCAATTTCCGGCATCGGTTCTCTTTTTGTATCGCAGAACAGCCGAGGATACGATCCGGTCAAAATCCCCGTCGCATCCGACAAGGAACTCGACATATTCATGTTGACGGAGTACTTGATCTATAACATTTTCAACCGAGGTTTCAACAGAAATAATATCATCAATCCTGCGGTGACTAAAGAAACACACCGTGTATAATGGAAGCATAATAATCTCCTTTGTGGGATATATCGCAATTATAGCACACTTCTTTTGGAAATGCGATTATGACAACAAAAGAAGCTGTGGCGCAGAGAATAATCGACCTCTGTGCCGAAAGAAACATCGCAGTCAATGCCCTTGCAAATATCTCAGGAGTAGCCCCGTCAACCATATACAGTATGCTGAACACCAAAAGTCAGAACCCCGGTGTCGTTTCCATCAAAAAAATATGCGACGGGCTGGAAATAACCGTTCGACAGTTTTTCGACTGTCCGTTGTTTGATGATACTGAACAGGAAATAAAGTAAAGCAAACGTGTAAGTAATGAGAGATCACCGCTTACACGTTTTTTGTATTCTTATGTTTGCTTTGTTTAGTGAAAAAAAGCAAGATACATTAATGGGGTTGTTTATAATGTTTTAAAAATTTTTTTCTGCCCTGTTGGATAGAGTCTTCAACCGCACGGTGATGTGTATTTTCGCGAGCGGCAATCTCTCTTATCGACATTCCTGCAGCAAGCATAAGGATGCGGCGCCGCTGTGTTTCAGTGAGGTGCGAGAACGCATCTCTGATATGCGCACTGCGCTCTTCACTGCCGTCACACATTGATGCGGTAAAATCAGGCTCTCCGTACTCCAATCCCTCGTATGTGACGGCGTCCAGAGAATAGCAGTGGCGCTGTTCCTTTTTGGCGAGAGCCGCTTCCTTGCGGCGGGACTCTTCAATCACGGCACCGATTTCCTCCGAAACCTCGACCTCCTTGATTTCTCCGTTGTTAAATGCGTATGTAATTTTCATAATTGGCTCCTTTCAGATTCATTTGAATCCGCAGGAGCCGTTTCTGATCCGTAGAGAAAAAGACGGCTTGGATATAGTTCACCCATAACGGGTTTTGAACTAAATCCAGGCCGTCTTGCAGCTCTGCGGATTCGCCTATTTGATTTTCATTGCCGCGTCAGGCGGCGAGAGTGTAATCTGCCACGGTAAACGCTGTGGCGGTTCTTGTTACCAGCGACTTGAGATTATCCCGAACAACTGTGAATGTGCCCCCGATGGGAATGCTAAAAATGTAGGAAGAGCGGTGCGGTCCCTGAGTCTCAACTTCGCCCGTGCTGTCGTTTGCCTTACAGAGCAGTCGATTATCACTATTTCTAATCTCTCTAAAGCCTTCGTCTATAGTGAATCCTCCCTTCTGACCAAGTGGTCTTTTCTCATGCTCCCATTATAGCAGAAGTAACATAATAACCAAAATCTTCTTATTCGTATTATGGTGGCAAAATGTAAATAAATAATTGACTTGTTCAGTTTTTGGTGGTATAATTAAGTATATTGAAAATGGGAGGAGTGCGCATTGGGGAAGAAGCGATACATGGAAAAAGATGTGTCCAAGCCTATGACCAATGCCCTCGGCATTGCCGACTTGCTTGCACTTAAATCCAGCACCGACAGTCACTACTATACTGTCCATAAGCGTTACTTCTCGGATGATAAGCTGATTTGTCCGGCCTGCGGCTCGACAAAAACAAGATGTTCTAAGGTCGTTAAAAGGTCTTTCAAAGATATATTGTGGGATACGGCTCCAACCGATGAAGGTGAAAAACGGAGCTTTCGAGTTTTTGACCTGACCTTTTATCAGACATATCTTCGTTGCGACGGATGCAGCAACAGCGTGTTCCCGGAGCCTATCAATTTCGGAGATAAAGGATGCAGATATACCAATCGTCTGGCAGATGCGCTTGCTGAAGGAACTTTCCGCTTTTCTTATAAGAAGGTGTGCGACTATTATGGCGTTCCGGCATCGACTGCTTCTATAGGACCTATTATGCGCAGGCGGATTCAGTACAGAGAGTCTTTATTGCTTCCTGTTAGCACACCGAAGAAACTTGGTATTATGGAGGCGGTCTTTTTTCGCGAGGCACGTCCGATTATCTTTGCTTTGCGGGATGACGGCGTGTACTGCATAGATATCCTTGAGGATTCTTCAGAGGAGACTGTACTGACCTTCCTGAGAACGCTGGATTCAAACGCTGTTGAAACGGTTTATATCGATCCCGTTGACAGCATCCGCAGTGCGGCGGCGATTGCGTTCCCGAGTGCGAATTTGGTGGTCACTGACGAGTGTATCTTACGCTATGCCCGAGATGCTATGCTTGAAATCATCCATAAGGACGGGAAACGCTTTCCTGTAAAATTTAAGGATGGCGTGTTGACTATTCCTAACAATCACCTTCAAGATGACTACAAACGCAGGCAGGTTACGGACGGTCTGGAAAGCCGCCCGAGATTGAAAGCAGCATACGATCAACATCAAACTCTTATGAAACTGATGAATGGTAAATGGACATTCAGCGATTTGAAAAAATGGGTTCACGATCTGCCAAATGGTCTGCCAGAGTTTGACACCACGGCTGACGTGATAAACTATTACAACAAAGAAATTGAAGATTATATTTTGACAGAAGAAAAGCTGCCGGACTTCTATCCGACAGCTTTGCAGGCAGTATGTGAAGCATTCAAAGGAATGCCCCACTGCATATTTGATGTGTTGAGAGCGAGATGTTTCCTTACCATCAACCATGATACCATCGAAGAAAACGGAATCAAATATCGACTTGGTATCCATACAACCAGATTGACACAGAATATGAACGATATAACCAAGAATATCAAGGAGGCAAGAGAATATGGACTCTAACGAAAAAATCAAGGCGGTTGGCATCAATATTCAGGAGAAAGCGAATCTTATATGGAATGTCGCAAACTCTCTTTTCGGTGCCTACAAGCCCCATGAATACGGACTGGTCATTCTTCCGATGGCTGTCATCAAGCGCTTCCATGACTGTTTGCTCCCTACACATGATAAAGTGCTGGAAACTTACGAGAAGATAAAGCACCTTGCCGTTAAGGATGGTTTTCTTCGTGCGGCAGCCGGAGGATACCGTTTCTACAATACGAGTCGATTTACTTTCGAGCGTTTGAAGACCGACCCGGAAAACATCAAAGTTAACTTCGAGTTATTCATCAACGGTTTTTCTGATAACGTCATTGACATACTGGCGAATATGGGCTTTTTCGATCAAATCGACCGTATGAGCAGCGCCGGAGTGCTGTATCAGGTTATCAGCGACTTCTGCGAGGATAATGCGGATATGAGTCCCGACAAAATCTCCGCTATTGACATGGGTTATGTATTTGAAAACCTCGTCCAAAGGTTTTCCGAGAGCTATAACGAGGAAGCAGGAGCCCATTTCACCAGCCGTGACATTGTTTATCTTATGTGCGATATGCTGACGATGGAGGCGGATTTCTCCGACCCGGAGGCTCCCGCCAAGACAGTTTACGATATGGCTATGGGGACAAGCCAGATGCTCACCTGCATGGAAGAACGAATCAAGGCATTGGACGCAGAAGCGGAGATTATCTGCTATGGTCAGGAAATTAATCCGTTTACCTTCGGTATTGCCAAAGCGGATATGCTCATCCGCGGCGGTGACCCCAATAATATGCAGTTTGGCAATACCTTGAATGATGATAAGTTTACGGGGTACGAGTTCGATTACTGCATATCAAATCCCCCCTTCGGTATCGACTGGAAACGTGAAGCTGCGGACGTAGAAAAGGAGCATAAAAAAGGTGATGCAGGACGATTCGGCGTCGGACTTCCCGCAAAGTCTGACGGTCAGATGCTCTTCATGCTGAACGGTATTTCCAAGTTGAAGGATACCGGACGCATGGCTATTATTCAGAACGGTTCTTCGCTCTTTACGGGAGACGCGGGCAGCGGGCAGAGCGAAATCAGAAGATATATTATAGAAAACGACTGGTTGGACGCCATCGTTCAGCTGCCGAACGACAGCTTTTATAACACAGGCATTGCCACCTATGTGTGGATTATCACAAAAGATAAACCCGATTCTCATCGAGAACACGTCCTGCTGATTGATGCCAGCGGTTGTTTTGAGCAGCGCAGAAAGCCAATCGGCAATAAGCGTGTGGATATTACGGAAACCTGTCGCAATCTTATTATAGAGGCTTACGGCGATTACGACAGTAAAACTTACGAAAAGAAAACTGACGATGGCAAAACCATTGTAGTCAAAAGCAAGCGAATGGATTCCATTGCGTTTGGGTATAACAAAATCACCGTGGAAAGCCCTGTTCTTGATGAAAATGGTGAACCTGTTCTTAAAAAAGGAAATCCGATTGCAGACAAGGCAAAAAGGGATACAGAGACTATTCCGTTGGATGAGGACGTGGACGCATATTTTGCGCGTGAAGTACTTCCGTATCGTCCCGGTGCGTGGATCGATAACTCCAAAACGAAAGTCGGATATGAAATACCTTTTACAAAGACCTTTTATGAATATTTGGAGCTGGAACCTGCCGATGACATCGCAAAGCGCATTGAAGCCCATGAGCGTAGTCTGATGGAGAAGCTACACGAGCTATTCGGAGGTGAGCAGGATGACTGACACCGTTCATTATTCCGATATGAAGGACAGCGGTATCAAGTGGATTGGCTCTGTCCCGGCGTCGTGGAACGTGCGGACATTATATCAGCTTGCTACGAGGGTAAAAAACAAAAACTCCGATCTTTCGGAGAAAAATTTATTGTCCTTAAGCTACGGAAAAATCAAGCGGAAGGACATCAACACCAATGACGGTCTGCTGCCCGCTTCTTTTGATGGCTATAACATCATCGAAGCCGGGGATATCGTTCTGCGATTGACCGACCTTCAGAACGACCATACCAGCCTGCGTGTCGGGCAAGCCACGGAGCGCGGCATCATCACATCGGCATACACCACCCTGCGTCCGATCAATCCTGCGCATTCCAGATACCTCTATTATCTCATTCATGCCTTCGACCTTAAGAAGGGCTTTTATGGCATGGGCTCCGGTGTCCGCCAAGGATTGAATTATGATGAGGTAAAGGAGCTGCGTGTTGTCATCCCGTCGCAAGAAGAGCAGGATGCTGTTTCAGCCTTTCTTGATGAACAATGTTCAAAGATTGATGAACTTATCCTTGAGGCAAAAGGTAGCATTGAAGATTATAAACAATGGAAGCAATCTTTAATATTTCGTGCTGTCACAAAGGGAATAGATTCTTCTGCCAGCCTGCGTGATAGTGGGATTGCGTGGATAGGGCAAATACCGAAAAATTGGCAAATACGAAAAATCAAAAGTGGTTTTGTTATTTATTCAGGTGCCACCCCTAAAAGCGATAAACCAGAATACTGGGATGGAGATATCGTTTGGATTACGCCTGCTGACTATAAAACCGATGATAAATATGTGTCTGAAGGCCGTAAAATGCTGACACAGGAGGGCTATCAATCTTGCGGAACATCTGTTGTTCCGAGCGGAAGCATAATATTTTCTAAGCGCGCTCCAGTAGGCACAGTAGCTATAAACACAGTTCCTTTATGCACAAATCAAGGATGTCTTTCTTGCGTTCCTACTGAGGATGCAGATAGTGAATTCTTCTATTACAGTATGAGTGTTTTTACAGAGCAATTTGAACTATTTAGTTCTGGAACAACATTCAAAGAGATATCAGCTTCTGCGTTTTCTGATTTTCTGCTGCCGTTTCCTTCGGTTTCTGAGCAGCGTGAAATCGCAGCATATCTTAGGGACAAATGTTCTATTATAGATGCTTTGCGTAAAGAAAAACAGGATTTAATAGATGAACTCGAATTATATAAACGCTCATTGATTTATGAGACAGTAACAGGAAAGCGAAAGGTGGTGTGACGCATGAATGAAAGTGAAAGAACTTTTGAAGAATATATTGAATCATACCTCATCTCCGAAGAAGGCGGGTGGACGAAGGCGACGGATGAAGGACTCCGCAGTGAAGAAAGCCGCGGTATGAATCTGGACATCGTTACGCTGACCGAGTTTGTCAAAAGCACTCAACCGATGGCGTGGAAGCGCTTCGAGCGGATGTGTACCATTAACCCGGTGCGCCAGTTCTACAAGTCCTTTGAAAATGCCGTGACGCAGGACGGGCTGATCTCGGTTCTCCGTTACGGCTTCAAGCACCGCGGTGTATCCTTCCGAGTGTGCTATTTCAAACCGGAATCGGAACTGAACGACCTCGCCGTGGCGAACTATAAAAAGAATATATGTCAGTGCATCAGACAGTGGCACTATTCGGTACAAAACAAAAATAGTATCGATATGATGCTTGCTGTGAACGGTATTCCGGTCATTGCCATCGAACTGAAGAATCAGCTGACAGGACAGTCCGTGGACGATGCGAAAAAGCAATGGGCATATAACCGTAATCCCAAGGAGCCGGTGTTCGGTTTCAACAAGCGCATTCTGGCTTTCTTTGCCTGCGATCTTTATGATGTCTATATGACCACGAGGCTGGAAGGCCCCATGACAAATTTCCTGCCCTTCAATCAAGGCAGCAGCGGCGCGGGAAGAGACGGGGGTGCAGGCAATCCTCCGAATCCGAACGGAGGGTATGTAACATCTTATTTTTGGGAGAACGTTCTTCAGAAGGATAAGCTGATGGATATTCTTCAGAAATTCATCAGCTATGAGAAATCCGAAAAAAAAGAAATCATGCCGGACGGCTCTGCCAATATCAAAAAAACCGAGAAAATTATCTTCCCACGCTATCATCAGCTGGATGTTGTGCGGAAACTGGTCAGCCATGTCCGTGAGAATGGTTCCGGACATAATTACCTTATCCAGCACAGTGCAGGTTCCGGCAAATCCAATTCTATAGCATGGACAGCCTACCGTATGGCAAGTCTGCATGACGCTAACAACGAAGCCGTGTATGACAGCGTGATTGTTGTTACCGACCGCCGCGTTCTGGATCAGCAGCTGCAGGCTACCATTTCCGGTTTTGACCATACTCTTGGCAGCGTGGAGACTATTGACGATAAGAAAAGTTCAAAAGACCTGCTTGCTGCCATTAATAAGGGCAAGCGCGTCATCGTGACCACTCTTCAGAAGTTCCCTGTTATTTACGAGCAGGTGCAGTCTGCCGTGGGAAGGCACTATGCCATTATCGTTGATGAGGCACACAGCAGCCAGACCGGGCAATCGGCTATGAAGTTGAAAGCCGCTCTTGCGGATGTATCGGATGCTTTGGAAGAATACGCCGAATTGGAACAGAAAGCGGTCGATGATATCGAATCGAAGGATATTCTTGTACAGGATATGCTCAGTCAGGGGAAGCACAAGAATCTGAGCTTCTTCGCTTTTACCGCTACACCGAAAGGCAAGACTCTTGAAATCTTTGGAGAGCCACAGCCGGACGGCTCCTTTCATCCCTTCCATGTTTACTCAATGCGTCAAGCTATTGAAGAAGGATTTATACTGGATGTACTGGCTAACTATACAACATATAAAATGTGTTACCAGATTGCCAAAAATGTGCCGGATAACCCGGAAGTGCCTACTTCCAAGGCAGTTCGTACTATTCGCCGCTACGAAGAATTGCATCCGCATAACCTTGCGCAGAAAGCTGCTATCATCGTAGAAACCTTCCGCGATGTTACCAAGCGAAAAATCGGCGGCCTCGGAAAAATGATGGTCGTTACCGCATCCCGCCTCGCTGCTGTGCGCTATTACCATGAAATCAAGCGGTATCTGGAGCAGAACGACTATGACGATATCGAGATTATGATAGCGTTCAGCGGCAGTTTGAAGGACCCGGATGATCCCAACAGCCCGGAATACACGGAAAGCTCCATGAACGTAGACAGCAACGGAAACCGCGTCAAGGAGAGTCAGACAAAGAGTGTGTTTCATGACGAGGGTGATATCCTTATTGTTGCAGAAAAGTATCAGACCGGATTTGATGAACCTCTGCTCCATACCATGATAGTGGATAAGGAACTGCGCGATGTCAAAGCCGTTCAGACGTTGAGCCGTCTGAACAGAACGTATCCCGGTAAGGTCGACACATATGTCCTCGACTTCGTGAATGATGTGGACCGCATCCGTGAGGCATTCCAGCAGTTCTATCAGGAAACAAGTCTGGATGAGGAGATCAACTTCGACCTCATTTATACCACGCAGAAAATCCTGCGTGACTTCAAAGTGTACACCGAGGAGGATATCGAAGCAGTATCGCAGATTTACTTCGATCCCGATATCCGTAAGGCAAATGCGACACAAGGCAAAATCTCAAATATCCTCAAGCCTGTTGCTGACAAGTACAATCAGCTGAATCAGGAACAGCGGTATCAGTTCCGCAGAGAGGTTCGCGCATTTGTAAAATGGTATAACTATATCTCACAGATTACGAGGATGTTCGATAAAGATTTGCACAAGGAATATATCCTCTGTTCCTACCTTGCAAAACTTTTGCCATCAGATAAAACACAGCCTTTTGACCTTGATAACCGGGTAAAACTCGAGTACTATCGCTTGGAGAAAACCTATGAAGGTGCAATCGAACTGGAGGCTACGCCCGGTTCTTGGAAGCCGACCCAGCCGAAACGCGCCGGCGGACAGAAGGACAGACTCAGCCCGCTGGATGAGATTATTGCCAGAATCAACGAGGAATTCTTTGGCGATTTTACAGACGCTGACCGCGTAATGGTAGATACGCTATATTCAAAAATGAAGAAAGATGCCAAGGTAAAGAAAGCTGCTAAGAGCAACGACCGACAGGTATATGAGCGTAGTATTTTTCCGGGGATTTTCGATATGACAGCACAACAAGCATATATGGAAAATACCGAAGCATATGAACAACTATTTCTCGATGCAGAAAAGTACCGTATTATACAACGAGCTCTTGCCGAAAGGCTTTACAGAGAATTACACGGGGATGCGTAAAATCATGTTATCTTAGGAAGGAAGTGTAGATGTGCAGGAAATATTTAGCAATACAACGCTGACAGTAAACCAGCTAATAGAAAAAATCGATACCGGAGAACTCGGACTACCGGAACTCCAACGTCCATTTATATGGAAGGATTCTAAAGTAAGAGACCTTTTTGATTCTATGATGCGTGGCTATCCGATTGGTTATCTTATGTTGTGGGAATGTCCTGCAATGGATAAAAAGAAGACCATCGGTGTTGATGTACATAGCTATGATTCTCCCAAGGAGGTAATCATTGACGGGCAACAGAGACTTACCTCTCTTTATGCTGTCATGAAAGGGAAAAAGGTAATAAACTCGAAATTTGATGAAAAACCGATTGTTATTTCATATCGTCCACTAAAAAACAAATTTGAAGTGGGATATTCGGCAACAAAGAAAGACCCGGAGTGGATTTACAATATTAGTGAGCTTTACACTTCCACAAACTCGTATAAATTCATAGGTGATTTTATTCAAAGATTGACTGATTATCGAGCCTCGAAAGGAGAAGTGTTAACGGATTCTGAACAGGGGGTTATCGCTGAACGTATTAATGCGGTGGTAAATTTAAAATCCCATACTTTGCCTGTATTCGATATAAAATCTAATGCCGAAGAGGAAGATGTATCCGAGATATTTGTTCGCGTGAACTCCGGCGGTGTTTCGTTGAAACAGAACGACTTTATTCTGACGTTGCTTTCTCTATATTGGGATGACGGTCGCCGTGAAATCGAGAAATTCAGCAAAGAGTCTACTTATCCGACAAAAGGGAAGACAACATCTTATAACCAGATTACTACGGTAAGCGCACAAGATGTCATTCGTGTGGTAATGGCGTATGCTTTTGACAGAGCAAGATTAAAATATGGGTACAAACTGCTCCGTGGCGCTGATTTTGACCGTCGCGGTGCCGTTGATGTTGAACTGCGTGTGCAGCGTTTTGAAACGCTGAAGGCAAAATTGCCAGATGTGCTTAATGTACATAGTTGGCATGAGTTCCTTAAGGCAATAATGAACGCTGGGTATCTGTCGGGAGACCTTATCTTGTCAGGTAATGCCATCTTCTATAGCTACGCACTTTATTTGATTGCTAAACACAGGTTTAATGTATCATATAACGAGAATATGCACCTTTCATCTCTGTGGTTCTTCTATGCTTCATTGATCTCTCTATACACTGGTTCTTTTGAGTCTACGGTTGAGAATCATTTGAACAGCATTAAGGAACTTACTAATGTTGATGAATATAAAGAATTTGTTTTATCACGAGTAAATGAACGCTTGACAAACGATTATTTCGATATTACCCTCGTCGGTTCTGAAGGGCTGGCAGTATCGGGTAGAGGCAATAACGCTTGGAATGCGTATGTTGCTTCTCTAAATATTTTGAATGCGGGAATTTTATTTTCAAAAAGTAATTTGTTCGTATCCAAGTTGTTCGAGCCGGGTACTGACGGGAAAAGGAAATCTCTCGAAAAACATCATTTATTTCCGAAAGCATATCTTAAATCTATGGGGTACTCGGATGCCAAGATAAATCAGATGGCAAATTACGCTTACATTGATTGGAAAGATAATATGGATATTCTTGATGATGCACCTTCGATATATTATCCAATTATTTGTAATGGAAAATCCGATGATGAGATTCGACGCATGGAAAGCGAAAACGCCTTGCCACACGGTTGGGAAAACATGGCTTATGAGGATTTTCTTGAGGCGCGCAGAAGATTGATGGCGGCAAAAATTAAGGCTGCGCTTGAGCAGCTGAAGAAGAATGTGCAATAAGGAGAAGTTCTATGCTTGGAGCAATAGTCGGTGACATCGTAGGCTCCGTTTACGAATGGCACAATATAAAAACAAAGGAGTTTCCCTTGTTTAGGGAGGACTGCTTTTTTACTGACGATACCGTTATGACCTGCGCTGTTGCGGAGGCGGTCATGAATGGCGGTCAGAAGGATGACTTTATCGACGCCATGAAGAAATATGGTCGGATGTACCCGGATGCCGGGTATGGCGGCAGATTCAGTGTATGGATTACCTCTGATAACCGTGAGCCGTACAACAGTTTTGGCAACGGCTCCGCTATGCGAGTTTCTCCTTGCGCGTGGGTGATGGACTGCGGCTTCTGTGCCAGAACTGGGATGTGGCCGTCGAACGGCAGAGCCCGTGCGCAGCTCTCCGCAGAAGTTACACATAACCACCCAGAAGGTATCAAAGGTGCAATGGCAACAGTTGATGCCATCTTCATGTGTCGCTATTACTTCGGAGGCTATTATGGCGACTACGATGAGCCGATTAACAATGATCCGGTAGAGTGCAAAAAGCGCATCAAGGAACACATAGAGAGGGAATACGGATACGACCTTTCTCAGACATTGGACGAAATCCGTCCTAACTACCGTTTTAACGAGACTTGTCAGGAGACCGTGCCACAGGCTATTATTGCATTTCTTGAAAGCACTGACTTTGAGGATGCCATTAGGAACGCTATTTCCCTTGGAGGCGACAGCGACACGCTTGCTGCAATCACAGGTAGTATAGCAGAGGCGGCTTACGGCATTCCCGAGTGGATCAAGGACAAGGCATTTTCCTATTTGGACGATTCGCTGAAGGATGTACTAAGAAGGTGGAAGAAGTTTATTTCAAGAGACTAATCGAATCATTTTGAACCTTTTAATTATTCGTAGAAAAATTAAATTGTTTAACTGAGGGGTGCAAATTTTCTTTCGGACTTGCACCCCCAATAATTAAAAAGTTAGAAAACAAGCGGACTACCGAGATGCGTTTGCACCCCCGTAGTCCGTTTTTGGCTTGCTATTCAGCTATTTCAGCATAGAAAAATTAAAAGGTACTATGACAAGTTGTATCATTGTCATAGTACCGATGTGGTCCGCCCGAAGGGATTTGAACCCCCGTTCTCCGGAATCGGAATCCGTTGCGTTATCCAGCTGCGCCACGGGCGGATATTTGCCGCTTTCGCGGCTTTTATTTTTTTAATCCGAGAGCTCTTCCCAGATTTCGTACTGCTCCTCTTGCTCTGTCTGCAACTGCTCAAGTTGATTTGTCAGTTCAAGAAGCATTTCATAGTTGCTTGCGGCTTCGTCTCCGCTCAAAAGCTCCTGCACCCTTGAAATCTCCGCGTCAAGCCTTTCGATTTCTTCCTCTGCTTTTTTGAGGCGTGACTGCCGTTTTCTTTCTTCGCTTTGCTGCTGCTTTTTTAGAAAATAATCATTTTTTGGCTTTTCCTTTTTTGCTTCAATTTGAGTATCTTGGACTTCTGATTCAGCCTTGGTTCTTTCAAGATAGTAATCATAGTTGCCGAGGTATTCCTTAACGCCGTTTTTTGACAGCACAAGGATCCTGTCGGCAAGCTTGTTGATAAAATAACGGTCGTGGCTGATTATCAGCAGGGTTCCGCTGTATTCACCGAGCGTTTTTTCAAGCTCCTCGCGCGATGAAGCGTCAAGGTGGTTGGTCGGCTCGTCAAGAAGCAAAAAGTTGCTGCCCCTAAGCATAAGCTTTAGCAGAGAAACCCTTGCTCTTTCACCGCCGCTCATTTTTGAAAGCGGCTTGAAAACATCCTCGCCCTTGAACAGAAACCTTGCAAGCGAGGAACGGATTTCCGTTTCTGTCAGATTCGGAAAATTGTCCCACACCTCGTCGATCGCTGTTTTGGTCATATCAAGGTTTTGCTGCATCTGGTCAAAATAACCCACGTCAACGTTCGCGCCGAAATCCCAGCTTCCGCGGTCGGGAGGACATTTGCCGTTCAGAATTTTGAACAGCGTAGTCTTTCCGCAGCCGTTCGCGCCGAGAATGAATACGCGCTCGCCTTTTCTTATATGTATGTTCACGTCCCTGAAAAGCAACTTTTCGCCAAACGCTTTTTCAAGTCCGCGTGTTATCAAAACGTCGTTTCCGCTTTCGCATTTCGGCTCAAAGCGCATACGCATTGATTCAAGCTCGCTTTCGGGAGCTACAAGCTGCGCCTTGATTTTGTCGGCAGCCTTCTGTTTGCTCGCCGCAGTAATAAAATTTCGCTCGCGTCCCCAGCGTTTTTGCTGTTCAACAATACCCTCGATCCTCTTGATTTCTTTGAGGTCGTTTTGATATTTGTTTTTCAGTGATTCGTTGTACGCTTCTTTTTTTCTCAGAAATTCGGAATACGCACCCTTGTAGCACATGGTTTTGTTGTGCTCAAGCTCAATGGTTTTGTTAGTTACATTGTCAAGAAAATAACGGTCGTGGCTGATAATTATCATCGCGCCCTTGAAATCACGCAGAAAATCTTCGAGCCAGCCAACGGATTTGATGTCAAGATGGTTTGTCGGTTCGTCGAGCAGCAGAAAATTACTCTGAGAAAGCAAAAGCTTTGCAAGACAAAGCTTTGACCTTTGTCCGCCGCTGAGGTTGCCGACCTTCATCTGAAATTCGGATTCCTTGAATCCCAGTCCAAGCAGGGTTGAGCGTGTGCGGCTTTTGTAGGTCAGTCCGCCCATGCTGTCGTATTGCTCGATCAGTCCTGTCTGACGTTCGACCAGTGCGTCAAGGTCGCCGTTTTTGCGGTCAATGTCAAGGGTGACTGCGGCGATCTCGTCCTCGATTTTCATAAGGCTGTCAAAAACAGAAAGCAGCTCGTCGTAAATCAGAACATCGGGATCCTTGCAGGCGTGCTGTTCCATATAACCTACGCGCACGTTTTTTTCAAAAGCTATAACGCCCGAGGAGGGGGAGAGCTCGCCGTCCAAGATTCTGAAAAGCGTAGTTTTGCCGACTCCGTTCGCGCCGATAAAGCCGACCTTTTCGCGGGCTTCAACGTCAAATGAAACGTCGCTAAACAAAACACGTTCGGCAAAGCTCATTGAAAGGTTGCGGACAGAAAGGGCAGGCAAGACTAACACTCCTTTTATCTTGGATAAAACATCTTCCTATATATTTTACATTAAAAAACGAAAAAGAGCAAGACAAAATTAAAAATATGCCATAAAATAATTGCAAAGTATATAAAAATCCCGAATTTGAGTATTGAGTTGACCAAGCTGCTTTTGGGCGAGCCTGAGAGTTTGTAAACCACTGCGCAGAAAATCACAAGTGCAAGCGGAACGATCCCTTTGATGATAACTACGCTCCAGAACCCTCCGACAAACGGCTTCATAAGCGGATTGATTTCGGTGAACCGACCGCTTTGAAGAAGAGTTTCCGTGCATAGCCAGTCAATTATGTTTAGAAGATAAAGCAGAAAAAGCTTGTAGTAAAAGCTGTATTTTCCGCGTTCGTCCTGTGCAGCGGAAGCATTTTGAGCCGGTGCTGTTGAGTGCATATGATCCATCCTTTTTTTGCAAAACCGAGTACTAAGGTTATTATTAACAATTAACCGGAAAATATGCAGGCTTAAGCCGGTTTAGCTTTTATGCTTATGAACGCAGGGTTGTGCTGACTAAGCTCACTTCCTTGTCCACTCGTCAAAGGTAATAATGCCGGAATAGCCGCTTGAATAGTCGCTGTTGTGGAAAATCATTTTTTCATCGGGTTCTTCTCTGAATTCAAATGTGATATCCTCGGTTTCTCCGGTGTTATAGGTGATACTCATCAGATTGTTCATAAATTCCTCTCCGTTATTGTATGTATCACGTCGGATAGACACATTATAGGTGAAGGAATAATTCTTGCCGCCCATGCCTGTGTATGTTCCCGTGCCGTCTTGGGTAAAGGTCAGGCGTTCTTCGTCAACACCCGGATAACTCCAGCTGCCGATCAATTGTTTTTGTGCGGCTTCAATCAGTGATGAATCATCGGCTTCCGTAGTTGCAGCTATTTCCGTTGGCGCAACAGTTGTCGCTTTGGTTTCTTCATACTTCTGAGTTGTTACTTCAGATTTATCATTGCTGCTCTCGGTTGGTTTGTTCGTTTCAGCGTTGCCGCACGCAGCAAAAGAAAGTATCAGAATCGTTTCAGCAAAAAATGTCAGTGCTCTTTTCATGATGATAACACTCCTTAAAAGATATTTGTATTTTGATTTGAATTTTGCAGGGGAAAGTTCAGATATTAATATTATATAACTATTTCACAAAAAAACAACATAAGTGCGGCAAAAAACGCAAAGCATTATAACCAAAGCATTGCAATGTTATTTGTGCATAATCACAAACTGTATAAATAAATTTAAAAACGACAATATTCTTTGAGTATTATTACACAATTTTGCTTGACTTTGATTATTTAGGTGTTATAATATAGAAAAGAGGTGAATGAATTTGCTCACTCAGGAAAGATATCAGTCAATTTTAAGCATTATTGACGATAAAAACGCTGTTACGGTTTCTGAGCTTGCTCAGTTGCTAAATACCTCAGAATCAACGATCAGAAGAGATTTGACCGCGCTTGACGAGATGGGAAAGCTCCAAAAGGTTTTTGGCGGAGCAACTGCCCTGCGGCAAAATTCAGGCATGTTTGAGGACTCCCTTTCTTCGCGCGAAAAGCGAATGAGCGAAGAAAAGACCAAAATCGCCGAATATTGCGCAAAGCTTATAAACAGCTCGGACTTTGTTTATATTGATGCAGGCTCCACAACCTCGCGGCTTATTGATTTTATTGAGGAAAAAAACGCAACCTATGTCACCAACGGAATCACCCACGCAAGAAAGCTGATCCAAAAGGGCTTTATCACCTATATCATCGGCGGAAAAATCAAGCCCGTGACCGAGGCTGTGGTCGGGGCAGAGGGGATTTCAAATCTTAAAAATCTGAATTTTTCAAAGGCTTTTATGGGCACAAACGGTATTGACCTCAAATCCGGATTTACAACTCCCGATATTGAGGAGGCAATGATGAAGGAGGCGGCTATAGAGCGCACGTATATGCCTTTTGTTATTTCGGATCACACCAAATTCAGGCAGGTCTACTCAGTCACCTTTTCGCAGCTCAGAAAATGCTGCATTATTACCGACCGACTGACCGACAGAAATTTTGAAAAGGAAACTATTATAAAGGAGGTAATGAGGTGATCTATACCGTTACTCTTAATCCTTCAATCGACTATATCGTGCGGCTTGACAGCTTTGTTCACGGAATAACCAACCGCACAACAAGCGAGGAATACTACTACGGCGGCAAGGGGATCAATGTTTCCTGCGTGCTCGCAGAGCTAGACCTTGACAGCACCGCCTATGGATTTGTTGCTGGCTTTACCGGCGACGCGATTGAAAAGGGAATAAGAAACGACAGAATTATTACTGATTTTATCAAGCTAAAGCACGGTATATCAAGAATCAACATAAAAATCAAGGCGGGCGAGGAAACCGAGATCAACTGCCAGGGTCCCCACATTGACGAAATGGAGCTGGAAAGGCTGCTGCAAAAAATCGACCGTATCGCAAACGGCGACACCATTATCATTGCAGGCAGCGTTCCCAACACCCTGCCCGACGATATCTACGAAAGAATGCTTGAACGCATCAAATACAAGGACGTTCGTATCGTGGTTGACGCGACCAAAAAGCTGCTTGTTAACTCGCTTAAATACAAGCCGTTTTTGATAAAGCCCAACCGTCAGGAGCTTTCCGAGATTTTTCAAACCGACGTCAAAACCGAGGAGCAAATTGAAAAATACGCCGCAGAGCTGCAAGGCATGGGCGCGAAAAACGTGCTTGTTTCTCTTGGCGGAGACGGTGCAATGCTGATTGACGAATTCGGCACAAAGCACAAGGCGGGCGTTTTGAAGGAAAAGGTAGTAAACACCGTCGGATCGGGAGATTCAATGGTTGCCGGCTTTGTTGCCGGATACGAAAAAGAAAAAAACTATTCCTACGCGCTAAAGCTCGGAAGCGTTTGCGGCAATGCAACGGCGTTCTTGAGCGGACTTGCAACCAAAGCGAAAATCAACGAGCTTATGGAAAAGTTCAACGCCGAATTTCCGGATTTTTCCTGATAATAACATCATTTAGTAACTTTATTTAATTTAAAATATTCTTATAAAAGAAGGAGGACTACTATGCGAATTACCGATTTGTTAAAACGCGAAGGCATATCTCTTGGAGTTAAACCAAAGAACAAGGGTGAAGCCATCGAACTCCTCGTTGCTCTGCACGAGAAATGCGGCAATCTTTCGGATACCGCAGCCTACAAGCAGGGGATCCTCGCAAGAGAAGAAATGGGAACGACCGCGATCGGAATGGAGGTTGCTATCCCGCACGCAAAGAGCGAGGCTGTAAAGGCTCCTGCGCTCACAGCTATTACAGTTCCGGCAGGCGTTGACTACGGAGCTCCCGACGGCGCACCCTGCAAGCTCATATTCATGATCGCAGCAACCACCGACGGCGACGTTCACCTTGAGGTTCTCGCACGTATGATGCAGATGCTCATGGACGAAAGCTTTACCGCAAAGCTCAAGGCGGCAAAAACCCCCGACGAGTTCCTTAGGATCATCGACGAAAAAGAAACCGAAAAGTTCCCCGACGAGCCCAAGGCGGCTCCCGGAAGCGGCGGAAAATCCGGCTACCGCGTGCTTGCTGTAACGGCATGTCCCACCGGCATCGCGCACACCTATATGGCGGCTGAGGCTCTTGCCAAGGCTGGCGAAAAGCTGGGTATCCCTATCAAGGTTGAGACCAACGGCTCGGGCGGAGCTAAAAACGTTCTGACCGCCGAAGAGATCGCAAACTGCGACGGCATTATTATCGCAGCCGACAAGAATGTTGACACCGCGCGCTTTGACGGAAAGCCGGTTTATTCAACAAAGGTTGCCGACGGAATCCACAAGCCCGAGGAGCTTATAAACAAGATCGTAAACGGAGAGGCTCCTGTGTTCCATTCGGACAAAAAGGCTGAGGCTGCTTCCTCCGGAGACGGTAGCGACAGCTTTGGCAGAAAGCTTTACAAGCACCTGATGAACGGCGTATCTCATATGCTTCCGTTCGTTGTAGCCGGCGGTATTTTCATCGCCATAGCCTTCCTTATTGACGCAGCGGCAGGCGCGCCTCAGGACGGCAACTTTGGTTCGGCGACCCCTGTTGCAGCATGGTTCAAGTCAATAGGCGGTGTTGCCTTTGGCTTCATGCTTCCGATCCTTGCCGGATTTATTTCAATGTCGATCGCAGACCGACCCGGACTTCTAGTCGGCTTTGTAGGCGGTTCACTTGCCGCGGTCGGTGCGACCTTTGCAGCTCCGGGCGGCGACAGCACATCTGTTTCCGGCTTTTTGGGCGCATTGCTCGCTGGCTTCGTTGCCGGCTGGCTCATCAAAATGGTTGAAAAGCTGTGCGAACACCTTCCACGCGCACTTGAAGGCATAAAGCCGGTATTGATTTATCCTCTTGCCGGACTTGGAATCGTCGGCGTTATGATGTGTGCCGTAAACCCGATCATGGGCGTTATCAACACAGCTATGACAAACGGCGTAACCGAAATGTCAAAGAACCCGGCAATGATCGTTCCTCTCTGCGCACTGCTCGCAGGTATGATGGCAATTGATATGGGCGGTCCGTTCAACAAGGCTGCATACGTAACTGCCGCAGGACTGCTTGCAAACTCACCAAACAACGCAACCTATATGATTATGGCTGCGGTTATGATAGGCGGTATGGTTCCTCCGATCGCAATCGCACTTTCAACAACCTTCTTCAAGAACAGATGGTCACCCGAAGAGAGAAAGAACGGTCCCGTAAACTACATCATGGGTCTGTCGTTCATCACCGAGGGCGCGATCCCTTACGCAGCAGGACATCCGCTTCAGGTCATCCCAAGCTGTATCATAGGTTCGGCAGCAGCAGGCGCACTTTCCGCACTGTTTGGCTGTACTCTTATGGCACCCCACGGCGGTATTTTCGTACTTCCGACAATCGGCAATCCGCTCATGTATTTCCTTGCACTTATCATCGGATCTGTAATCGGTATGCTGATGCTCGCCATTCTCAAAAAACCTATCGACAAAGAATAATTAATAATATATTCTCAAATTTGAAAGGAGAAAAACTATCATGGTATCCAAAAAAGTAACGCTCGTAAACGCACAGGGCTTTCATATGCGCCCGGCTTCGGTATTTGCAAACGCAATGGCAAAATATTCAAGTGATATAACGATAAAATTCAACGGCAACGACTACAACGCAAAGAGCCTTCTCAATATCATAGCTGCGTGCATCAAGTGCGGAAGCGAGGTTGAGATCGTGGCAAACGGCGCAGATGAAAACGAAGCTTTGGCAGAAGCCGTTCAGATGATTGAAAGCGGCCTAGGCGAATAAGTGTCAGTGGACACTTTTATCCGCCTTTTGAAGAGTTTAGTTTATTAATAAGCTTCATCAACGGCGGGTCAAAACGAAGTGATTCGTATAAGATTAATTGTTCCCGGTGGGCACTTTTATCCGCCTTTTGAAGAGTTTAGTTTATTAATAAGCTTCATCAATGGCTGGTCAAATATAAGAAATTAAAAATCACAACGAGGTGATTACATGCTAAAAGGTATAGGCGCGTCCGAGGGCTACGGTATCGGCAGAGTAATGGTAATAGCGGAACAATCGCTTGAATATACTCCAAAAGAGGTTGCCGACGTTGACGCAGAGCTTGAACGTTTTCATAACGCGATCGACGTTTTTTGTGACAACACAATGCAGCAGGCGGACGCCATCAGAAAATCAACGGGCGACAAGGAAGCCGAGATACTTGAGGGTCATATCGCGATAATCCGCGACCCGTTTATGGGCGGAGAAATCGAAAACCTTATAAAATCCGGTCAGTGCGCCGAAGCGTCGGTAGAGCAGATCTGCAAGATGTTTATTGACATGTTCTCGGCGACGGGCGACGATTTGACAATGCAAAGGGCAACCGACGTAAAGGATATTCGCGACGGACTTTTGGGTATCCTGCTCGGCGTTAAGGAAGTCAAAATCAGCGACGCTCCTGCCGGCACGGTTTTGGTTTGCAGAGAGCTTACGCCCTCGATGACCGCAGGAATAAAAAAAGAAAATATAGTAGGAATCGTAACCGAAACCGGCAGCCAGACCTCGCACTCTGCGATTCTTGCCAGAGCTCTAGAAATTCCGGCAGTGCTCAGCGTCCCAAACGCTGCGACTCAGCTTTCCTCAGACGAGCTGATTATAGTTGACGGCACGGAAGGCAATGTAGTGACAGCTCCGGAACAGTCTCAGGTTGACGAATACACTGCGAAGCGTGAGGCGTTCCTCCGCGAAAGGCGCGAGCTTGAGAGCTTCCGCGGTAAGAAAACCGAAAGCGCAGACGGCACGGAGTATGAGCTGTTCTGCAATATCGGAACACCTAAGGACGCAACAAAGGCTGTTGACGCAGACGGCGAGGGCGTTGGACTTTTCCGAACGGAATTTCTGTTTATGGACAGAAACACCCTGCCCACCGAGGACGAGCAGTTTGAGGCGTACAAGCAAGCTTCGCTGATTCTAAAGGGCAAGCCCTTGATTATAAGAACACTCGATATCGGCGGCGACAAGGAGATCCCTTATCTTGGTCTTGCCAAGGAGGATAATCCATTCATGGGCTTCCGCGCTATTCGCTATTGCCTCAAAAACCGCGATATGTTCAAATCGCAGATCAAGGCGATCCTAAGAGCCAGCGCGTTCGGCGACATTCGCATTATGTTCCCGCTGATAACTGCGGTTGAGGAGCTTAGGGCAGGCAAGGAGCTTGTTGAAGAAGCAAAGGCTGATCTAAAGGTTTCGGGTATAGATTTTGACGAAAACATCCAAGTTGGCGTTATGACCGAAACCGCAGCGTCGGGAGTTATCGCCGATCTGCTTGCTAAGGAGTCCGATTTCTTCAGCATTGGCACCAACGACCTTACCGGCTACACCATGGCGGCAGACAGGGGCAACAGCGACGTCGGCTATCTGTATTCGCCGTTCCAGCCCAGTGTGCTCAGAATGATAAAGAGCATTATCGAAAACGGCAGAAGTGCAGGGATCTCTGTGGGCATGTGCGGCGAGGCAGCCGCCAACCCGATGATGATTCCACTGCTTATTTCCTTTGGGCTGACTGAATTCAGCGTATCGGCTCCATCTGTCCTAAAGGTCAGAAAATGCATCTCAAAATGGACAAAGGCCGAGGCTGATACTATTGCGAAAAAGGTAATGGAAATGTCAACCGAAGCAGAGATTACAGCATATCTCAAAACAGTGGTTTAATTCTTTTGAGACTAATACAGTTTCCTGTTAGAACACTACTATTTTCGCGATTTACTTTATGTGCGGCATGACGAATACGGAGTGACCGTACGAGGCGTGGTTTTGTCATATTTGATTTATTAGATCAAGAATGTATCCTGTGTAACATTCTAAAATTAATCCCTCCTGATTTTGTGTCACAAAGTCAGGAGGGATCATTCATATCATTTATTTTTCGATAAAAGAAATTTAGGCGTCGGGATAAACCTTGCTGCAATTGCAGAAAAGAGCATTATCGGTATCATCCCGGGCGGAAAAATAATCATCAGCAAAAGAACGGTTGCGATCGGCTTTTTTAGCGTGTGACCAACTAGAGCGGTAGTTGCTGCTGCGGCGCAGAGCGTTGCGCTGACGTTAAAAACAAGGCTCAGTGCGCAGCCAATGCAGATCCCGCAGAAAATCACAGGGAAGAAATGTCCGCCCTTGAGCCCCGATTCAATGCAGATGTTTGTTAGCAGCAGCTTTGCGACTGCTATTAAAATCAGCATACCTGCTCCGATCGCCTTCATGTTTTCTGTTACCTGTGTGATTTGGCTTTCGCCTGAAAACATCGTCAGCGGAAGAAGCATTCCGAAAATCCCCAGCAAGACTCCGCCTGTGGTAGCGCGGAGAACGGTATACTTGCTGAACTTGTTTTTTAGTGCAGCGGTGAGCTTTTCAAATAAGAAAAAAAGCCAGCCTCCTGCGATTCCGGCGATGGTCAGCGGAATTGCATACATGTAGGTTAGGGGAGATAAGCTTTCCGCTTCCATACCCTCGATTCCCACTTCTATTCCAAAAAGTCGGTTCAGCAGAATAAAAACTCCGAACGAGCTGAGTATTGCTGCAAAATAGAGGACGATTTTAGAAGCTTTTGGCAGGACAGCTTCTTCGTCGGCTTCGATCGGTTCCATAAAGCCGAACATCGGCGAACGAAAAATCGTGCCGAGCGTTGCGCTGAGCCCGATCTCTGTCAGCTCCTCAACTTCTCTTCTAAAACGCTTGAGCTTGTCGCCGACCCAGGTGCAAAGCCCAGCGATTATGCCGGTCAGCCCTGCCTCGGGTCCCACGCTCGCACCGATAATCAGCGGCAAAAGTGCCGAAACTATGGTTGAAAAAACGTTGCTGTATTTGTATCTTCCGGTCTTTTTTACACTTCCCAAAACAGCTGACAGCTCCTCCGGATAGTCGCCGAATTTACGTTTCCAAATTCCGGTGAGCAAGCCTCCGAGCGTGCATATCAAAAGAGGGTATACAGGAAGGCTGATTTGTGAGGGCAGGAAGTCCCAAAATAATTCGATACCAAGATTCATCAGCCGCAAAAACGTCCAGATTATCACTCCGACGATCGCACCCAAAACGGCGGTGTACAGCAGAAACAAAAGATTATTTTTGAGCTTTTTCAACGGCAACACCTCCGGAATCTTTTTTTGAATTATCGCGTTTGCGGCGTTGCTTTATATTTAGAGCTGATTTGAGCAGATCCACGGGAGACTGACCGCTTTCACACTCAAAGGAAACAAAGGGCTTTAGTCCGGCGTTTAGCTTTGCCTTTCCATTGAGAGAGATCAGCAGATCTGCAACAGCCGGAGATTTGATCTCGCGAACATAAAGCTGGAGCTCCGTCTTGCTTTGGCGTATTTCGTATATTCCCATTGAGTTTGCCTTGTTGCGTATCAGGGCAATATCAATCAGTCCGAGCACCGATTTCGGCGGCTCGCCAAAGCGGTCGCGCAGCTCGTCCTTAACGTCCTTTGCGTCTTCCGCGCTTCTTATGTCGGCTATGCGGCGGTAGACGTCAAGCCTCAAGGTTAGACTTTCAATATAGTATTCCGGAATGTGAGCGTCAACCGAAACGTCGATCAGGCAGTCGAGCTCGTTTGTTCCGGGATTTTTTTCGCCCTTTTCTTCGCTGACAGCTTCTCCGAGCAGCTTTAGATACATGTCGTAGCCCACGGTATCCATGTGACCGTGCTGTTGTGCGCCCATAATATTTCCTGCGCCGCGAAGCTCAAGGTCGCGCATGGCGATTTTGAAGCCGCTTCCAAATTCGGTAAATTCGCGGATCGCAGAGAGTCGTTTTTGCTGGATCTCCGTCAGCACCTTGTTACGGCGGAAGGTGAAGTAGGCATAGGCACGGCGCGCGCTTCTGCCGACGCGCCCTCTTAGCTGGTGGAGCTGAGAAAGCCCCATTCTGTCGGCGTTGTCAATAATCAGCGTGTTTGCGTTGGGAAGGTCAACTCCGGTCTCGATAATGGTGGTGCATACGAGTATATCGACCTCTTGCGCAAGCATTTTGCGCCAAACCTCGCTGAGCTCGTTTTCGTTCATTTTGCCGTGACCGATCGCAATGCTCGCCTCGGAAATGGCTTCCTGGATTTTTGCGGCAACAGAGCTGATCGAGGCGACGTCGTTGTGCAGATAAAAAACCTGACCTCCGCGCCTTAGCTCACGGCGAATCGCTTCGTTGATAACTGCGTCGTCATGCTCCAAAACGTAGGTCTGAACCGGCTGACGGTTGAGCGGAGCTTCTTCGATAACGCTCATATCGCGCAGTCCGCTCATTGCCATGTTCAGTGTGCGCGGGATCGGGGTTGCCGAGAGGGTGAGCACATCCACGTTTTTGACAAGCTCCTTGAAGCGTTCCTTTTGCGCAACGCCAAAACGCTGCTCCTCGTCAATGATAGCCAGTCCAAGGTCGCGGAATTGAACATCCTTTTGTACGAGACGGTGGGTCCCTACAACCATATCGACCTCACCGCGCTTTAGCTTTTCGATCGTTTCCTTTTGCTGCTTGGCGGTTCTGAATCGCGAGAGCAGCTCGACCCGGATCGGGTAGCCCTCAAAACGCTTTGTAACAGTTTGATAATGCTGCCAGGCGAGGATCGTGGTGGGGCAGAGCAGGGCGCATTGCTTGCTGTCGGCAACGCATTTGAACGCCGCTCTGAGTGCGACCTCGGTCTTTCCAAAGCCGACGTCTCCGCAAAGAAGTCTGTCCATTGGCGCGGTGCGCTCCATATCATGCTTGATTTGCGCGGCACAGGTGAGCTGATCTGGGGTCTCCTCATATTCAAAGCTCGCCTCAAAGTCGCGCTGCCATTCGTTGTCAGGCGAGAAGGCATAGCCCTTAGCTTTCATTCGCGCTGAATAAAGTGCGATAAGCTCCTTGGCTATGTCCTTGACCGAGCTTTTTACCCTCGCTTTTGCCTTTTGCCAGTCCTGCGAGCCGAGGCGGTTGACCTTGACGCGCGAGTTTTCTTGTGCGCCGATATATTTTGCGACCATGTCAAGCTGAGTTACCGGGACGTAGAGCACGTCGCCCTTGGCATAGTCGATTTTGATATAATCCTTGGTGATCCCGTGCGTTTCGATTTTGCGTATACCGCTGAAAACGCCGACGCCGTGAACACTGTGAACAACATAGTCGCCTGCGCTCAGCTCCGAAAGACTGTAGATTTCCTGACCGCCGCTTTGCTTTTTTCGCTTTTCGCGTTTTGGACGGTATTCGGATTGACCGTAGGAAATCAGATAGAATTTTGATGCTGTCAGCTCAAGTCCGGCACTCAGCGCACCGGGCATTACCGTTATCTTTCCTTTTTGTGCCTTTTCAAGCTTTGATGAAAACTCTGCGTTGTAGCCGTCGGATACGAGACTTTCGCTGAGATTTCTTGCGGCACGCTCGGTCCCGGCAAGGATCACACCACTGCTTTCGGGCGTGTATAGTCCGTTCAGATCCTCTTCAAGCTGCTTGTAGGAGCCGTTCCAGCGCGTTAGCTGTTTTAGGTTGAAGCTGAAGATCTGCGCGAGCTTTATCGGTACGCTGCCGTGAACAAAATTCTCTAAAAGAATTATACCGTGTGCCGAAAAAACATCCAGACATTCATTAAAGCTCATAGAAAAGCGGTCCAGACCGCGGCAGAGCACTCCGTCCTCAAAGGCTTGCTTAACTGTTTCGCCGAGCTGATAGTCGGTCGCCTTGCCGCGTTCGCTCACACGGCTGAATTCCGAGCAGAAGAACAGTGAATCGCGGCTGAAATAGTCGATCAGACATTCGGGCTTGTCATAAATTTGGTTAATAAACTTATCTGCATTAGAGAGAACCGCGCCCTCGCGGATAAGCTCTGCTTCACTTTTTAGCAGCTCCTTTGCCTTTGCAGAGGATTTTCCGCGAACGGAGGAAGCCAATTGCAGGATTTTGTCTGCAAGCGCGTTTCTGTCGCCGATGATGATTTCGGTAGAGGGGGAAAGGCGGATTTTGCCGGCTTTCTTAAAACGCCGCTGAGTTTCAATGTCAAAAAAGCTGAGATCGGTGATTTCGTCGCCCCAAAATTCGGCGCGAACCGGGTATTCGGCGTTCGGCATAAAAAAGTCGAGAATACCGCCGCGAACCGAAAACTGTCCGCTTCCGTCAACCGCGTCAAAGCGTTGGTAGCCCAAAAGGGTCAAGGCTTTGACAGTGCGTTCGATCGGGATCTCGGTGCCTTCCTCAAGGGTGAGGGAGGTTTCCTTTAGAACAGACTGCGGAACGGTTAGCTGGCAGGCTGCGTCAATGCATGATATCACAACGTCACATTCGTTTTCACAGAGCTTTAAAAGCACCTTTAGCCGTTCGTGCTCATATTCGCGCGAACGGCTGTTCATGTCAATAAAGTTGTAGTCGCGAACCGGATAAACAAAGGCGCGAAGCCCCATTGAGCAAAGGTCGTTGCACAGCGACTGTGCCTCTTTTTCTTCGGAGGAGATGCAGAGAGCCGGCAGCTTTTTGTCGCGGCATAGGGAATATATCACAGCTGCCTTGCCGGTCAGCGGAAGCCCGGACGCGCAGAGCGAGCGACCGTTTTTGACTTCGGCGGAAAGGCTTTTGTATGTGGGATCTGATTTCAGAGCGTTTCTGATAAAGGAGAGGTGTTCCATGTATTCTATCCTTGAAAGTGAAATAATATAAGAGATTTAATAATAGATAATAATAGTTAGAAAGAAAGTAGGTAATAATTAGAAAGATAATAATAATGAGAAAAATATGAACGTTTTCCAAAAACGTTGTTTTTAGATCAAAGCATTTTCGGGCAACCGATTTTTGGTATTAGTCCGAGCCTTCTGCTCGGCTTAAAAAATTCGTGCAACCGACGTTTTATATTAGTCCGAGCCTTCTTCTCGGAGTAAATCAATTGAAAAGGTTCATTGCGCGGTCGATTTTTCCCTGTACTATCAGCTCAACCGCGTCGTAGGCGTTTTCAAACATTTGTGAAAGCGTTTTCAGCTCATCTTGGGTGAACTTTGAGAGTACCCAGGCGGCAAGCTCCCAGTTTGGATTCGGCTTTGCGCCGATACCTATTTTTATGCGCGGAAATTTGTCGCTTCCGCTCAGATAGATTATGCTTCGCATACCCTTTTGTCCGCCGTCGCTTCCTTTTTGGCGGATACGCATTTTGCCCACGTCAAGCGAAATATCGTCGAAAATCACGATCACCTTTTCGGGCGGAAGCTTGTAGAAGCTCATTGCTTCGACAACAGCCTGACCGCTGTTGTTCATATAGGTCGTGGGCTTCATCAGCAGGACTTTTTTGCCGCCGAGCTTTGTTTCGCCGACAAAGCTTTTGAATTTGATTTTGTTGACCTTGCAGCCGCACTTGTCGGCAATATAATCAAGAACGAGCCAGCCGCAGTTGTGGCGCGTCTGCTCGTATTTTTTGTCGGGATTACCCAGTCCTACTATAATATATTCAACGGGACCTGATGGTTTTCTGAACATTTTTACCTCCGTTTTGGTGTTGTCGGCAAACGAATATAGGGCGGACTTTTGAAAAAGTCCGCCTCTTTTTTAATTGACAATTGACAGTTGACAGTTGACAATTTCGGTCGGGAAGAAAGGTTTTTCTTGGAAAATCCGTTCGTTCCCGATTATATTATTATTGATATATATGGTTATATGATGTTTAAAAGTTAAATATGTTTTCTGTTTAAACAAATGACATATAAATGGAATAAAGGATTTTGTTTTTTCTAAGGTAACTTAAAAATCCTTTAGAAAGATGCTGTTTTCCCAAAAACGTTATTTATAGATTACGGCATTTTCGGGCAACCGACGCTTGTTTCAGCACCGAGCTTTCAGCTCGGCGTAAATCATCCGAAGGCGGGGGTGAAGGGCTTGTCGTTGTAGATCCTTGCGATAGCCTCGGCAAATACAGGCGCGGTGGGAAGAACCGTGAACTTGTCGATCATCTTTTCTTCCGGAACCGGGATGGTGTCAAGGAGGATAACTTCCTTGATCGCGCTGTTTTGGATCCTTTCGATCGCGGGACCGGAGAGCACAGCGTGGGTCGCGCAGGCATAAACCTCGGTCGCGCCGCCTTTTTCAACGATCGCGTTTGCAGCGTTGCAAAGAGTTCCGGCGGTGTCGATCATATCGTCAACCAAGATGACCTTTTTGCCTGTTGCGTCGCCGATGATATTCATAACCTCGCAAACGTTTGCCTTTGGTCTGCGCTTGTCGATGATAGCAAGACCTGTGCCGATCCTGGAGGCAAAGTTTCTTGAACGAGTTACCGAGCCGAGGTCGGGAGATACAACGATGAAGTCGTCAACGTTTCCGCCGATTTTGGTTTTCATGTGGTCGGCAAGCAGCTGAGCACCATGAAGGTGGTCAACCGGAATATTAAAGAAGCCCTGAATCTGGTTTGCGTGCAAATCCATTGTAAGAACTCGGTCTGCGCCTGCGGTCGTGATGATGTCAGCGCAAAGCTTTGCGGAGATCGGATCTCTGGCTTTTGCTTTTCTGTCCTGTCTTGCGTAGCCGAAATACGGCATTACCGCCGTGATTCTTGCGGCGGACGCGCGCTTCATAGCGTCGATCATGATAAGCATTTCCATAAGATTGTCGTTTACCGGAGTGCAGGTTGACTGAACAATAAAGCAGTCGCTGCCTCTAACCGATTCGTGAAGCGATACCGCTATCTCTCCGTCGGAAAACTGAGTACAGTCGCTTTTTCCGAGAGGCAGTCCCAAACAGCCTGCGATTCCCTGAGCAACGTCAACGTTAGAGTTGCCGGAGAAGATTTTTATGTCCTTACCGTGAAAATTCATTGCTTTCTCTCCTTTGAAATTGTCTGTGTATGCGACGGGTTTTCCTCTGCGTTAGCAGGAATAGCCCTTTTGTCTTGCTATTTCATTAAGCTCCTCAAGCTGTGCGGGGTCGTTTGCGCCAAGCACAGCATCGCTGCATTCGGCGGTGTAGGCTCCGACAGTTTTGCCGTCGGAAAGCAGGAGCTTTATTGCGTCGGGAAGATAATATTCCCCTGCCTTGTTGTCAGAGCTGATCCTGCCGAGCACCGTGAGCAAAAGCTGAGAATCAAACCAGTAGCCGCCGGAATTGACCTCGGTGATCGCAAGTGTGGCTTCGTCGGCGTCCTTTTGCTCGACAATAGCTTTTAGATTTTCGTTTTCGTCGCGCACGATCCTTCCGTAGCCGGTGGGATCGTCAACCTTAGCGGAAATAACGGTTGCGGCGCAGCCGGTTTTGAGGTGCTGTTCAAGCGACTTTTTGATAGTATCGGCACTCATAAACGGAGCGTCACCGTTGAGAATGACCACGTTGCCGTCATGCTGCGACAAAAAGTCCTCAGCCATCATTACCGCGTGACCTGTTCCCAGACGTTCAGCCTGAAAAACGCTCTCGACCACAAAATCCAAATTTGAAAGGTATTCGTCGATACATTCGCTTTTGTAGCCCTTTACAACACAGATGTCGTTTACTCCGGCTTTTTGCAGCGCAGAGAGCACCCAACTGAGCATTGGCTTGCCGAGAACCTCAGACAAGGTCTTTGGCTTGTCGGATTTCATTCTTTTACCCTCGCCGCCGGCAAGGATGATTGCACAGTTACTCATATTTTTCCTCTTTATATATGTAATAATGTTTGATGCTAATTGTTTTAACAAGAAAATTTTGCTTATTGCATAATTGCAGACAATATTATTATCTCATAAATTTTACAAATTTCAAGTATATTTCGCAAAAAATTCAGATTTATATACAAATTAAACGATTTATACAATATTAGTAAAATAATTTTCTGTTTTTTATAAGAAAAAATTTCAAAAAAATCTAGCTATTTTTACAATTCTTTGGTATAATAGCTTTTAGGCTTATACATGTTGTCGGGCTCAGCATAGATTATATGTGTATTTTATCCCGACTACAGCCGTATATTATTTAACAGGAGGTTTACCACTATGGCAAACAAATGGGTTTACCTTTTCTCAGAAGGTAACGCAAACATGCGTGAGCTCCTCGGCGGTAAGGGCGCAAACCTTGCTGAAATGACCAGCATGGGTCTCCCAGTACCACAGGGCTTCACAATCACAACAGAGGCTTGTACTCAGTATTATGAGGACGGCAGAGAAATCAACGACGAAATTCAGGGCCAGATCAATGAGTACATCGAGAAGATGGAAGGCATCACAGGCAAGAAATTCGGCGACAAGGAAAACCCGCTTCTCGTTTCGGTTCGTTCGGGCGCAAGAGCTTCAATGCCGGGTATGATGGATACTATCCTCAACCTCGGTCTTAACGAAACCGTTGTTAATACTATTGCCGAGATGTCCGGCAACCCGCGTTGGGCATGGGACTGCTACAGAAGATTCATTCAGATGTATTCCGACGTAGTTATGGAAGTTGGTAAGAAATACTTTGAAGAGCTCATCGACAAGATGAAGGAAAAGAAGGGCGTTACTCAGGACGTTGAGCTTGACGCTGATGACCTTAAGGAGCTCGCTACTCAGTTTAAGGCTGAATATAAAGAGAAGATCGGCGCGGACTTCCCCGACGATCCTAAGGAGCAGCTCATGGGAGCTGTAAAGGCTGTATTCCGTTCATGGGACAACCCCCGTGCGAACGTATACCGCCGCGACAACGATATCCCATATTCATGGGGTACTGCTGTTAACGTACAGTCAATGGCATTCGGTAACATGGGCGACGACTGCGGAACAGGCGTTGCATTCACACGTGACCCTGCTACAGGTGAAAAGAAGCTCATGGGTGAGTTCCTTACAAACGCACAGGGCGAGGACGTTGTTGCAGGCGTTCGTACTCCTATGCCTATCGCTCAGATGGCAGACAAGTTCCCCGAGGCTTTCGCTCAGTTCAAGGACGTTTGCCAGACACTTGAATCACACTACAGAGATATGCAGGATATGGAGTTCACCGTTGAGCACGGCAAGCTCTATATGCTCCAGACAAGAAACGGTAAGAGAACAGCTCAGGCTGCTCTTAAGATCGCTTGCGACCTTGTTGACGAGGGCATGAGAACAGAGGAAGAGGCTGTGGCTATGATCGATCCTCGTAACCTCGATACTCTTCTCCATCCGCAGTTCGACACAGCTGCTCTCAAGGCTGCTACACCGATCGGCAAGGGTCTCGGTGCTTCTCCGGGCGCAGCTTGCGGTAAGATCGTGTTCACAGCCGAGGATGCAGAGGCTTGGGACGCAAAGGGCGAGAAGGTTGTTCTCGTTCGTCTTGAGACTTCACCTGAGGATATCACAGGTATGAAGGTTGCTCAGGGTATCCTCACAGTTAGAGGCGGTATGACCTCTCACGCTGCCGTTGTTGCTCGTGGTATGGGTACATGCTGCGTATCAGGCTGCGGCGACATCAACATGGACGAGGCTAACAAGAAGTTCACTCTCGGCGGCAAGGAATTCCACGAGGGAGACTATATTTCGATCGACGGTTCAACCGGTAACATCTATGACGGTGCGATTGCTACAAAGGACGCTGAGATCGCAGGCGAGTTCGGCAGAATCATGGCTTGGGCTGACAAGTTCAGAACTCTCAAGGTTAGAACAAACGCTGATACTCCTGCCGACGCTAAGAAGGCAAGAGAGCTCGGCGCAGAGGGTATCGGTCTCTGCCGTACAGAGCACATGTTCTTTGAAGAGGACAGAATCGCTGCATTCCGCGAGATGATCTGCGCAGATACAGTTGAAGAGAGAGAAGCTGCTCTTGAGAAGATCCTTCCTTATCAGCAGAACGACTTCAAGCAGCTTTATGAAGCTCTTGAGGGCTGCCCTGTAACAATTCGTTTCCTCGATCCTCCGCTTCACGAGTTCGTTCCCACAGAAGAGGACGACATCAAGAAGCTCGCTGACGCTCAGGGCAAGAGCGTAGAGGACATCAAGGCTATCATCGCTTCACTCCACGAATTCAACCCAATGATGGGTCACCGTGGCTGCCGTCTTGCTGTAACCTATCCCGAGATCGCAAAGATGCAGACAAAGGCTGTTATCCGCGCTGCTATCGAGGTTCAGAAGGAGCACGCAGACTGGAACGTTAAGCCCGAGATCATGATTCCTCTCGTATGTGAGGTTAAGGAGCTCAAGTTTGTTAAGAAGGTTGTTGTTGAGACAGCTGACGCTGAGATCGCTGCTGCAGGCGTAGAGCTTGAGTACGAGGTTGGTACAATGATCGAGATCCCAAGAGCTGCACTCACAGCTGACGAGATCGCAACAGAGGCTGACTTCTTCTGCTTTGGTACAAACGACCTTACACAGATGACATTTGGCTTCTCAAGAGACGACGCAGGCAAGTTCCTCAACGCTTACTATGACACAAAGATCTTTGAGAACGATCCGTTCGCAAAGCTCGACCAGACAGGCGTTGGCAAGCTCATGGAAACAGCAATCAAGCTCGGCAAGCCGGTTAATCCGAACCTCCACATCGGAATCTGCGGCGAGCACGGCGGCGATCCTTCTTCCGTTGAGTTCTGCCACAAGATCGGTCTTGACTATGTATCATGTTCACCGTTCCGTGTGCCAATCGCAAGACTTGCTGCTGCGCAGGCTGCTGTAAACGACAAATAATTTTACTGCACATGTTGATTTTGGGTGATACCATTTATCAAACAATAAGCATAATAAAATAATCGAGTAGGAGGCTGCCCATTAATTGAGCAGCCGACCTCTCACACCACCGTGCGTACCGTTCGGTACACGGCGGTTCAATAGTTTGAGTGCAGTACC
>OMZU01000076.1 GCA_900315605.1 uncultured Eubacteriales bacterium | reverse complement strand
CGAAGCGTCGGTTGTCAGGGTGTTGCCTGAATAGAGCGAGTGTCCCGGCTCAATGCAATATGCGTCTTTGCCATCAGCATAAATGCGGCAGAGTTCCTCGCCGACAGTGCCAACGGTATAGCCGCCGTGTTCGGTGTACTTTACGAATGAGATGATATTGCCGCCTGTGTATATGGATAGGTAAACTTTTGATGTAATCGCCAGCTTTTCCCCCCATTCACACCGTGCGTGCGACTTTCATCGCACACGGCGTTCCATCATAAATATAAGATTATTAGATTAGTAAACACTTCAAAAGAATATGCAAAATTTTAAATTGATTTGTTATGCGCCATTTTCCTTAAACTATTTATCTTTTTAATTTGTTTTTGGTTAAGGTTAAGTTTTGATAAGTATTTGTCTATTGTTGCTTGATTCACGGCGTGGATAAGTTTGTGAATATCATTGTGGAGTACCACAAGATTTTGGTAATTGTCCTTACCACCAAATTGCTTTGGTGTTTTATGATGACAATGAATTTCATCATAATCAAGAACTATACCAAGCACAGCACACTTACCATATTGCGAAGCATAAAGCGAAATTTTATTGTCTGTAAACTCGATACTATCTGTACTTTTGTAGCCATATAGCATTTGCTCCATAACCCAAAGAACATAGTCATCAAATTTAAGATTTTTATGAATTTCTGCTCGTCCGCTTTCTGTGTATTTACAAATACCTCTCTTTTTGTACATAGAATTTTTGGCTTTAACATATGAGATTGGTATTATTGGTTTATCGTTTACAAATCTAATTTGCTTACTTTTTCCATACCGCTCTTTAATATGCTTGTTCTCAATAATTCCTGTTCTTTTAACCCTTTGTCTTAATCTGCTTTTAACGACTGTATCAATCCTTCTTTGGATTTTCCTGCAATCAATACTGATACAAGTGGCAAAACAAAAATAATTTTGAAAACCCTCTACCATTTGATTGTATTTCTGTATTTCAAATACAGCTCGCTTTTTATCACTCGGTTTTTGGATTTTCTTTATCTGCTCAATCAATTTCTCCGTAATTCTTTGGCGAACTTTATCACTTACTTGAGAGCGTACAATGTACTTGTCTCCGCGTTTTACGGCTTTTAACTTGAAGCCTAAAAAATCTGAATAATGTCTTTTTAGATTAACTACCTTGCTTTTTTCTTCTTAAATTTCAAGCTTTAATCTATCGTAGAGCCATTGTTTTACCGCTATGAATACTCTGTCAGCGTCACTGCGCTTTCTACAGAAAATCTTGAAATCATCAGCATATCTTACAATATACATTTCTTTCAGATTAGTCTTTTTCATTGCGGCGTAGGCTGTACTTTTAATAGGCGTTCCGCTTTTATTGATTGAAGTGTAGTATTTATGCTTTGTGGGGAAGTTTTCCCATTGTGAAGAAATCCACCAATCCAATTCATTGAGTACAATGTTAGATAACAGCGGAGATAATATCCCTCCTTGTGGGGTTCCGCAATTCGGATATTCCATATCTCCGTTCGGTAGAACAATAGGCGCTTTCAGCATTGATTTTATTATGCAAATAAGTTTCTTATCTCTTATTCCCATTGTCCAGATTTGATTGATTAGTTTGTTATGATTGACATTATCAAAGAAGCCCTTTATATCAATGTCAACCACAAAGTGCAATTTCTGCATTTGTATCATTTTGCAACATTGTGCTATTGCGTTTTCTGCTGACCTGTTTGGTCTGAAACCATTATTTCTTTCGTGAAATTTGGCTTCACAGATTGGTTCAAGCACTTGTAATATACATTGTTGCACTAATCTATCAACTATTGCGGGTATTCCCAACGGTCTTGTTTTGCCGTTGGGCTTTGGAATTTCAACACGTCTTACAGGTTTTGGTTGATAATAGTTTAGTTTTCGCTGTACTATTTCTACATATTTATCAGTAGGTATTGATTTTATATCTTCTATAGTACATTTGTCTGTGCCATACGTTTTACTGCCGTTGTTTCTTTTGATATTTCTGTATGCAAGCCGAATATTTTCTGGAGATGAAATAATCTCCATAAGTTTATTGAAAACTTTTCCTTGCTGACTATCTGCATACAAATTATCAAAAGTTTCTTGTAAACAGTAGTATTCATTATGGCGTAATTTTGCAACTTTTGTCATAGGCAACACCCCTTTCGGAAATGTTTTTCTTTGTCATACCCGAAGCTATGAATTTGTTTACCTATAACTTTCTTATATTTATGACTAGTGGCTGTTCCTCCACCGCTTATTATCCACGGTTTCATTGGTCGTGCCACCACTCTCACGGCAATTAAAGGTGCTTATTGTTCTTCGTCACCACCGCTTGATTAACAAGCGTTCTGCCGCTTTCTGCGTTCCAATAATTCTATCTGTACATACAGCCTTAGGTGCTTTGCTATGAGCCTGTTAGCTTGATAGTGCATGTAACACTATATGGTTTTTCAGAGCTACGATTTTTACTAAACCACACTAACTGCCTTTTTTAGACAGAAGTACATTTCTATACTTCCTACTTTTAGACCCGTACATTCGCAAGTTCGTCAGACCTTTTTACAGTCATTCTCACCATAGCTGTTTTATAGACCCCCGGCATATAGGTAACACAGCTCACCTCTGAGCCGCTTTCGTGGAAAAATTAATATATTTTTCATTACGGTTACTCTCTGCCGACTTCACCGAGCTTCTGACCTCCATATTACTATGAACGCCAGTCGGAGTATCAGGGGAAGCGTTTCAGGACGTTACTCCTTCATTCCACTTGCTCGAATTATCAGTTCTCCTAAATAGAACTTTACGTTCTTTATTTAGTGCCTAACCTTTTCAGTTAGGAACGCATCGCACCGTAGCAGTAGTCAAAGGTCACAGTGACCTCTTTTCCGGCAGCGCTGGCGGTGGGAATGATGAAAATTGAAGAAACGACAGCTACAACGGCTAAAAGGATCGCCGTAACACGCTTGGCGTTTCTCTTGTTGAAAACTTTTGTCATTGGTTTACCTCCATAAGTTTTGAATTGAAATTGTGTGTTTGAATTGGTTTGCCTGCACCTTTAAGAAAGATATAGTTTATGAGATAGAGTATATTTAAGAGATAGTTAATATCTTTCTTTTCGGTTGGTACAGGTAGTCTTAGGGGTTAGAGTGTGAGAAAGGGGGAAGTCAAAGCGCCGGTGGGCGCTCTTTCCCGCCTATAACAACGCTCATTTGCCTTGAAGCATTCATAAACGGCGGGGATAAAGGTTTCCCATTATCTTTCCTACCTGCTGTCACGCTCTGAACGGTGGCGCAGATACTTGGCGTAATGCTCCAGAGCCCTGCACACATAGTCCTCCGTGTCCTTCAACTGAACATTCTTCGGAATAAGGCTTCGTACTCTGTCACCACGCAGCACAATGCGCTCACGCTGGTTGGGCTTTTCTTCCGACATAATCGCTTCAACAGCTTCCGCCGTCAGTTTGCCGCTATCAAACATTTTCCTCATTCGGATTGTCTGGTCGTGCGACGGTGTGCAGTCGTTAATGTCAATCTGCTCGACAACATCACGCTGACTATCTTCGTCGAGATAGGACAACTCAACGGCAGGACGCATTTTGATTCTGCCCTCGTCCACAAATTCCAAGAGTTCAGGAACAAGGAAAGTTAAGCGGATATATCGGCGGACTTGTGTTGAGCTATCGCCTGACTGTTCTCCGACAATCTGTGCGGTTTCTTTGCCCATCAACTTCCCACCCACTGGGTTGGAAGTTAAATCTGTGCGTTTTCCTTGCCTGCTCATTGCTTCCAACCTCATTTTGTAGGCAAAGGCTTTCTCGCTGGGAAGGATTGTTGTACGCTGAAAATTACTCTCAACCATATATACAACCGCTTCATCATGGGTTAAGTCCTTAATCTCACTCCTGAGAGTAGTAAGCCCTGCAAGCTCACAAGCTCGCTTTCTGCGGTGTCCTGCGACAAGCTCATAACGCCCGTCCTCTTTCTGACGGAGAACGGCAGGCGTTAAAACGCCGTTGGTCTTGATGCTCTCGACAAACTGTACCATATCCTCGTCATCTCTGACGTGAAACGGGTGGTCGGGAAAGTCATCAATCAAGTCAATCGGAATATCCCTGATTTTTTCGAGCCTTGCGTCGTCCCGTTCCTCCTGTGTGGAGAAAAGGTCATCGAGCGTCGGCAGAGCGAAGTCGCTCTTTCTGTCTGCCACTTGCAAGCACCTCCTTTGTGAAATCAGCGTATGCCGTAGCCACCTTGCTGTTAGGCTTGTAGGCGTAAATACTCTTTCCTTTGGACGATACCTCGGCGGCTTTTACCGCAACGGGGATTTTGGATTTGTAAATTCTGATAGCGCTCCCAAAGTTTTCACGAATTGCGTCCATCGTGCTTTTAGCAAGGTTTGTCCTGTTATCAACGATTGTCAGTAAAATGCCGTCAATCGCCAAATTAGGATTGGTGTGCGCCTTTACCTTTGATACTGTCCGAAGAAGCTGTGTCATAGCCCTTGCAGGCAAATACTGTGCCTGAACAGGAATAACAACGCTGTCGGCAGCCGTCAAAGCGTTTAAGGTCAGCATACCGAGTGAAGGTCTGCAATCAATAAGGATGTAGTCGTAGTTCGGCTTCACCTTGTTCAGATAGTTCTTCAAGATGTTCTCACGGCTCATAGCCGTCACAAGGTACATCTCCAGCGCTTCCAAATCCGTATTGGAAGGAATGAGGTCTACGCCTTCTTCGTGGTGGAGAATACCGCTTTTTACATCTGTGCTATCGTCACGGATAATCTCGTGCATTTTGGTAGCGAGGGTAACAGGGATTTCATCGACACGCTGCCAACCAAGACAGGTTGTTAAGTCGCCCTGTGGATCACAGTCAACGAGGAGTACCTTTTTACCTTGCTTCGCCAAGCCAATGCCTAAGTTCATTGTGGTTGTCGTTTTTCCGACGCCACCCTTCTGATTGCAAATAGCAATAGTTTTGCAGTTTGGCATTCGTTTTCCTCCTTTCAAATGGTTTTATAGCTGTCCTGCAAAAACAGCTATGTAACTTTTCCGCTTATTTGTCCTCGACGCCCCAGCGGATAGATAAATCTATACGGGAAGTTCTTCAAGCGTCTGACTGCTATCAGGCTCATAGGAATCTCACCTCTGCCGGGTTCTCCGCCAGCTCCGTAGAGAAGTATCATTATCGCTTGTGTAGGTCGTCGCCATATCGGGAGCAGCCCGATACTCACAGACGGAATTAGCGCTCGCTCCTG
>OMZU01000024.1 GCA_900315605.1 uncultured Eubacteriales bacterium | reverse complement strand
CCGGGACCTCCTTTTCCCAGACTAAATTCTACAGTATTTTCTTCCCATATTAAATTCCACTGTCAAATTCCACTGTGGAATTTACTTTGGGAATTATCTCGCCTTAAAATTTTATTAAATTCTCGGTTTTTTTCAAAAAAACGCTTGATTTTAGAGGTATAATATGATATTATATTATCCATATGACTGATATTTTAAGGAGGTGAGACAATGCCAAACATTAAATCCGCCAAAAAGCGCGTAAAGGTTATCGCTGCAAAAACAGCTCGCAACAAGGCTGCAAAGTCAGCTCTCAGAACAGCTGTTAAGAAGGCTTACTACGCTGTTGACACAAACGCCGACAACAAGGCAGAGGCAGTTCGTCTTGCTATCAAGAAAATCGACCAGGCTGCTGCAAAGGGAATCCTTCACAAGAACACAGCGGCAAGAAGCAAGTCCTCTCTTGCAAAAAGACTCAACGCTTCGGCATAAGGCATCAGGCGCACAAGGCAGGCTTTTTTCAACTTTGTTTGAAACAGAAGCTTTTGACGCCGCAGCGGTGTCTATCGGCACTTTTTAAGAGTTTTGACTTAAAAGCAGAGTTTTTCTCTGCTTTTTTTGTTTTAGTTGTTGACTTTTTTATAAAAAATGTTAGAATATAATTATACAAGTGGCTAATAATAAAGGCTAAATAATACTAACGTTTGGAGGAACAACTATGAAAAACAAAAAATTAGCATTAATCATCGGAATCATTTCTATGGTTGCCGCACTTTCCGCCGCACTTACAGCTTTCTTCATTGTTAAAGACAAGCAAAAAAAGGACGACGAGGAGCTTATGGAATATCTCGATAACGCAATCGAGTAATTCGCCAAACGCAAAAATCATTATCGCCCGACATGATCTGCGAAATTCGCATCAGGTCGGGCATTTTTCGGGCAAAATCCGGGCACAGGAGGAAGCAATATGACAGAACAAGAGCTTGAACGCCTGCTAAAGGACGCCAAAAAAGACCAAAGCCTAAAGGATAAGCTGCTGAAAACCAGGGATTCTAAAAACCCGGTAGAGGATTTTTGCAGCCTGTGCCAAGCGATGGGCTATGATATAAAGCCGGGCGAGCTTATGGCTATAGGGCAAAACTCAAGCGACGAAAAGCTGAGGAGCGTAAACGGCGGCGGAGTAAACCCGATCGACGGCTGGGACGACGCTTATGAGCAGTTTTTTATGACGTTATTGTGGACATAACCCCCACAAAGAGGGGCTGACTCAATTCAACTTTTGAGTCAGCCCCATTATTATTACTATAAAGTTACTACAAAGATTCGGTTAGTCCGACAAGATATTTTTGAATCAGCGTCACGTCCTTGATTGAAACATAACCGTCTTTATCTGTATCGCACAAATCCAGTTTGTCTTCGGAAACAGTCTCTAACGAAGCAAGGTGCTTTTGGATCAGCGTAGCATCATTGATATCTAACGTTCCGTTTCCGTCTGCATCACCTAAAATATCGGGCGCAAGATAATGAATAGTCGCGTTATTAAACGCTCTGTTGTCACTACCGATCAAAATTCTGTTCCACTGCTCCTCGGTTCCCATAAAATACACATCGGTAATTTTGGAACAGTCAAAAGCCCTGTCATCAATCCTTTGGACGCTGTTTGGTATGGTTATTTCCGTAATTTCACTCCAGCGGAATACATCAGAACCTATTGCTGTAATCCCATCCGGAATAACGGTCGATTTACATCCTCCGACTAATTCGTTAGTGTCGGTTTTTATTATAGCGTTGCAGTTTTCTCTGCTGTCATAAACGGAATTGCCTGTGTTCACCTTGATAGTGTTAAGTGATGCACAATAGCTAAACGCACCGGTGCCAACGTAAGTTACACTCGCCGGAATGGTTATACTTTTAATATTTCTACATCCCCAAAACGCTGTATCTCCTATATATTCCAAGTTGCCCGGAAGTGTAATATAATTAGCCAAAGTATGCGAAAACGCCCCGTTTCCTATATAGCGAAGAGATGACGGCAGATTGTAATTTTTTAGATTTGAAACGCAAAAAGCTTCCTCGCCGATACTCACTATTCCCTCCGGGATAGTAAGGCTCCGTATTTTACAGGAATAAAAGGCATAATCTCCGATCGATGTGACGCCTGTAGGTATAACAGTGTTTTTGCAGCCGAAAACAAGCTTTCCGGTATCGGTTTCTATAATAGCCTTGCAGTTGTTTCTGCTGTCATAAACAGGATTATTTTCGTCTACCGTCACATTGACAACGCTGTAATTCTTTACTAACGCTTTCGGATGGATATGTGTTATGTTTTCCGGGATCACTATATCCAAGTCTGCGCCCGTGTCAGCAATGAACCATTCACCAAGACTTGTAACATTGCGATTGAAAATAATTTGCGGAATATCATCAACACGCAGAGAATTATCCATACTGAGCATATCAGGGTTATAGTAAGTGATCAATTCTATTGTGTCATCCGGCAAGATCTCAACTCCGTAATTTGTGTAATCATAAGTAAAATTAATCGTAGCATTAAGCAAGCACTCGTTTCCGGTTCCGATATCAACATTGTTCCATTCATCCTGCGTACCGAAAAAATCAATTGACGACAAGCCGGTACATCCGGAAAAAGCGTTATCGCCGATACTCTCCAAGCCGGGATAAAAAGAGATACATTTCAGAGAAGAACAGTTTTCAAAGGCAGAGTCCTCAATTCTCTTCAACGCCTGCGGCATATACATTATATTGCGTTCAAACGTGCAGTTTTTATAAGCTGAATTTCCGATAGAAACTGTGGTTTCAGGAAAATAAAACCCGGTGGGATAATATCTTACCTTCAGCGTATCTATTTCGTTATCAACCGTCAAGCCGGTATATGCGTTATTGCCGATACGCGAAACTGTATAACCTCCCACAGCTCTCGGTATTTCTTTTTCCGGTTTTGTACCGGAAAAAGATGTGATCTCAGCCGTTCCGTCGTTAAGCACGTTATAGGTATAGGTGTTCCCGGCGTATTTGTAAATTTCTTCCGCGTGGGCAACGACCGATACCGCTCCAAAAGACAGCACCAACGAAAAAATTACCGATAATATTTTTATCAATTCTTTTTTTGATTTCATAACAAAACCTCCTGTTCCGTTTTTATTCAAAGCAAGAATCGCATATGATTTACCTTGCTTTTACAACTATATAATATCACGCAGAGCTTTTATTATCAATTCGCAAAATAGCTTAATAAATCGATCGCTTTTTATGTAAAAACAACAAAATCAACCCGGGTTTTTTATGTTTCGATTATTTCTATTCGATTCCTATTCGATCCCGGTTAATGCTTGACTAAATTTCAGCCGTATATTATAATTGTCTTGAATCACAAAAATCGGGCAGGGAAAAATCAACTTGGAAAAGCTAAAACATAAAATTCAGGAAAACGATTTTGTATACGCAAATAAAGATAAAATTTTGTTCGCGATCATATTCGCCGTGGCTTTTGCCGCAAGGATAATACTTTTCGGCAAGCATCCCGGAGGTATCAATCAGGACGAAGCCTCAATAGGATACGACGCCTGGGCTTTGCTCAACTACGGAATGGACCGCAACGGCTTTACCCTGCCTGTTCATCTGCTTGCATGGGGCAGCGGTCAAAACGCGCTGTACGCCTATCTGTCAATGCCATTTATCGCAGTTTTCGGGCTGAATATTTATTCCGTTAGAGCCGTGAATTTGTTATTTTCACTGCTGACTGTGGTCTTAATGTATTTTACAGTCAGGCACTTTAAGGGCAAGCGCGCAGGCTTTATTGCAATGGCTCTTGCCGCTGCCGCGCCCTGGAGCATTATGTCGGGTCGCTGGGGCTTGGAGGCAAATATTTTTCCGGTAATGCTGCTGCTCTTGATTTGGGCGGTTTCTTATGCGACCGAAAAGCCGCGATACCTCTATGCCGCTGCGGTGATCGCCGCACTGTCGCTTTATTCCTACGGTCCCTCGTACCTTGTTATCACACTTTTGGTGCTTGTATGCTTCATCTATTTTATAATCAAAAAGCTTGCGCCGCTCAAAACCCTGATAATCGCTGCGATCGTATTTTTGATTATTTCTACCCCGATCTATATTTTTGTTATAATCAACTTTTTCCAGTTTGACAGCAGCGTATTTATTGGTCCTATCTCTATCCCGCGTTTGTACGGAAACCGGATCGAAGCACAGGGCGGCACAACGTTCTATGACTTTTTCCGCAATATTTTCTACAGATTTATTGAGCAAACCGATACATATGAGAGAAACGCATTCACGTTTTACGGCTGTATTTATGTTATCTCCGCGCCGTTTTGGGCGGTTGGTATCTACCGCTTTTTCAAAAGCAAAACGCATTTTGATTTTATTGTGCTTGCCGCGCTGGCGTGTACTATCACAATGTTTTTCTATTACAAGGACCCCAACATCAACCGCATCAGCTCGATTTATATTCCGCTGTTGTTTTTCACCGCTGTCGGCATTGCAGACCTTGCAACCGACAAGCGCAGGCTTGCGGCGATCGCGGTCGCCTATGCGATCTGCTTCTCAGGCTTTTTGACCAGATATTTCGGCAAGGATTTCAAAAATTATTCAACCTCCGATTTTTTCGACACCTTTGACGAGGCATTGGCAAAGGCGACCTCGCTGGCTCATAAAGAGCGCACCATCAGCGTTACGACCCAGCCGCTCATGCCGTATATCTATGCCTTGTATGTATCCAAGACTCCGCCTCAGGAATTCACCACAACAGCTTCAATCTCCAACCCGGGCAGTATGTTTCAGGAGATCAGCTCATTCTCAAACTACGTTTTTGACAACGCCGAGGGACTGAATTACAGCACTCCCGGAATCTACGTTATCGAAAACGAGCGAATACCGCAGGCTCAAAGCAAAACGACCGAGATATACAAATTTGAGCGATACTCGGTTGCTGTAATAAATTAAGCAGCTTTATGCTGAAAATACGGAAGTGGTTTTATGCCTGACATCTATCCAAGCTTTTACAAAAGCTTTAAATGCATTGCCAATCTTTGTGAGGACAGCTGCTGCAAGGACTGGGATATTGACCTTGACAGCGAAACCGAAAAGTTTTATCAGACCGTTGAGGGCGCGCTCGGCGACAAGATCCGCGCCCTTGCCGAAACCGACGAGTACGGCGAGCGAGTGTTTAAATCGCGCGGCGGAAGATGTCCGTTTTGGAACAAGGATATGCTCTGCGACATATACATCGGTATCGGCGAGGAGCACCTGAGCCAAACCTGCGCCAATTTTCCGAGAGTACATATTGATTATGACGGCTTTACCGAGCATATACTTTCCTTTGCCTGCCCGGAGGCGGCAAGGATCATGCTTCGTTCCGGCGACGACGCTTATTCTGATTTCGGTTCTGAAGCCGAGCTTGCGCAATACGGAAACAGCGACGATTTTATGAGCTTTTTGCTAAAGGCAAGAGAGCGCACCGCAAATCTTCTGCTTGACCGCGAAGAGCCGTTTGCTTACAGGCTTGCGAACTGCCTTGAATTCAATGCTCAGGTTCAAAGCCTGCTCAACGGAAAGGAGCCTCAGCCTCTGGAGCTTTCAAAAGCCGAGAGCCGCGGCTGCGGTTTTATTTTTGATATGCACCTTGGCTTTGAGATCATGAACGAAGAGTGGAGAAAAGCTCTTTCGGAAGCTTCAAAGCAAGCCGAAAAAATAAAGATCCGCGAGGATTTTTCCACAGATTTTGAAAAATTCGCTCTGTATTATATCTATCGCTATTACCTTGAGGCGATCCATTCCGCCGACGTGCTGTATTCGATCAAGCGAATTGTGTGCGCATTTATTGTAACAGGCAAGCTGGACGCTGATTTTGCAGAAAAAAATTATCCGTTCAACCGAATGAGAATTTTACAAAGATACTCAAAGGAGGTTGAGCACTCCTACGACAACACCGAAGCCCTGAACGCAGAGTTTGACAGCGAGCCGGGATTTTCAACCGAAAATCTGATCGCGCTGCTCGAAGAGCTTGCTTAGGCTTGGGCGCGGCTGGGCTGACGCGGACAGTATACTTTCTTCCGATCCTAACCTCAGCCGCAAAGAAAAATACCGCAAAAACGCCGCCCTGTTTTATCAAGGCGGCGAAATATGCAGTCAAAGTCTTGAAATTTTCAAAAGGATTTCCATCGGCGGCTTTTCGGTGTTCTGCAACGGCTGCGGAGCGATCGCGCTGTATAACCTGACGCTGATGACGCGCGGAAAAGCCGATCTTGCCAAGATCATCCTTGAGCTTGAACACAATCACGCGCTCAGGCTAAACGGAGCGTTGGGGGTATCCTCACGCGGGATCGAAGGATATTTGAACGCTCACGGATTTGACTATGAAGTTTATAAGAACACCAAACAATGCCGGGAAAATATAGAAAAATACCCTGCGGCGATCATCTATATCAGAAACCGCCGCTCGATCACCGAGCATTATTACTGCGTAATAAACACCCCGGACGGATCGTTTTCGCTGAACAGATTTTGCAATCAGCCGCAGCCGTCGCGCATCAGTCCAAACCAGATCCGCGGCGTTATAAAGGCCTTTTGCATCAAAACTCCTCTTGCTCCGGAGCTTTCTGCGGATATTACTACTCGCTGAGCTTGTTCAGCTTTTCGATATGCTTTGCACGCTTGTAGCGATAGAGAATATTTTCCGCCCATTCGTCGTTGATATTGATAAAGCCCTTGAGCTTTTTATCCTTGACAGCAAAACGCTCGATGATATCCTTGGATTTTCCGTATATTTCAAGTCGGGCGGTTTGGACGTACGGAGTGTGCTCGCCGGTAAAATACGTAAAGCCCATTGTATTGCTCTCGCGGTCGTACATCGAAAGATATCCTTCCGAAATTTTTGCGCCGTTGAGCTTTTTTGAAACAGTCTGGCTTATTGCGACCTTGGTCAGCTCCACCGCCATATCGTCAAGTCCGCTTTCAAAAATAAAAATCTTTTCCTTGAACGAGTTGAAGTCGGGGACTATCCTCTTGCTTATATTGCGAAGATTGCTGTACTTTTCCTCAAGCTCTTTGTCGCAAAGCTGGAACCTGTCGATTTTCGGGATCATATAAACCATAAAACGGTTTTTCATATCGTTATACAAAATCGGATATGTGAGCCTTGCCTTGTGACCGCACGCCGGGCAAACCCAGGCAAACAAATCTCCCTCAAGAACCTTGTCGCGCAAGCCCTTGTGGACCGTCGCGTTTACACTCGTATATATTTCAGCCTTGCCAAGCTCGCCGCACTCGGGACAAACCACTGCCTTGCTGACCTTGCTGTTGGGCATGATAACACCTCTTTTTTGAGCCTTGATTTCGGCTCTGTTAATAATAGCTCTGGGAATATTATATCAACATTAAGTAAAATTCACAAGTAATTTTTAAAAAAATGTTGATTTTATAAAAGATATCTGTCATAATAATAGAGAACAAAAACTATCACCTAAAAGGAGAATGGTTATGGCAATAATGGATACATTAAAGGACACTGTTAATTCCGCGGTAAATACAATTTCCTCTGTTACACAAAGCTTGGTTGAGAAAAACAGAACCAAAGCAAAGCTCAACAGGCTCAGACTTGTTATGAAAAACGAGAGCGAAATGATGAACAGGGCATATATCGCACTGGGCAAGCAGTATTACGAAATGCAGAAAAAAGGCGACATTCAGCTTGACGACAAGCAAAAGCAGCTTTTTAAGGTGATCGAGGACTCCAAGGCAAAAATCGCCAGAGCCAGAAACTGCTACAGAACGATCGTTGAGAGCAGAGACGAGTTTATTTACAAGCTCAAAGACGACGCAGAGCCGAAGTATGAAGCAGACGATATCGTTGATATCACCGTTGCGTGCTCAAACGAAAGCGAATATGAAAGCTCGCCGTTTGAGGCTGTTGCCGACGCTGCCGAAAAAGCCTGCGAAAGTGCAGAGAAAAAAGCGGAAGAGCTTAAGGATGCTGCAAAGGAAACCGCCGAAGAGCTTAAGGACTCTGCAAAGGAAACTGCCGAAGCCGCAGCGGAAAAGGTTTCTGCCGTGGCAGAGGACGCGCTTGATACAGACGAGCTGTTCTAAGGCTTGTATAAATACACAGGATATAACAAAGCAGACAGAAGGATTTTTCGCTTTCTGTCTGCTCTTTATTTTGTGAATACTTTAATTATTGAATCAAGGCTTTCTATACGCCGTCGGGGTCTTTTCAAAACGAATTTTGAACACACGGTTAAAATTAGAGAGGTTGTTAAAGCCTGACATCGACGCGATTTCAATGACTGGGTTATCGGTGGTTATCAAAAGCATTGCCGCGCGGTTAAGGCGAAGCTCGTTGACATAATTAACAAACGTTGTGTTCATAAGCTCCTTAAAGAGATGCGAAACATAGTAGCGGCTGATGCCGGTTGCCTCGGCAACGCTTTCAAGCGAAATATTCTCAACATAGTGCTCGCCGATATACTCGGTGATGTTGCTCATAATGCAATATTTGCGGCTCTTGTTTTCGGAATCAAAGACCTTTATCATTCCGTTTGAGAACAGATGATAGTACGCCTCGTACATTTTTCCGTGAACCAAAAGCTGATAATACTCGGATTTATCCTCAACGGCTGCATTGATTTGATCGATACATTCGTGAAGCGGACGTGAAAATTCGTCTGTTGACTCAACAACGGCAAACGGAGTGCAGTTGCCGTTGGCAAGAGCCTTCAAGATGTTTGACGGCACATATTCCTGGGTAACGGAAGCCGGATTAGACAGATTCAGCCCGATGACCTCGACCTTTGCGTCTTGGGTGTTTACAAATCTGTATTTGTGATTTGGCGCAATAAAAAAAACATCCTGCTCTTTGAGGCTCGCCGCCCGCGACGCAGACTCGATTACAAAGGAGCCGGTTTTAACTCTCCCCAAAATAGCTTCGGTTTGCGCATTCCATGTATCGTGAAGCATTGTTTCGCTGCACGTCACCCTAAACGTGCCTTCTGTTGGAGGTCCTTTGTGAAAACTCAGACTCATAAACTCACCACTTTTGAGTAATTATTATATAATGTTAAAATATGTGGAATAAAATACAGCATTGTGCTATTCCTATTCTTTAATTATAACCAAAAAAAGCCATTTGGTCAATGATAATTTTCATATTCGACAAAAAACAACAAATATCTATTAACACAACTACATATATATGTCATAAATATGCGATATTTTGTTTTTTAAGCCATTTATTGCTGTTTTAGGGGATATTATTTTCACTTTGTTGCCCAATCCAAACAACCACGCATAGAATTGATCGCTCAACATCACCCTGATATTGACTCTGAAGCTTTCGTCGCTTTCGCGCGATATAAAAACATCCGAGCCAAACCGGTCGGCAATGACCCCCACAAGGCTGTTGTCAACGCTGAGCGTGATTTCGGTTTCTTCGCCGCCGAACATTGAGAACACCCCTTTGGTGTAACGGACGATATCAAATTTTTCAAACTGCCTGTCGCCGTCGCGCGCAGCTTCTGTGACAATGATATCCTCCATTTTGTCAACCCGGTAGTGCTTTATCATATCAGCCGTGCTGTCATAGGCGACCAAATAATAGTTTTCATCATCCCAGCAAAGTGCCCACGGCGAAACGCAGTATCTTTCTCCGTTTTTGCGCGGAATGCGAACGATCCTTTTGTCCAGATCTCCGCCAAAGTTGACCTGCCACATATAGTAAATAAACGAGATCTGCTTATCTCCCGAAATAGCCGCATAAATCTTGTCAACGTTATAATATATCCTCTCGTTTACATTTTTTACGCGGTTGGACACATACACCTGCCTTACAAGCTGTTTGGCTTCGTTTTCGCTGACAAGCTTGCCAAGTTTTTTTATCAGGCTCAGACTCTTTTTTCTGGTGATAAATTTTGAGCTTTGGATCGCGTCAACAAGCAGCTTTAGCTCCGGGATCTCAAAATCTCTGCTGCCTACATAGTACTTCACGGTTTTGGTGCGTGTGCTGCAAACATCCAAGCCGCTTTCATCAAGGATCTTTAAATCGTCATACAACGCCTTTCGGCTTGCCGCGATCCCGTAGCGCGCAAGCTCTTCCTCCAGCTGCACAACAGTCAGCCCGTGAGCTTCGTCGGTTTTTTCGAGCATTATTTTTTGGAGATATAAAAGCTTCTGCTTCTGCATAGAGCTTCTCGGCATTTTTTCACCTCACGAAAAATTTGAGAAAATTACGAATTTTATAAAATCAGGCAACCGTCTGTTAAGTCAGGGTCTGCGCCAAGGCTACTATCGGCGGCATTGTTGCTATTGAAACCAAGGTCGAGGCTGCGACTATGCTAACCGAAAGCTCTGAGTCCCTGTTGAACTTTGCCGCAAACATTGTTGTTGTAGCGGCTGTCGGTGCTGAGGAAGCGATGATAAACGCAACCGTCATTGTGCTGTCGAGCCTAAGCACAACCATTGCGAGCAATGCGACAGCAGGGATAACGACCAAGCGGATCAGCATTGCAAGGTAAACCCAGCGGTCGCCGAAAGCTTTTTTTAGGTTTGCACGCGAAAGATAGAAGCCGATTATCAGCATTGGCAGCGGAGTGTTCAGGCTTGAAAGGTACTCCACAGGCAAGCTGATGACATTAGGAAGACTTATCCTGCAAACGAACAAAACAAGCGCGACTGCAACTCCCACGATACCGGGGTTGAATGCGAGCTTCTTGATAGAGAGCTGCTTGATGTCTCCGCTCATGGAAGCCAGACCGTACGTCCACACAAAGACATTGAAAACCGCAACGAAAATCGATCCGTAAAACCAGCCGTCGTTGCCGAGGATCGCCTTTTGAAGAGGCAGCGACATAAAGCCGCAGTTTGAGAAAACCACCGAAAATCGCAAAACCTTTTTTCGTGCCTCGTTTTTGTCGCGAAAAATCAGAATCGAAATAAATATTGAGCCGACGATTATCAGCGCGGCAACGACCGCGGCGATCAAGGTCTTGCCCAACAGTTCAAAAGAAAACTCGCGCTGAAACGCCGATATCATTACGCATGGTGTGACAACATAGAGCACGATATCTGTCATTTTTTTGGACGCGTGCTCGGTCAGCAAGCCTTTTTTTCCGCAGGCAAAGCCCACAGCTATCAGCACAAACAGCACAAGCACCTGCTCGGCAATCATCAAAAAGCTATCTGTCAAAACAATTTCCTTCTTTACGGCTGCGCACAAAATGCGGCGCGCGTTATTTGCGGCAACACCGCATGATCGGGCTGTGCAGATCCTGCGGTGCTGACTTACACTTATTTTATTGTAACATACAGGAGAGGTGTTTTCAATTTACAATTCTGAAATCTGTGCCTCGGTTTTGTGAGCCAAGGTCGGGCGCAGCCCAAAATCGCAAAGGTCAAAAAAGATTGTCAAGGCGGAATTATCTACAAAATATTACATAGTTTATTGTGAAAAGTGCTCAATGAAAAAATATATTATTTGCAAATATGTATTAACCGCCGAAAATAATTTGTATTTATTGACAATTTTTTTTTGCAACGGTATAATTAGACTAAAGGCGGATTTTTTAACAAAATGCCCTTAAAATTTACAGTATAATTTTGGATTTGAAAGAAGGATTTTTATGGCAACAACAAAGAAGGCTGCCGCTAAGACAGCCGAGAAGGAAACAACCACCAAGGCAGCCGAGAAGAAGGTTGCCGAGAAAAAAGCTCCTGCAAAGAAAGCAGCTCCCAAAAAGACAGCTCCAAAGAAGCCTGCCGCAACAAAGGTTGACTTCTTCATCGAGTTTGGCGGAGTTCAGGTTTCTGTTGACGAGGTTATCGAAAACATCAAAGCAACAAACGGCAAGGACGCAAAGGAAATCTCTGTTTATCTCAAGCCCGAAGAGAGCAAGGCTTACTTCGTTGCTGACGGCGAAGAGAAAGAAATGGACGTTTTCTTCTGCTAATCAAAGCTTTTTTAACACACATTTTCAAGTACGATCAGAGGCTGTCGCAGTAACGCGGCAGCCTCTTTTTGTGTGTTATTAATAGGAAACTCTGATAAATTTACGAATCCTTTTTGTTGCCGGCGATCGTCAAAATGATGTCGAGCACCTTGAGGTAGATCCAGATAACGGTGAATGCAAGACCGAACGCCGCCTGCCACTCATACTTTTTGGGCAGCTTGTCGCTGACAACGTGGTCGATCGTGTCAAAATCACAAATCAAGAACAGTGCTGCGATTATGATAAACACAACCGAGGTTCCGATCGAGAACAAAATGTTTTGGCTCAGCGCGGTTACAAGCGGTCTTGTCAGCGGAATGAAATATCCGGCAACGCTGATAAGAGTGGTAGAAACGACCGTGATAAACAGGGTAGTCATGACCATCTTGAATTTCTTGGTCACTCGGACTATGCCGGTGCAGTACAGGATCGCCATTACCATGATTATCACAAGGGTGATAACGAGGGCGAGTGCGCCGAGATATTCATAGCCCTTTAGCACCTTGAACACCAAAAACGAGATGAAATAGCCTTGGGTGACGCAGTACAGCGCGCCCGTTACGGGGATTGTCACCTTTACAAAAAACGCTAAAAGCTGAAAGACGATCGCAAGAACAACAGACGCTCCGAGCGCGATGACCTCATTTGAATACATTTGGATTTCAAAGCCCTTGTAGTTGATATTAACAGGATCACCGGCAGCCAGCTTCTCTGCCATAATCAGATGAACAATGATCCCCACAACTGTGAAAAGGATGAAATATGCGGTTTTTGCGGTGATACCTCCGTAGGTGGCGGAGTTTGACGGCGAATAGTCACTGATCCTGTCGAGTCGCCGCATTACGGGGTTTGACGACAGAAACGAGCTTTTTCGTTTGGTTGGCGAGTTGTTTGTATTCATTTATGACCTCTTTTCCTGACTGTATAAGCCATTTTTATTAGCTGCAACACAAGCTGAGCTTTGTTGCCTCAGTTTTGCTTACGCACGATCTTGTATTCATCATAAAGCTGAAAATAATTGCAGTTGTCCATGCTTTGGGTCAAAAACCGCGCCATTTCGTCCTCATCAAGATCAAGCGCACAATAATCTCCAAATTCTTCATCGGTTATGTAGTGCGCACATTTTTCGCAGCAATCAGCCATTTTTGTCCTCCGTTTTTTATGGGCAGCTATGAATTTTTAGAGCTGACCTTATATTTGTTGTATGAGAACGGCACGTAGTTTTCGATATGGTCAAGCACCTCGCGCTCGGTGTCAACAACCTCATACAGCTTTGTTACGTCGTGGCTCATAAAATCCTGTCCGATCGAAATATTCATCATTTCGAGCATTGGGTCGTAGTAGCCGCCCACGTTATATATTATTATGGGCTTTGAGTGCTGTTCAAGCTGCTTTAGGGTTATGACCTCAAAAAATTCTTCAAAGGTCCCGATTCCTCCGGGGCAAATCACAAAGGCGTCGGCTCTGTCCTCCATAACTCCTTTGCGCTCGCGCATGGTATCGGTGAAAACAAGTTCGGTGCAATCATAGCGCAAAACGTTTAGTTCCTTAAAAAACTCGGGGCTTACGCCGACAATGACGCCGTTTTTCTCTGCTGCGCCACGGGCAACAGCTCCCATAACTCCGTATTTTCCCGCTCCGAAGATCAGCCCCCAGCCGCGCGCCGCGATCGCCGCGCCCAGGCTTTGGGCAGAATCAAGATATTTTTTTTCAATTTGCTCGCTGGAGGAGCCGAAAACACAAATGTTCATAAAGACCTCTCAAATCAATAGTATCTGACGACCGAAATCACCTTTCCGAGCAGTACCACCTGTTCGACGATTATCGGCTCATAGTTATCGTTCTCGGGCTGAAGCCTGAAATGTCCGTTTTCTTTGTAAAACCTTTTTACAGTTGCCTCATCTCCGACAAGAGCCACCGCTATTTCTCCGTTTTCGGCAACAGGAGAGCGGTTGACGATCACGATATCGCCGTCAAGTATCCCGGCGTTGATCATGCTGTCGCCCTGGATCCTAAGGGCAAAAAGCTCCCTTCCGTGCGAGAGCTTTTCGGGCACGGGTACATAACACTCGATGTCCTCAACTGCAAGGATAGGCATACCGGCGGCAACGCGTCCCATTACCGGAACAGCTACGGATTTTTCTTCGCCGACGATCTTTATGCATCTGTTCAGTCCGTGCTCGCGGGTTATAAAGCCCTTTTCTTCAAGGGCGTTGAGGTGATAATGTACGGTCGAGGTTGAGCTGAGCCCGATTTCATCGCATATTTCACGAATTGAGGGGATGCGGTTTTCCGCAGAACGTTCTTTGATAAACTCAAGGATTCTTTGTTGGGTTTTGTTAAGCGGCTTCATGGCTTTTCGCCCCTTTATATATTTATGCAAATATTATAACACACAAATCGCAAAAAATCAAACGTTTGTTTCAAGTTTTTTGTTATTCATCTGCTTTTTTCTTAAATTTCAGCGACTCTTCAACATAAGTTCACACAACTATCAAAATAATGGTGTTTAATATAGGTGTACTCAAAAGACGGAACCGCAACCGTCGAGTATAATGTTCTACCCTCCTCTTTTATTGCAGGTCGAAAAAGAGACCTGCACCCCCTCATTATTAAAGTAAGGGAAGCCGAGCCTGATTCATTAGGCTCGGCTTCTCAGTTTTTATATGTTTTTTATAGGTGCCCTTTAGGCATTCGGCAGATGTTATTTGTCAACCACGGGGATCGGCGTGTGATCGTATTCGTCAAGCCGTCTGCCGTACAGATAGTAGCTTGTTTCGCGCGTAATCAATGGGGCGAGCGCGAAAATCGCGATAATATTCGGCAAAGACATCAGCGCGTTAAAAATATTAGAGAGCGTCCACACAAGGTCAAGCGCGGTGATCGGCGCGATGACGAGGATCAAAACAAAAATCAGCCTGTATGGAATTATTCCCTTTTTGCCAAACATGTATTCTATGCAGCTTTCGCCGTAGTACGACCAGCCAAGAATGGTTGAAAAGGCGAACAGCACGATCCCTACAACCAAAATCGGCGTTCCGATTATCGGGATTTGTTCAAACGCGGCAGAGGTAAGTCGTCCGCCCTCAATGGTTTCTGCGCTGATGTTAGGATTTTTCAGGCAGGAGCTGACGATCACAAGACCTGTCATCAGGCAAACAACAACTGTGTCCCAAAAGGTTCCGGTCGCAGAGATCAACGCCTGTCTGACCGCGTTGCGCGACTGAGCCGCAGAAGCCACGATAGGCGCGGAGCCCATTCCCGACTCGTTGCTGAACAAACCTCGCGCAACTCCGTAGCGTGCCGCAAGCATGATGCCGCTGCCCATGATCCCGCCGCCGAAGGATTTGAACGAAAAAGCGGAGGTGACTATCACGCGCAGGGTTTCGAGCAAAACGTCGCGGTTGATGAACAAAATTATTATGCAGCCTATTGCGTACATGACCGCCATAAACGGCACAAGCAGCTCGCACACCCTTGAGATCGCGCCGATCCCTCCAAAGATCACCAGTCCTATGCACAAAGCGGTGATTATTCCAGCAATAAGCGCGACCAGTGAGATCCCCTTTTCTTCAAACCTTATGTTCCCGGCGTTTGTCGGGATCTCGGCAAAGAACACATCCGGCGCGTCCTCGGCTTCGTTCATGGCTGCGCCCATCCATTTGCCGTCTGCCGTATAATAAATTCTGGGACTGTTCAAGCCTTGGGAATTTTTGAAATAAACCTTTCCGTCTGCACCGTCAAAGTCTTGCCATTTTCCGTTTTCATAGATTTTTCCGTAGCCCTCAAAGGCTGCTCCGCCGGATTTGTCGGAGCCCATAAAGCTGAGCTCAAGCGTCAGATTCGGGTTAAAGGCGTTGTCCAAAACATTTGAGATCGCATTTGCCTGAACTCCGCAGCCGATCCCAAACGAGGCGACCACGGCAAACAAAGCAAACGCTACGGCAAGCCACTTCATGCTTCTTTTTTTGCCGCCTATTTTGGGCTTTAGCGCGCGTTCGATCACATACATTGCACCGCCGAGCGTTTTGCCGTCGGTGGTCTTGACGCGGTATTTGAGCGCGATGAGTGATTCGGCGTATTTTGTTGCGATTCCGAATACGCCCGTGAGCCAGCACCAAAGCACCGCTCCTGCGCCGCCAAGCGCGATCGCCGTGCCTACTCCGATTATATTTCCCGTGCCGATCGTTGAGGCAAGGGCGGTCGTCAGAGCCTGAAACGGGCTGATTTCGCCGTCGCCGTCAGGGTCTTTGGTGACGGAAAGCTTGATTCCCGTAATTATCCTGCGCTGTACGCCCTTGGTGCGCACAGTCATATAAATGTGGGTTCCGATCAGTATTATTATCATCGGCAAGCCCCAGATAAAGTTGTCGATGTTGTTTGCTATTGTTGTTAAAAATTCCATTGTTACACTCGCTTATGTATTATACCGGAAAATCAGAGCTTTCCGATGTTTATAACGTCCTCCAGTCCGTTTGCCACCCCAAAAAGCAACGGCATTATTTCTTCTGTGGGTTGGTCAAGGTCGGGCACCATAATTGTTTTGCAGCCTGCCGCAAACGCCGAGCGGATTCCGTTTTGCGAATCCTCAAGCGCGATACATTCTTTGGGGTCAAGACCCAGCCGCTTTGCCGCGCAAAGGTAAATATCGGGGGCAGGTTTGCCGCGCTTGACCTCGCGCGCGCTTACGATTTGGTCAAAAAAGCTGTAGAGCTCAACCGATTTGAGGTATCGCCCGGCTCTGTCAACCGGAGTTGCGGTCGCAAGCGCGAGGGCGTAGCCGTTGTCTTTTATGTAGCTTAGCAGAGCCTTTGCTCCGGGCTTTGGCTCCACTCCGTTTTGATTTACAAATTCATCCATCAGCTCAATACGCTTTTGCCGAACTGCATTATAATCAAACTCCTTGCCGAACCAACCCTGTAGCTTTTCTTCGGCGAGCTTGCCCGAGAGCGAACGGATCCCCAAGGCGTGTTCGAGGGTCATGGGAAATCCGTAGAAGCTTGCAGCCTCGCGCCAAAAGCGGACGTAAAGCTTTTCGGTGTCAAGTATTACGCCGTCCATATCGGATATGATTCCTTTTGTTTTCATACTTTCCTCCGGGTTGTTAATCAGGTGATGGTGTGATAAAATTATAATAAGGGTGATATTATGAGCGATATAAAAAACCAAAGCGGCTTAACGCTGCACAGCAAAACCAAGCCCTCGCTTGACGCGGAACTAAAAAATTGCGATATAAAAGATATCGACATGATCCTCGCTTTGCAAGACAGGGTTCATTCTGAAATGAAGCAAAAGGAATGGTTTGCGTATACCTCGCGCGCCGAGCTTGAATCGGCGTTTGAGTGCGGAAGCCCTGCGGTCGCGGTTATGAGCGGTGAAAAAATGATCGCTTTCGCGTATCTGATCTTAAACCCCGACAGCACGCAAAGCCTTTGCAAATTCGCAGATTTTGAATATTCTCCGTATTTAGGTGGCGACTGTGTGCTTGACACGGTTTTTGTAGACCCGGATTTTGTGGGTTACGGCATCCAGTCGCTCCTGATCGGGATTTTGAAAAGCTTCGCAATTGAAAATGGTAAAACAAGCGTTTGGGCAACAGTCCACCCTGAGAACATTTTCAGCTCCCGAAATTTTGTCAAAAACGGTTTTGCAAAAGCAAATTCAGAGCCGGTCGAAAAGTACGGTGGGATCAGAGACGTATATTATTTTGACCTTTGCCGATAATTCACAAGCACGATACCTGCGGAAATCAATGCGGCTGAGATAAAAATTTCGATTCTGAAAACATCCTCGCCTAATAAAATTCCCGACAGCAATGTGCCGAAAACAGGCACGAGCAGATTGAAAATTGAAATCCTGCTTGCCGCGTGTCGCTTTAGCAGGGCTGTCCATATCGTGAACGCCGCTGCCGAAACAAGCGCGAGCCAAAGCAAAATCATTATTCCGCGTAAATCAAATGAAAGTCTGCCGCCGTTTATTATTCCCGTAAATGTGAGTATCGCGCCGCCGAGCATTAGCTGCCACGCGGTCACAGTTACCGGGTCGCGCCCCGGCATCAGTTTTTTTGCGATAAGGTTGCCTGCGGCAGCCGAAACGGTGGAGCACAAAATCAGCGCGTCGCCCAAAAGCGTTTGAGGGCTGAAGCCGCCTTTTGTGTTGACTATGAGCACTCCTGCAAAGCCGACTGCGCAGCCAATCAGCTTTTGAACATTCAGGCGGTCGCTTTTAAAGAATATCGCCGCGCCGATAACGGTAAAAAACGAAGCGCAGGCGGTGATTATCGAGGTGTTTGCGCCGCTTGTTAAGCCTATGCCGATATAGGTGAAAATATACTGCGCCGCAGTTTGCACAAGTCCGAGCAGCAAAATCGGACGGAGATCGCCGCTTTGGGGGATCAGGGGCTTTCGCCGCAGAGCGGAGCCAACCGCAAAAACCATAAACCCGGCGATAAAAAATCTTGCTCCGGCAAAAAGCAGCCGCGAGCCTACGGTTTCGATCTCAAACGCTTCGTAACCGAGCTTTATGAACGGAAACGCCGTGCCCCATAAAAGCGTACACAGCACTGCCGCAAAATATGCCGCGCCCCTGTGGTCAAGAAGCTTTGTCAAGGCTTTCAAGGCTTATTCGTTAAGAAAATCGACCGCAGAGTTCACTGCGTTAGCTCCGTCCGAGCAAGCGGTGATAACCTGTCTGAGCGGCTTTTGGCGAACGTCTCCTGCAACAAAAAGTCCTTCGCAGGAGGTTTGGCAGGCTTCGTCGGCAACAACGTATCCGCCCTCGTTAAGCTCTGCAAGCTCAGCTACAAGAGAGCTGTTGGGGGTGATCCCCACGGCAATGAATACTCCGTTTGTTTCAACGCTTCTTCCGTCGGTCAAAACCACGCGCTCAACAAGCTCGCTTCCGCAAATTTCGGCAAGCTGAGACTTGTAGAAAATCTCAACATTAGCTGCTTCTTCAAGCTTCTTAACAAGCGCGCCCTGAGCGCGGAATTTGTCGCGCCTGAGAATAACGTTGACCTTGGCGCAGAATTTTGAGAGATACAAGGCTTCGGTCACGGCGGTATCACCGCCGCCGATAACGCACACGGTCTTGCCGCGATAGAAAAAGCCGTCGCAAACCGCGCAGTAGCTGACGCCTTTGCCGGCAAATTCCTTTTCGCCCTTGACTCCCAGCTCGCGGTGGCTCGCACCGCCGCAGAAAATGACCGATTTTGCAAAAAAGCTTTCCTTTGCGGTCGTGACCTCAAAGCCGCCGTCGGTTTTGGCGATTTGCCTGACCGCGGCGTTTTTCATAGGCGCACCCAATGCCTTAGCGTGAGCGCGGAATTTTGTTATCAGCTCCATACCTCCGATTTTTTCAAAGCCGGTATAGTTTTCGATCTCGTCGGTTTGGGTGAGCTGGCTTCCCATTGAAGAAGAAAAATCCAAAAGCAGAAATTCAAGACCGCTTCTGCAAGCGTAAATTGCTGCTGTCAGTCCTGCGGCTCCGCCGCCTATAATAATCAAATCCATAAAAATATCCTCTTTCGGGTTTTTGAAATTCTGTTGATGTTAAGGGCACCTCTAAAAATTCATAGCTGCCCATAGTCCTCGTTATACGTCAGTATGACTTCGTCGTTTTGACATAAATCTACTATAAAATATCCGCACCTCTGAACAACAGTGAATTTTTAGAGGTGCCCTTAATGTGTGATATAAATTAAAAACAGGGCTGACAAAAATGCCGACCCTGAGTTTGATTATTTGCTTTGTGCGCGGAATTATGCTTCTTTTACAATATCTCTTACTGCTTTGGCAATATGCGGCTGAGTAAGTTCAAATTTATCGAGCAGTTCGAGCGCGGGACCGCTGTAACCGAATCTGTCCTGAACGCCGAGCTTTGTTACCTTTACGGGGCACTCCGCGCTGACAACCTCGCACACTGCGTCGCCGAGTCCGCCGATAACGTTGTGCTCCTCGACTGTGACGATCCTGCCGGTTTCCTTTGCCGCCTTGATTATGATGTCTCTGTCGATCGGCTTGATCGTGTGAATATTGATAAGCCTTGCGTTGATTCCCTCAGCCTCAAGCTCTTTGACAGCCTTGAGAGCCTCGTTTACAACAAGTCCGGTAGCTATAACGGTAATGTCGTCGCCCTCGTGCAGGGTGATTCCCTTGCCAAGCTCAAAGCTGTAGTTTTCGGGGTCGTTAAAGCTGTCTATTGCAAGTCTGCCCAGTCTGATATAAACAGGACCGTTGTATTCGATAGCTGCCTTTGTAGCCGCCTTCATTTCCCAGTGATCCGCCGGATTGAGCACCATCATGTTCGGGATCGCGCGCATGATCGCGATATCCTCGATGCACTGGTGGGTCGCGCCGTCCTCGCCTGTTGAGATTCCGGCATGGCTTCCTGCGATTTTGACATTAAGCTTAGGATAAGCCACGGAGTTGCGGATCTGCTCAAAGGCTCTGCCGGTCGCAAACATTGCGAACGAAGCCGCAACAGGGATCTTGCCTGCCGCCGCCATTCCTGCGGCTACGCCGATCATGTTGCCCTCGGCGATTCCGCAGTCAAAAAAGCGGTCGGGATATTGCTTCTTAAAAATTCCGGTTTTTGTTGCCGCAGCCAAATCTGCGTCAAACACGATTATATCTTTGTTTTCCTCGGCAAGCTCGCAAAGAGCCTCGCCAAAGCTTTCTCTTGTTGCTTTTTTGATTACCTGTGACATCAGCAGTTGCCCTCCAATCTGTCAATTTCAGCCTGAAGCTCGGCGGTCGCCTGTTCATACTGCTCTTTGTTGGGGGCTGTGCCGTGCCAGCCGACCTGATTTTCCATGAATGAAACGCCCTTGCCCTTGACGGTTTTTGCCAAGATAGCGGTAGGCTGACCCTTGACTGTCTTTGCCTTGTCAAGAGCCTCGGCGATCTGCTCAAAGTCGTGACCGTCGATTTTGATTACATAAAATCCAAATGACTCAAACTTTTTGTCAAGCGGTTCGATTCCTGCAACATCCTCAACAGAGCCGTCGATTTGAAGTCCGTTCTGGTCAACAATGACCACAAGGTTGTCAAGCTTGTTGTGAGAAGCAAACATTGCAGCCTCCCAAACCTGACCCTCTTCAACCTCGCCGTCGCCAAGGAGAGTATATGTCCGATAGTCCTTGTTGTCGAGCTTTGCGGCAAGAGCCATTCCGCACGCTGCCGAAATGCCCTGTCCAAGCGAGCCTGTGCTCATATCGATACCGGGAGTTCCCTTCATGTCGGGGTGACCCTGGAGCATTGCGCCAACCTGGCGAAGCTTTGTCAGCTCGTCCCAGTCAAAATATCCCTTGAGAGCCAAAACCGCATAAAGAGACGGGCAGCAATGACCCTTTGAAAGCACAAAGCGGTCTCTGTCAGCCCATTTTGGGTTTTTGGGGTCAATATTCATTTCCTTTTCATAAAGGTAAGCGAAGATGTCCGCTGCCGAGAGCGAGCCGCCGGGATGACCGGATTTTGCGTGGTACGTACCGAGAATTGCTCCCAGTCTTGCTTTGGCGGCAAGAATTTGAAGCTGCTTGATTTCAGAACTATCCATGTTAAATTCATTCCTTTCCGAAAACGTCGGTTTTCAACAAAAACCGATGTTTCAACTACTATAATTATACACATTCAGCGGAGAATTTCAATGTTTTTTTCCGAATTGTTAAAAAAGTGTCAAATTTACTCAATATCATCTTGAAAGAAACAGTAAATGTGGTATAATTATCATTAGACAGATACATCCGATTGGAGGACCGCATATGCTTCTCACAGCCGACGTTGGCAACACAAACATCAAAATCGGTATTTTTGATGAGAACAAGCTGAAATTCAAGTTTAGATTTTCAACCGACAAAAGCAAAACCAGCGACGAGTTTGCGGTTGAGCTGTATTCTTTTTTTCTGATTTACGGACTGAACGCAAAAAAAGTTGACGCTTCGATCATCAGCTCGGTCGTTCCTGCCGTGACCTATCCGCTGAGAGTTGCGATACAAACGGTTACGGGAGCAAAAAGTCTGATCGTCGGTCCCGGTCTCAAAACCGGAATGGATCTCAAAATCGACCATCCCGAAACCTTGGGCGGAGACATTGTGTGCGGTTGTGTGGGCGCGTTTGAAAAATACGGCGGACCGCTCGTGATGATTTTTATGGGCACGGCAACGGTTATAGCATATGTTGACGAAAACAAGTCATACCACGGCGGCGCGATCGCTCCCGGAGCCGGGATCTCGCTTGACGCTTTGACAAACCACGGCGCGCTGCTGCCCTCGGTTGATTTCAAGGCTCCCAGAAAAGCTATTATGACCAATACGGTCGATTGTATTCGCTCCGGCGTTATGTTCGGGACCTCGTGTATGCTTGACGGCATGATCGAAAGATTTTTTGAAGAAGCCGGCAGCAAATGTCAGATCATCGCCACAGGCGGACTTGCGCCGATGATGATAAAAAACTGCAAGCACAACATTTTGTTTGACGAGGATATCATTCTTGAGGGCTTGCACTATATTTATCAAAAAAACAAAAACGAGCGGAAATTTAATTGACAATTAAAAAAAGTCTGCACTCGCCCGGAAATTCGGACTTATCCGAAAGCCGGACGTTTGTAAATAAATCAGCGTTTCACCTGCAAAAAGGCAGGGAAACAGCAGGAGGTTTTTTTATGGCAAAAGTTAAAAAAAACGCGTTACCTGTTTATTTTAAACCGGTTTTCGCATCATTGCTGGCAGCATTGATTATCTTGTTGACGTTTTTATCAATCAACCTACGTATAGGACCGCTGGTAATTACACTCAACTGTCTGCCGCTGGCCATCGGCGCGGTATTTCTCGGACCTGCTTACGGTGCAATTTTAGGAGCCGTGTTCGGTCTGTCAAGCTTCTTTGCAAGCTTCACTTCCGCTTCGCTGACCACTGTTTTGCTCAGCGTCTCACCCTTTTACACGTTTATAATGTGCGTTGTACCGCGTGTGATCTGCGGATTTGTTCCGGGATTGCTGTTCAAAGCACTTCCTAAGGACAACGAGATCAAGCGTTTGGCAAGCTCTGCGCTGTGCTGCGGACTTACTACGCTGCTCAATACAGTGGGCTTTCTCGGTCTTATGTGGGTATTTTTCAGAGACGCTTTTTTAGTAAACAGTGATGTTATTCAAAAGGTCGGCAGTCAGCCTACAGAAAATGTATTTGTGTTTATTTTCGCACTCGCTTCAATCAACGCGATCATTGAGTTTGTAATCAATCTTATTTTCGGCACAGCTATCTGCCGCGCAATGTTCGCAGTGACAAAAAACAAGCTGTAAACCACAAAGGAACCACAGATTTATCCACGCCAAAAAGCTTGGCACTCATATTGTTTACAGTTTTTTAACATGTGATTTCCAAAGCGTATTACAAAACCTCCTTCGTTTATCACGGAGGAGGTTTGAATAATATCATATGGGCAGCTATGAAATTTTAGAGATTCCCATATATTATTTGATTTCCGATAATACATCAAGCAGTCTGTCCGCGGCTTCCTCCTTGGAAAGCATCGGCAGATCGATAACACCGTCTTTTTTGATTAGGGTTATATGATTGGTTTCGGTGTCAAAGCCCGAACCTTTCTCTCTTAATGAATTTGCAGCGATCATATCAGCGTTTTTCTTTTGCAGCTTCGCCTTGGAATTTTCCATAATATTTTCGGTTTCCATCGAAAAGCCGCAAATAAGCTGACCGTCTTTTTTATGCTCGCCGAGCCACTTTAGAATATCCTTAGTGCGTTTGAGCTGCAACGATAAATCGGATTCATCTGAGGATTTTTTGATTTTTTCACTTTTGATTTCGGCAGGAGTATAATCTGCAACAGCGGCCGCCATTACAAAGTAGTCTTGCTCTTCGCAGCAGACAGAAACTGCCTGAAACATATCCTCTGCGCTTTTGACCTGAACTACCTTTACAAACGGCGGTGGAGAAATATTTACAGGACCGCTTACAAGTGTTACTTCGGCACCGCGCAGCATTGCCTGACGCGCTACGGCATATCCCATTTTGCCGGTGGAATGATTAGTGATAAAGCGGACAGGGTCAAGGCTTTCCTGAGTAGGACCTGCCGTAACCAGCACTTTTTTTCCTGACAAATCTTTTTTGTGCGCTGTTTCTCTCAGAATGAAATCAAGCAAGGTTTGCTCGGACGGAAGCTTTCCTTCTCCCACAGCACCGCAAGCCAAAATGCCGCTTTCCGGCGGAATGACCGTAATGCCGCGTTTTTCTAAAACAGCGAGATTTTCCTGTACGGCAGGATGACGAAACATATTTACATTCATTGCGGGAGCCACCAAAACGGGACACCCGGCAGCAAGAACAGTCGTGCTAAGCATATCGTCCGCGATACCGTGAGCCATTTTACCGATTATATCCGCCGATGCAGGAGCGATCAAAATAACGTCCGCACGTTCGGCAAGCGCGATATGCTTGATTTCGCTGACGTCTCCGCGATCGAACGTATCGGTAAGACAGCGGTTTTTTGTCAGCGTTTCAAACGTAACAGGGGTAATAAATCTTTCCCCGTTTTTCGTCAAAATAACGTCGACATTCGCGTGAAGCTTAACAAGCGCACTTGCCAGATTGACTATTTTATATGCGGAAATACTGCCGGTTACCCCCAAAAGTATGTTTTTGTCTTTTAACATATCAATTACCTCGCAAGTTATTTTGTATTTATAGGCTACCAAAGATTAGTATAGCGGTATTCTTCCGCGTTGTCAAATATTATAAAGGAAACTCTGATTTTTGATCAGATAAATAAGATTATGAAAAACACCGTTAAACTTCTTAATTTATTGACGCAAACAGACGGATATATTTCCGGACAGGCTCTTGCGGAGCAGTTGGGAGTGTCGCGGCAGGCTGTGTGGAAAACCATCAGCGCGCTTAAAGAACAGGGCTACAAAATTTTGTCTGTCCCAAACAAAGGCTACCGGTTGGAATCGCTTCCGAGCTATCTTAACGAAGCGGCAATAAGGCGAGAATTGAAAACCAGTATTTTGGGCAAAAATCTGATCGTGCTCGACAGCGTTGGCTCAACCAACGACTATCTCAAGGAGCTTTACACAAACGGCTGCGAAAACGGAACCGTTGCCGCCACGCGCGAGCAGCTGCACGGAAAGGGCAGGCTGGGCAGGATTTGGAGCGCGAAAAAGGACGAGTGCCTGATGTTTTCGGTTTTGCTCAGACCGCATATAGTGCCCGGAGAGGTCGCGGCGATAACTCCGCTGACCGGGCTTGCGGTTTGCAAGGCTTTGAGAAAGGCAACAAGGCTTGACTGCCGTATTAAATGGCCTAACGACGTGATCGTCGGCAACAAAAAGCTTTGCGGGATCCTGACCGAAATGAGCGCGGAATTTGACGCAGTTGAATATGTTATTGCAGGAATCGGGATCAACGTCAGCCAGACGGAATTTCCGAATGAAATCGCATACAAAGCGACCTCGCTTGCCCTTGAAACCAAAAGAAGCTTTGACCAAAACAAGCTGCTTGCAGTGATTTTGGGCGAGCTTGAGCATATATTCACCAAAACGAATCTGAGCATGACAAGAGACGCGCTCGACGAATATATCCCGCTTTGTGCGACAATCGGTAAAAGCGTAAGCTTTCAGCGCGGTTCCTCACGCATCAGCGGAACCGCAGCAGATGTCAGTAATCGCGGCGAGCTGATGGTAATGATGCCGGACGGAACGATTTGTTTGGTGAACGCCGGCGAGGTCACGGTTCAGGGGATTTATTAAGGCAACACCGTACAATTCGTGGCGCACGCCTTGCTTGCATATTATTCCGTCAGACTGCCCAAAAATCAGTATCCGTACGGCAGTATGCACACTGATTATTTGGGCACTCTGACAAAAAATCTGACTGCGCAATCCGCACACCTGAATTGTGCGGTATTGCCTTAACTGAGGTGCGATATGGCTTTTGACTACAAAAAAGAGTTTAGGGAATTTTATATGCCTAAGAACAAGCCCGGCATTGTTACTGTTCCGAGCATGAATTTTATTGCCGTTCGCGGACAGGGCGACCCCAACGAGGAGGGCGGCGAATACAAGCAGTCGATAGAATTGCTGTATTCGATCGCTTATACGATCAAAATGAGCAAAAAGGGCAGCCGCGTGATCGACGGTTATTTTGACTATGTTGTTCCTCCGCTTGAGGGCTTGTGGTGGCAGGACGGAGTGAGCGGAATCGATTATGCTCACAAAGAAAGCTTTAGGTGGATCTCAATGATAAGGCTTCCCGATTTTGTAACAAGAGCTGACCTTGAATGGGCTGTTGACGAGGCAATGAGGAAAAAGAAGCTTGATTTTTCAAAGGTCGAATTTTTTACCTATGATGAGGGCTTGTGCGTTCAGTGTATGCATATCGGTGCATATGATGACGAGCCGAAAACCGAAGCACTTATGCACGAGTATATGGAAAGTCAGGGTTATGCTCTTGACATCACAAAAAGCCGGCTGCATCACGAAATCTATCTCAGCGACGCAAGAAAGGTTTCTCCCGAAAAGCTGAAAACCATAATCAGACACCCTATAAGGAAAGCTTAAATCAGTCCCCATACGTCAGTATGCGAACTGATTATTTGAACATTCTGACGAAAAATCTGACTGAGCAATCCGTACACCTGAATTATGCGGTATTGCCTTAAATATTTTTGTAAAAGATAAAGAAGCCGACATTGACAGTGTTTGTCAACGCCGGCTTGCTTTTTTGATTTTATGAAAATTAAGGAAGTTAAGAAAGAAAGGCTTTTTTATGAAATGTTATTTTAGTATAATGTAATTATTTTTTCATGGCTTTCAACTCTAAGAGCATTTTATCAACAGGCTCGCGGGTTTTTGAATTCATTTGTGAAATTGTGTTGCCTTCAACGTGGTTTGCGTAGTCTGTGATCATTGAACCGAGACCTGCGATTCCGGTTGAGAACATTGCGATAATCAAAGCGAACGCTCCGATGATGACGCCTGCCTTGCGCGGACCCTTTTTGTCGGCGTCCTTTCGGCTCATTATGCCGAATACAATTGCTATCAGTGCGAGTACGCCGGCAGCTATGCCGAAGTAAACGTTTGCTGCGCCCAAGAATTTGATTGAGGTTCCTGCAAGCTGATAAAGTGGTACGAATGTCATAACGATTGATGCGAATGATAAAATACCTGCTGTGAGTCCGATGATTCCTTTTGTGTTCTTTTTCATGATTGTTTTCTCCTTTTGTTTTTTAATTTAATTTGTTTTGCAGTTAAGTGGTTTTTGTGTTGTTCCCTTGACTGTGACTATAGTATATCAGACCCACTATTACAAAACCATGACAAAAAATATGGTTTTTTCAATTTTTTTAAAAATTTTTTTAAATTTTGCAAAACAAAAATCCTGTCACAAAAGTGACAGGACTTTTTGGCGGAGGACAAGGGATTTGAACCCTCGCGCCGCGTTAGCGACCTACTCCCTTAGCAGGGGAGCCTCTTCACCACTTGAGTAATCCTCCGTGCGGCAAAGTGTCTAAAAGAAAATGGCGGAGAGAAAGGGATTCGAACCCTTGGTCCCTTGCGGGATCACTAGTTTTCAAGACTAGCTCCTTAAACCACTCGGACATCTCTCCATATATTGCTGTGCGTTTCAGCTTAGATTATTTTAACATACCATACCATATTTGTCAATAGCAAAATTAAAAATTAACACAGCTTAACACGTGAATTTGAAATTCTGCTGTTGTTGCCATAAGCATAAGGCTTGTTTAATAAATATCGTATGCTCGGAGCGGTTTTAAAAAATTGTGAGAATAACAACACAAATTTTTTCAAAACGCTGTTTTAGTAGCATTCTTATTTATTAAACAAGCCTTATTAGATCAAATCGCAAGCACTTAAAGCTTTAGTAAAGCTGTTGCGATTTGGAAATATACAAATAGTGAAATCGCGTCCACGATGGTTGTAATGAACGGAGAAGCCATGACCGCAGGGTCAAAGCCGATTTTCTTTGCAAACAGGGGCAAGGTGCAGCCCACAAGCTTTGCTATGAACACCGTGACAACGATCGTGAGACAAACAACTATTGCTATGGTTATGCTTATTGATGTGTTTCCCAAAAGCAGGCGGTCAAACAGCATGATCTTTGCAAAGTTTGCAATAGCAAGTGCTGCACCGCAAAGCAGTGAAACTCGACATTCCTTGAAGATTACCTTGAAAATATCCTTGAACTCGATCTCACCGAGCGAGAGGGCACGGATTATGGTTACGCTTGCCTGTGAGCCTGAGTTACCGCCTGTATCCATCAGCATCGGAATAAATGATGAGAGCACCAGAGAGCCTGCCAGAGCGGACTCAAAGCCCGTTATTATCATTCCGGTGAACGTTGCCGAGATCATAAGTATCAAAAGCCAGGGAATACGGCTGAAAAAGGTTTCAAATACGCCGACCTTGTCATAGGGCTTGTCCGCGGTCGGGGTGATAGCCGCCATTTTTTGGATATCCTCAGTTACCTCTTCTTCCATTACGTCGATAGCGTCGTCTACCGTTACAATACCTACGATACGGTTTTCTTTGTCAACAACAGGGAGTGCAAGAAAATTATACTTGTTGAATATCTGCGCAACCTCTTCCTGGTCGTCGAGCGTGTTTACAGAGATCACGTTGGTCTCCATAATATTTTCGATAAGCTCGTCATCCTCAGCAAGAAGCAAGCTTCGGATCGTGATTATTCCGATAAGCTTGGCTGAGTTGTCTGCTACATAACAGGTGTTGATAGTTTCTTTGTCAATACCCGTGCGGCGGATCCTTTTTATTGCTTCCTCAACAGTCATCTTAGGTCTCAAAATAACGCACTCGGTCGTCATAATTGATCCCGCGCTGTCCTCGGGGTATTTGAGGATCTCGTTGATTTCACGGCGCGTCTGAGGGTCAGCTTGCTGCAAAATACGCTTTACAACATTTGCCGGCATTTCTTCGATGATATCAACCGCGTCGTCAACGTAGAGCTCGCCGATGATTTCTTTTAGCTCTGTGTCGGAGAAGCCGTGAATGAGCAACTCCTGGGTGTCCTCATCCATTTCAACAAAGGTATCGGCAGCCAGCTCCTTGGGCAAAAGCCTGAAGAGCAGAGCGCATTTTTCGCTTCCGATCTCCTCGAACGCAGTCGCAATATCAACTGGGTTCATTGTTGTCAGGATATCTCTGAGGGTTGAATAACGCTTTTTTTCCAAAAGCGTTGCTATCGTCTCAAACAATGAGACGGTGTTGGTTTTTTCCATAAAAATACCTCCTACAAAAAATAAATATACGTAGAAGGCACCGCAAACAGAAAAATATAAAACCGTTAAAGCAAAACGATTTTTTCTGTTCTATGTTTGAGCGGCAAATCCATTACAGATATTAAGGTAATAATGAATTATGCGGATTTGCCTTATTACTGCGCGACGAAAGAACGCGCAATACTTCGCCCTCCGGTGCCGCTGCTGTTTTCCGCGTCCATTCATCTCGCCTCACTTTGTTTTAAATTCGGATCATTCCGTACTTTTATTTTACTATTTCAAAAGGAATATGTCAACCGTCATATTCTTCATTAATATAGGCTGCCCGGACTAAAAATATTCTTGGGGGTTCCATTCTTCTTTTAGGGTTTCGGAGATCGGAAATACGCGGAACAGCATCACATTGCTTTTTGGGTCGGATTTATCCTCTTGGGTGCTGAGGGAAAAGATGAAACCCTGGTACCACATTGAGTCGATGTTTTCGGTGGTTATGCGGTAGAAAATGTCCTGCATAACTCCTTCGCTGCCTGTCGGAAAACGGCAAACGGTTTTTGCCATAACAGCCGCCTTATATAGGATCCTGTCGCTGTTGTTTCCGTTTTCGTCCTGAGACATGAAGGTGCTCATGGTTGTGCCGCAGCCGATGTTGAGCAGCTTTCCGCTGTCCGCTTCTACGGTTGCTGTAAAGTTCACTTCATCATCGTCGTAGTAAAAGTATTTTATCTCAACGCCGTTGTTGTCGCGCGTAACACCGTCTTTTTGCTTCCATTTGTCTTTGGAAATCAGGTCTTGCTCTCCCTTTTCGCGCTTGAATTCGTTGTAGCTATCGGTGAAATCATCAATCGTCATCGTGAATCTCATTCCGTTTACGTTCGGACTGGATTCAACTGAATTTTCGTTGAATGCCGGCAGGATCTCATCATTCGTTGAGGAATTTGGATTGTCGATTTTCAGCGGCTTGCTCTCCTTTGAACATGCAGACAATACCATTATTATTGCTGCGATCAAAGATAAAAATATGCCGGCGGACAATTTAGCCTGCCTATGCAAACTGCGCTGATAACCAAAACTGCGTTCAGCTGCGTTGTTAGGTGATTTCTTGTTTGATAAAAATAACTTTTTCATAGAATCAATATAATTATAATATAATACTGCAATGGGCGCACTCCGGGTGCGCCCATATGATTAGTTTTCTTCCTTGTCTTCTGTGATTATTTCGGGATCATTCGGTGTGTTTTCCGTTGAGTTATCGTCGGGGTTTTCCTCGGCTTCTCCGGGAATATCCTCGTCCTCCTCATGCGGAGCACGCGCGAGAGTTACAACCTTGTCGCCCTCGCTGACCTTCATCACGGTAACGCCCTTTGACGGACGAGAACAAAGTCTGATCGACTCTGCCGCGATCCTGATGATGATTCCGTCCTGCGAAATAATGATAACATCGTCGTCGAGATCAACGACCTTGATTGCCGCAACGTCGCCGAATTTTTCAACATGATAGTTTATCAAGCCCTTGCCGCCGCGGGTCTGGATCCGATAATCGTCGGGCTGAGAAAGCCTTCCATAGCCGGTCTCGGAAACTGTGAGCACCAGTCCGCCCTCGCGCACAACGCTCATGCCGACAACCTGATCGTCGTCCTTGAGCGAGAGTGCCTTTACGCCGCGGGCAAGCCTTCCCATGGGACGAACGTCTGTTTCGTTAAAGCGGATCGCATAGCCCTTTTTGGTGGCAACGATAACCTGCTTTGTTCCGTCAGTCATTCTTACCCAGGCAAGCTCGTCGCCTTCGTTGAGCTCAAGCGCGATAAGTCCGCCCTTGCGCGCAGTGTTGTAGGCGTTGAGCGAGATACGCTTGATGATTCCCTTGCGTGTGACCATAATAAGATATTTGTCCTCATCAAACTCAGGCACGCGGATCATTGAGGTCACCTTTTCGTCGGGCTCGATCGGAAGCAGATTTGCAATGTTGATGCCCTTTGACTGACGGCTGCCCTCGGGAACCTCGTAGCATTTCAGGCGGTAAACCTTGCCCTTGTCAGTAAAGAACAGAACGTAGTCGTGCGAGTTGATTATGAACATCTCGGTAGCAACGTCCTCTTCGCGGCGCGACATTCCGGAAACTCCCCTGCCGCCCCTGCGCTGGGTCTTGTAGGTATCAACCGAAAGTCTCTTTACATAGCCGAACTGAGTGAGCGTGAGCACACATTCCTCCTGCGGAATAAGATCTTCGATGTCAACCTCTCCGCTGATCGAACAGATTTCGGTTCTTCTGGGATCGGCGTATTTGTTGCGCAGCTCGATAAGCTCTTCCTTGACGATTTCAAGCTTGCGGGTCTCGCTTGCGAGGATTTCGAGGAAATTCTTGATTTTTTCGCGCAGCTCTGCGATTTCTTCTTCGATTTTGGCGCGTTCCATATTGGTGAGCTGTCCGAGACGCATTTGCACGATCGCCTGCGCCTGAACCTCGTCAAGCCCGAATCTTTCCATGAGTGCGGCACGCGCACCGGGCAGATCCTTGCTGTGACGGATGATCGCGATAACCTCGTCGATAAAGTCGATCGCGATTTTCAAGCCTTCGAGGATGTGCTCTCTGTCGCGCGCTTTTTTGAGGTCGAATTCTGTTCTGCGGCGGATCACGTCCTCTTGGAACTCAATATAGCATTGAAGCATATCCTTGAGCGTGAGGATTTTTGGCTGGCCGTCAACAATTGCCAGCAAAATCGCGCCGAAGGTGGTTTGCAGCTGAGTGTATGAGAAAAGCTGATTAAGCACGATCTGCGGTGAAGCGTCGCGCTTTACGTCTATTTCGATGTGCATACCGATCCTGTCGGAGTGATCTTCGATATTTGAGATACCCTCCAGCCTCTTGTCCTTGACAAGGTTTGCGATATTTTCAATCAGTCTCGCCTTGTTTACCTTGTAGGGCAACTCGGTAACGATAATTTTAAATCTTCCGTTTTTGCCTTCAATGATCTCGGTTTTGGCGCGAACGGTGATTTTTCCCTTGCCTGTGGCATAGGCGGCGCGGATCCCGCTTCTGCCCATGATTATTCCGCCTGTCGGAAAATCCGGACCCGGAATATAATCCATAAGCTCGGCGACCTCGGCGTCGGGATTGTCGATCAGCGCGCAGACCGCGTCGATCGTCTCGCCCAGGTTGTGCGGAGGGATCTCGGTTGCCATTCCGACCGCGATACCGCTTGAACCGTTGACCAAAAGGTTTGGAAAGCGGCTGGGAAGCACCACAGGCTCTTTGAGTCTGTCGTCGTAGTTCGGCACAAAATCAACGGTATCCTTGTTGATATCCGTGAGCATATCCATTGAGATTTTGCTCATTCGCGCCTCGGTGTATCTGTATGCCGCAGGCGGATCGCCGTCAACCGAACCAAAGTTTCCGTGACCGTCAACCAGCATATAGCGCATTGAGAAATCCTGGGCAAGACGCACCATTGCGTCGTAAACAGAAGCGTCGCCGTGAGGATGATATGCACCCAGAACAGAACCGACTGTGTCGGCGCATTTGTGATATGGCTTTGAAGGCTCAAGACCGCGCTCATACATTGTATATAGAATACGTCTGTGAACGGGCTTTAGTCCGTCGCGCACGTCGGGCAGAGCTCTGGCAACAATTACGCTCATGGAATAATCCAAAAAGCTCTGGCGCATTTCGTCGCGCAAATCAACGTCTATTATTCTTTTTTCGGTTGTTTCGTTCATTTCGTTCGTCTGCTGTTCGTCCATCTGTATTCTACCTTTCGATTTCTTTCGTATTCAATTAATTTCACAAAATTAAAGTCTTATGGTTAGCTATGAATTTTTAGAGGTGCCCTTAATATTCTTGTTGATCATCTCATAAAACTGCGGCATACGCTTTTTTATGTTACACGGTTTAAAGGTTTTTGAGTCAACAAAGGCGTGTTCTGTTGTGCCGTAGCCAAGCTCGGTTTCGGTGCCGTCCGGCTCCTTGCGCTTGACTGAATATGTAAATTCAATTCTTGCCGCAGACATATTTATGCACCAGGTGCGGATGATAAGGTTGTCCTCATACAGCGCGGGAAGCCCAAAATGGCATGTCAGGTTGATCAAAGGCATTAGGATACCCGACGCTTCTATATCGGAATAGGTTATGCCGAACATCTTTATAAAATCAGTTCTGCCCACCTCGTACCATACCGGATAGTTTGAGTGGTGAGCGATACACATTCTGTCTGTTTCCGCATAACGGACGGTTATATAGCTTCTGGAATGCATGGATACACCTCTGTTTTTTTCGGTCAAAAACTTTTAATTCGAGTAGAATCTTTTAATTCGAGTAGAAACTTTAATTTGAAAATCAAACGTTAATTGCCCGAAAAATGCCTTCATATTATAATAACGTTTTTTGAAAGAATCATAGAACTTTGGCAATGCCGCATTATTTTGGCGCGTATACTGAATCGTGCGAGGTTGCCTTAAACGTCCAGGTTCTGTACGTATTTTGCGTTTTTCTCGATAAATTCTCTTCTGGGCTCAACCTTGTCGCCCATTAATATCGTAAAGGTTTCGTCGGCAGCCTCGGCGTCGGCAAGCTCAACTCGGAGCATGAGCCTTGTATCGGGATTCATTGTGGTCTCCCAAAGCTGCTCGGAATCCATCTCACCAAGACCCTTGTAACGCTGGATCTCGGTTTTTCCCTCGATTCCTGCCAAAATCTGATCGCGCTCCAAATCGGAGTATGCGTATTTGTGAACCTTGTTTTTTGTGATCCTGTAAAGCGGCGGCTGAGCGATATATACATGACCCGACTCAACCAGCGGACGCATGTAGCGGAAGAAAAACGTCAGCAAAAGCGTGCGGATATGCGAGCCGTCAACGTCGGCATCCGCCATGATAATGACCTTGTCGTATCTGAGCTTTTCAATGTCAAATTCGTCGCCTATTCCGGTTCCGAGTGCAGTGATGACGGGCATCAGCTTATCGTTGCCGTAAACGCGGTCGATCCTCGCCTTTTCAACATTGAGCATCTTGCCCCAAAGCGGAAGGATAGCCTGGATCCTTCTGTCTCTGCCACCCTTTGCAGAGCCGCCCGCGGAATCTCCCTCGACGATAAATATTTCTGTTTCGCTGCTGTCGCGTGACTGACAATCCGCGAGCTTGCCCGGAAGCTGAGCAGATTCAAGCGCGGACTTTCTTCTTACGTTTTCTCTTGCCTTGCGCGCAGCTTCTCTGGCGCGGGCAGAGGCGAGAGCTTTTTCAAAAATCGCTCTGGCTACCGCAGGATTTTCTTCAAGGAAGGTCATAAGCTTGTCTCGCATCAGCTTTTCTACCATTGTTCTTACTTCGGTATTGCCGAGCTTTGCTTTTGTCTGACCCTCAAACTGCGCTTCCTTTAGCTTTACGCTGATTATTGCGGTCAGACCCTCTCTTACGTCCTCACCGGAAAGATTTTTGTCATTGTCCTTTAGCTTGCCGAATTTGCGCGCGTAGTCGTTCATTACATATGTAAGAGCGCGCTTGAAGCCTTCTTCGTGAGTACCGCCGTCGGTGGTGTGGATATTGTTGGCAAATGTGAGGAGATTCTCGTTGTAGCTGTCGTTATACTGCATTGCGATTTCAACAGCGATCGTATCCTCATCATTTTTTGATGAAAAATATATTACCTCGGGGTGGATGACCTCGAGCGAACGTTTTTTGTGGATATATTCAACAAAGCTCTTGATTCCGCCCTCATAAACAAAATTGTTTTTGATTATATTTTCGGGGTCTCTCTCGTCTCTGAGTTCTATGTGAACTCCGGCGTTGAGAAATGCCTGTTCTCTAAGTCGTCTTTCGAGCACGCTGTAGTCATATACAGTCGTCTCTTTAAAAATTTTTGGGTCAGCCTTGAATCGTACCTCTGTGCCCTTTATGTCAGATTTGCCGATTTTTTGAAGCTCGGTAATGATCTTGCCGCGCTCGTAACGCTGAAAATACACGTCCTCGCCGTCGCAAACCTTGACTTCGAGCCACTCGGAAAGAGCGTTTACTACAGACGCACCTACGCCGTGCAGACCGCCCGAAACCTTGTATCCGCCGCCGCCGAATTTTCCGCCGGCATGAAGCACGGTAAATACGACCGTGACAGCAGGAAGTCCGGTTTTGCTGTTTACGCCGACCGGGATTCCGCGTCCGTTGTCGGTGACGCGAATTATGTCGCCATCCTCGATAACAACGTCGATTTTGGAGCAATAGCCTGCAAGTGCCTCGTCGATCGAGTTATCAACGATCTCATAAACAAGATGATGAAGTCCGCGCGGACCTGTTGAACCGATGTACATTCCGGGACGCTTTCTTACAGCCTCAAGACCCTCAAGCACCTGGATCTCGTCCGCTCCGTACTCCTGTTCAACCTTTGTTATTTCTATTCCTTCTTTGTTGTTTTCGATTGCATTTAATTCTTCGTTATTCATCTGAATTTCGCTCATTTCTGTTTATGGGCATCTCTGTTCAAAGATGCAGATGTTTTTTAATTTTCCGTTGTCAGTTAAAACTTACGGTTCGCCGTATATTTTCCTGTTCCGTTCTTTGGCTGAGAAGGTTTTTTGTATTCCTTAACGTCCTCCTCCGGCTCTTCTTCAATATAATGTCTGCCTCTGTAGGGAGTGCCCTCGGAATGGATCTTTTTCAGAGGAGCGTCGGAATTTGAATGATCCTCGCTGACGTCCTTGATTATGTGAACATAGCTTTCTTCGGCTTCTTCCTGAATTTTTTTAAACCTTTCGCTGTCGGTTTCGGGTGAATCCATATTTATTTTTTCTCTGGCGGCAGTTCGCTCCGCTTTTATTTTGTTAAATACGTCGCTGTTGATATTGAACTGTCCGCTGTTTTCGATTCCCTGGCTGCTGATTCCCGAGGGTTCCGGCTCAAAATCCGACATCATAAGATTATCTGAATATTCGATCCCGGCTTTTCTGGCTTCCATTGATTTTTTATATTTTTTCAGCGGTTCAAAGCTGACAAATTTCGGACTGATAAAAAGAAAAATCAACAGCGGGATCGCAACTAACAATATGAATATGGGATTATAGGAATTGTTGGTGAATATTGCCGCCGCCATTATTCCGGCAGCTATCAAAAAGAAAATCAAAAAAACAAGTATTACGATCTTGTTGATTACGACGCGGCTTTCCTTTCCGCACCTTTCACACACATATTCAGCCTTTCTTCTGCTGCCGTATGCAGAAGCATACGAGACCCTTTTGCCGCAATAAGGACATCTTTTTCCCTTCATATATACCTCTCTTTTCAATTGACAATGGACAATTGACAATTGACAATTTTGGTCGGGAAGAAAAATCTGCTTGGAAAATGCGTTTATTCCCGACTGTATAAATATTGATTTATTTTTTTCTATATTAATTAACTATAGTTAAATGCTATATAAACAGAATTATCTCAATAGTGATACAGTCGGGAACAAAGTTTTTTTAAAAATTAATTCTGTCTGCCCGACATTAATTGTCAATTGTCCATTGTCAATTGTCCATTGATAAAATTCTTTTCATAAGCGTTTTTGTTGAAAGCTGGCTTATATAAACAATGTTTTTTTCGGCTTCCCGACAAACTACAAATGATCTCGGCAGCTCATAGGATACGTTTACTACCTCACCGTTTTTTTGTGCTGCGGCGAGAAAATCCCTTGTTTTTTTTGACACGGTGCAGGCGTCGATATCAAACATTGCCGTTATCGTTTCCGCCTCGATCACCGTATCCTGACCCAAGTGCAGATACATCGGATATTTCTCCGTTTCTGACGTTAAATATTTTTCCGCTTCTAAGCTGCTCTCTACCCGAATCCTCGCAGCAGGTTATAAACACCTGACAGCCTGTAAGCTCGTTCAGCAGATAATCCCTGCGTGAGCTGTCAAGCTCCGAGAGCACATCATCAAGAAGCACGACCGGCTCCTCGCCCATTCTTTCTCTCAGCACGCTCGCCTCGGCAAGCTTAAGCGAGAGCACCGCGCTTCGCTGCTGTCCCTGAGAGGCAAAGCTGCGCGCGCTTTTTCCGTTTATCAGTATTTCTATATCGTCGCGGTGCGGTCCGGTATTGGTCACGCCCGTTCTTATATCCTCGTCGTTTCTTTTTTTCAGCTCGTCTCCGAGCTTTTTTTCAACCTCTGCAATATCGTCGTCAGCCGTTATTCCGGCAGTTGAAATATATCTTATCTCAAGCTCTTCGCGGCTGTTTGATATTCCGCTGTGATATCTCTTTGCGCTTTCCGAAAGGTTTGCAATATATTCCAGTCGCTTTTTTATGAGAGCCGCGCCGTTTTTTATCAGCGGTTCGTCCCAAATCGGAAGAGTTTTTTTAAGCGAAGGATGTTTTGAAATATCTTTCAAAAGCGAATTTCTTTGACTCAGCAATCTGTTATATTTTGAAAGCAATACGGCATTTTTTAACTTTTCGCGGCAAATCGCGCTGTCAACAAATCTTCTTCTTTCGCCCGGTCCGCGTTTTATCAGATTCAGATGCTCCGGGGAAAACACAACGGCGCAGAATTTTTCTATGAGCGCAGCTGCGGAGCGTTTTTCGACTCCGTTGATCTCAACGGTCTTTTTTCCGGGAAAAAACCCGAGCTTTGCAGTCTGCTCTCTCTCCTGCCCAAAAAATTTCATTTCCAGGCGCGCGTTTTTTTTATCCCAGCAAATGACCTCGCTGTCCTTGCCGGGGCGAAAGGAATGACCTCCGCAAAACAGCCAAAGAGCCTCTATCAGATTTGTTTTTCCCTGTGCGTTGTCACCGCAGATCACATTTACTCCCTCGCACGGGAGTATTATGTCATTCTTTAGGTTTCTGTAGTTTTCAAGCTTTAGCGCGATCACTCTCATTTTTTTGCTTCAACAATCAGCCTAAGCCCGTTGTATTCGGCAAAATCGCCCGGTCTGAGTTTTTTTCCTCTCATGGTGCAGATTTCGTCGTTTACGCTCACTTCGCCGTTTTGTATCTCAAGCTTTGCCATGCCGCCTGTTTGAACCGCACCGCCAAGCTTTAGAAGATCCTGAAGGCGAATAAATTCTGTGTCGATTTCTACTGTCTCATATTTCATTAGATATCCTCACGGGAACAACTATGTACAAAAAGCTGTCGCCCTCAACCGGCTCGATAACTATAGGAGATACCGGGCTGTTGAATTTTATTCTGACCTCGTCGGCGTCTGCATTTCTGAGCGCGTCGAGCATATATCTGTTGTTAAAACCGATTTCAAGCGGCTCTCCGGCGATCGTGACCGAGATCTCGTCGTTTGCTCTGCCGACTGCGGAAGCGCACGAAAGCTTGATTTCGTCATTTGAAAGCTTGCATCTTACGGGACTTTTTACCCTTTCGTTGTCAAGCAGCGACATTCTTTCAACAGAATCTATCAGAGTTCTTGTTTTAATAACAAGCTCTGTCTTAAATTCCTTTGGAATAGTTGTTCTGTAATCAAGAAAGGTTCCTTCAATAAGTCTTGAAATGACCTTGTAGTTTTTTACGCAATAGGTGATGTGACGCTGACCGATAATGATCTCAACCTGTTCTTCATCATCTGTCAAAAGCTTCAAAACCTCGTTTTGAGTTTTTCCGGGAACAATAAAGTCGGTAGTGCTGTCGCTGTTGACCGCCTCGCTTCGGATAGCCATTCTAAAGCCGTCGATCGCCACGATCCTCAATATCCCGTTTTCGAGCTCATAGAGCGATCCCATATACACAGGCTTTGATTCGTTGTCGCTTACTGCGTAAACAGTCTGGCGGATCATCTCGCGCAGAGTTTTTACATCAATAGTTATTGAGTTTGTTTTTTCAAAGGTCGGCAGATCGGGATATTCGACCGAGGGCATTCCCACGATTTGAAATTCCGCCTTGCCGCAGATTATATAGGTTATGAGTCTTTCGTCTGTTTCGATCGTAACGATTTCTTCCGGAAGTCTGCGCACGATATCAAGAAAAAGCTTTGCGCTGACAACTACCTCTCCCGGTTGCTGAACAGTCGCCTCGATATCTGAGGTTATTCCGATCTCAAGGTTGTAGCCCGAGATATTAAGCTTTTCTCCCTGAGCCTTTAACAGCACACCCTCAAGGGCTGGTATTGCGGATTTTGAAGAAACTGCTCTTGAGGCGTTTGTTACCGCTGCTGCAAGCTCGGTTCTTAAGCAGGAAATTTTCATGCAATATACTCTCCTATGTAATGTATATTATTTAGTAGTCGTAGTAGGTGATGTTAAAACATGGAAAAGCCTTGTACTTCCCTGATCCATGCGAAAAATCTGTCCACGTCTCTCAGTTGGCAGTTTTATAAAGAATGTTTATTTTTGGGTGAGGAGAGACAAAACGGAGTTTTTCTTAAAACAGTTCCCAATAAAAATTATAACACGGATATTAGTTACTGTTATGGTTTGTTATTTAATGTTAGCGGAAATGTTAAAAATTTCCGCCTGTCAAAAATCGATCAACATTTTTGATAACAAATCAATGTTAATAAAATGTTTAAATTTTCAATTGGATCAACGGTCTCTTATATTTTTGATGGTATCCTCGATAAGCTCCTTGATCTTTTGATCCTTTTCCATCATCTTTTGGACCTTTGAGATCGTATAGATGATAGTGGAATAGTGCCTGTCGCCAAATTCCTTTCCGATTGAAACCATCGGAAGCGTTGTCATCTCGCGCGTGATATAAATAGCGATGTGGCGCGCGTTGCTTATGTTCGCGCTTCGGTTTTTCTGTGAGCGTATCTCGTCCGGGGAAACTCCGTAGGAGCGTGCGACCTCTTCGATTATACGCTCGACTGTTACCTCGGGCGGAACGTCGTTGTTCAAAATATCTGCGATGACCTCTTGTGCAGAGGAGATCGTCGGTTTTTCGTTATTGAGCAAGGATTTTGCTTTGAGCTTTTTTACTGTGCCCTCAAGCTGGCGTATATTTGCCTTGATTTTTGAGGCGATGTACTCGCAAACCTCATTGCTCAGCTCGATATCGACAAGCTCTGCCTTGCGCTTGATAATAGCTATCCTTGTTTCAAGGTCAGGCGGCTGGATGTCGGCGATCAGATCCTGCTCAAAGCGTGAGCGAAGTCTGTCGTCAAGAGTTTTGATCTCCTTTGGCGGTCGGTCGGAGGTCAGAACGATCTGCTTTTTTGCCTCGTAGAGTGCGTTAAAGGTGTGGAAAAATTCTTCCTGGGTGCTTTCCTTGCCGCCGATAAACTGAACGTCGTCCACCAAAAGAATGTCGGCTTGTCTGTATTTATGTCTGAACTCAGCCATTTTTGCGAGTCTCAGAGATTCGATCAGTTCGTTTGTAAAATCGTCGCCCTTTATGTAGCAAATGATTTTGCTTGGGTCATTTTTTTTGATTTCGTTTCCGATAGCGTGCAGCAAATGAGTTTTGCCGAGTCCGGAATTTCCGTATAAGAACAGCGGATTATATGCCTTTGACGGGTTTGTGGCAACGGCAAGACAGGCAGCGTGAGCAAACTTGTTTGACGAGCCGACAATAAAGGTGTCAAAGGTATATTCGTAATTTTCGTCGCTGATTTCGTCGGGAACAGTCTTTTTCTCAACAAATTCCGGCGGCTTTTCTTCGGTTTTGAGATCTATATTAAATTTTGTGTCAAAAATAGCTTCAAAAGCCTCGTTGAGCAGAGGTATGTAGCAGCGTGCTATGGTTTGTCTGTGAAAATCGTTGGGCACAGTTAGATATGCCGTATTTGTGTCAAAATCCAAATTCATGGGCTTGATTCGGCTGATCCAGGTATTATAAGCTACGTCGGTAATCTTACTCTTACAATATGAGCAGATAAGCTCCCAGGCGTCGTCAAATGAATTCATTAATTCAACCTTCCTCTCATTTTGCGCGATTTTTCGCGCCCCTTTCTGATCTTAAAAATTCCCCTATTTATTAGAAATCCATACAATATAAATTATACCTCAAACCAAAATAAAAATCAAGCATTTTTTAAGTCGGCAACGCACAGACGGCAGCGCACGGCTTGGCTGATTATTATTCTGTCGGTTTTACCGAAAAGTCTTGGAAATACGTTGGTTTTTAGCTGCTTTTTTGTCCATTCTTACGAAAAAATTTTTGTTTGCGAACAAAGCACCAAAATTATGCGGCGGCATATTGAGAGTTTATGATATGCCGTAAAATATTGTGGTGATGAACCAAACAAAATACAAGATGTGGAAAACTTAAATTTTTATGATTTCAAAAGGCAAAAAAGGCTTGACTTAGCGGCATATTTAGGCTATAATGCTATGGTGCAAGGTTATAGTTTGAAGGGAGGTTTACAGATATGTTCAGAACATACCAGCCAAAGAAGCTTCACAGAAAAAAAGAGCACGGTTTCAGAAAAAGAATGTCTACATCAAACGGCAGAAAGGTTTTAGCCAGAAGAAGAGCTAAAGGAAGAAAAAGGCTGTCTTACTAAAGAACAGACCACTTTTTATCGGTGGTCTTTCTTTTTTAGGGTAAGAAGTCTGATTTTCGGTCGTTTGCCGGAGGGTGCGCAATAATGAGCGAATATATTACTTTAAAGGAAAACAGGGATTTTTCACGAATATACAGGCGCGGAAAATCCTTTGTCAGTCCTGTGCTTGTGACATATGTTCAAAAAAATAAATCAGGAGCAAAGCGTTACGGAATCACAACGGGCAAAAAGGTTGGCAAGGCTGTTAGCCGGACAAGAGCCAGAAGGGTGATCCGCACAGCGTATCGCGAGCTTTATCCCAAAATCAGGGAAGGATATGATTTTGTGTTTGTTGCAAGAGCCAAAACTCCGGCGGTAAAATCTTATGTGATCACGCGCGCCATGAAAAATCATCTTTCACAGGCAGGCGCATTGGATTTAGAAAAATGAAAAAGCTTTTGATTTCCGCAATAAAGTTTTATCAGCGGTCGATTTCGCCAAATACCCCGCCCAGGTGCAAATATTATCCTACCTGTTCTCAATATGGAATTGAGGCAATTGAAAGCTATGGTGCTTTCATCGGTATGATGATGACTATTTGGCGTTTTTTGCGCTGCAACCCGTTTTCTAAGGGTGGATACGATCCTGTTCCGGAAAGAAAAAAACGCAAAAAAAAGTAATTTTTTGGTAGGTCAAGCAGATTATATCAAAGTCATATTAGATTTTTCTTTGATATTTGAAGTCAAAAAATCGTTTTGACAATAACTTTTTTGGATATCTATTAATAAGTTATAAAAAATAACCTTATATTTATGCTTTGAGATATCCGTCCTAAATCAACGAATCCGGATCTTCTTTTTCAAAAGTCCGGATCAAACAGAAAGGAACAATATGCAAATATTTGGATTTCTGGGGTACGCTTTCGGATATATCCTTTGGGGTATATTCTATGTTCTCCAAAATTTCGGTCTGGCGATCATAGCGTTTACACTTGTTGTAAAGCTTATTCTTTTGCCGTTTTCGGTAAAGCAGCAAAAATCAATGGCCGGCACTGCCAAAATGCAGAAAAAACAGCAGGAGCTGAGAGAAAAATACGCTAACAATAAGCAAAAGCTCCAGGAAGAAATGAATAAGCTGTACGAAAAGGAAGGCGTTAAGCCAATGGGCGGATGCCTGACGTCGATAGTTCCGATCATCGTCCTTTTCGGTATTTTCTATGCTGTTGCACAGCCGCTGACCAACACGCTTCATATCAATTCGCAGAGTATTCAGTCTGCGATCAGTTATGTGAACACAATTCCGGGTTATGTTTCGAGCATAAATCAAACATATCAGGAAATCGGTTTGCTCAAGGTGTTCCCGAATATCGTAAACACCGAGGCAATTCAAAATATTTTTAACTCTTCGGAAATTTCTGCTATTGAAAGCTTTGGAAACGGTTTTAACTTCTTTGGAATAGACTTGCTTGTAATTCCAAACGAGAGAGGCTTGTTTTCACCCTATACTCTGTTCCCGGTATTCAGCTTGCTTTCAAACCTCGGTTCGCAGTTTATTATGCAGAAGGTCAACAACAACCAGATGGCTCAGCAGCAGGGCTGCATGAAGATCGCTATGTACGGCTTGCCGCTGTTCTCTGCATGGATCACATACAATGTGCCTGCGGCAATGGCTTTTTATTGGATCATTTCTGCACTTCTCAGCTTGGTTCAGTCGCTTGTGCTGGCAAAGATTTGCAGTCCGCAGAAGATCACTGCAAACGCAGAAGCAAGACATGCTGCGCTTATGTTTGAAAATGAGGCAAAGGTTCAGTATTCTTATGTTCCGGCAGAGGCAAAAGAATTCTCTGCAAAGTCCTCAAATCAGAATAACAGAGGCAGAAAACGCTAAAGCGTCAAAATTTTAGTAATATATAATGAGGTAAAAAAGGCGCGGCGCAGTTCTCGGCGCGGACAGCCTGATATATTTATTCAAATAAAAGGAGAAAATTAACGTGACTAGAGAAGCAATCGGCGTTGGCGAAACAGAGCTTGAGGCTCTTAACGACGCAAAAAGACAGCTTGGTCTGAGCGAGACGGACGACGTTGAATTTGAGCTGATTCAGCGTGCCGAAAAGAAAAAATTCGGACTTTTCGGCGGCTCTCCGGCAAAGGTTAAGGTTATTGTACAAGAAGAGCCTGAACCCGAAATGGGCGCAGAGGAATTTTTGAGACAGGTTCTCGACAAGATGGGTCTTGAAAACATCACGATTGAGAAAAAAGAGGTAGAAGGCGGAATCGAATTTGACCTTGAGGGCGAGGACGTTGGCTTTGTTATCGGAAGAAGGGGCGAGACCCTGGATTCGCTTCAGTACCTTACAAGTCTTGTTGCCAATCATGCCGAAAAGGATTATGTCAAGGTTACGATCAACACCGGAGACTATAGAGAAAAAAGAGAAAAAACTCTTGAGATCCTGGGTAGAAAGCTTGCGTTCAAGGCTATCAAGACAGGCAAAAAGACAAGTCTTGAGCCTATGAATCCTTATGAAAGAAGGATAATTCATACCGCGGTTCAAAAGGTCAACGGCGCAACCTCATGGAGTGAGGGCGAAAACAGCAACAGACACGTTGTTATCGGCGTTGATCCTAACTTTAAGCAGAATTACCGCAAGCCCTACAAAGGCAACAGGGGCGGTAACAGAGGCGGCAACAGGGGCGGCAGACGTCCTTATAACGGCAGAGGCGGCTCAAAGCCGGCTGCTGCTCCGGCAGATCCAAACAGAGTTCCTCTTAATGAGGGCGGAGAAACCGGTCTTTACGGAAGAATCGACAAATAATATCTACAAAAAATCGGAGGTAATGATTAAGCAAAGCTTAGCCATTATCTCCATTTTATCAGTATAAGAACAGTTTGAACATAAAGATATATGAGTAATACAATAGCTGCTATAAGTACCGCTCAGGGCGAGGGCGGTATCGGTGTTATTCGCATTTCGGGTGAAAGTGCGATCAAAATTGCCGATAAGATTTTCAAAAATATTAATAATAAAAAGCTGACTGATATGAAGGGCTACACTGCCGCGTTCGGAAAGGTTACTTTCGGCGGCGAGGAGATTGATGAAGCAGTCGCGCTTGTTTTTCGTGCGCCCCACAGCTATACGGGAGAAAATGTTGTTGAACTGTCCTGTCACGGCGGAGTTTATGTTACTGCCCGCGTTCTCAGAGCCGCATTGGACAGCGGCGCGAGACCTGCCGAACCGGGTGAATTTACCAAGCGGGCATTTCTCAACGGTAAAATGGACCTTACCGAGGCTGAGGCTGTTGCGGATATTATCAGCGCGCGAAGCAAAAGTGCCGCTCGTGCTGCGCTTTGTGTAAAGGACGGCGCGCTCAGAGCAAAGCTTGATGATATAAAAAATGATCTTTTGAATCTGGCTTCTCATCTTTCTGCGTGGGCGGATTATCCTGAGGAAGATATTGCCGAGGTTACGGACGATATGATTTTTGACGCTTGTGACAAAGCGATATCTTCTCTTTCTCATTTGCTTAATACATACGATAGCGGTCAAGCGGTTAAGGAAGGAATTGATACTGTTATTGCAGGCAGACCGAACGTTGGCAAATCAACCCTGATGAACTTGCTTTCCGGCAGTGAAAGAAGCATTGTCACCAATATTCCGGGCACAACGCGCGACGTTGTTGAGGATACCGTGCTGGTCGGTGATGTTATACTCAGGCTCAGTGATACCGCAGGGTTGAGATCAACAAACGACGAGGTTGAAAAAATCGGCGTTGAAAAAGCAAGAAAACGTCTTGAACAATGCGGTTTGCTTCTTGCGGTCTTGGATAACAGCCGCGAGCTGAATGACGAGGATTTTTCGCTGCTTAAAGAAGCAAAAAACGTTCCTACAATTGTCATCATAAACAAAACAGACCTTGTCGGCAAATTAGATACAGATAAGATCGCGGATTATTGCGACAATATTATAAAGGTTTCCGCAGCGAGCGGTGAGGGAAAAGAAGAAATTATTTCTGCTGTTCGCAAAATCGCCGGTACGGACAAGCTGAATCCGAGCGAAGGGATTCTTTCAAATGAACGCCAGAGAACTGCGGTCGTTAATGCGCTGCGCTCCGTTACCGAAGCAAAGGAGTCACTGAAAAACGGGATGACATATGACGCCGTAACAGTTTCTCTGGAAGAAGCCATTTCTGCTGTTTTGGAGCTCACCGGCGAAAGAGTGAGCGAAGAAATAGTTGATCGTGTGTTCCACAACTTCTGCGTTGGAAAATAATTTCAAACCAAAATAATAATAATTAAGGATTTTAATGGTAGTATGAATACTTATTTTGCTGGTGAATATGACGTTGCGGTCATCGGAGCAGGTCACGCAGGTATCGAGGCTGCGCTTGCCGCCGCAAGGCTTGGATGTAAAACTGCTGTTTTTACAATTAATATGGACGCTGTGGGCAACTGTCCCTGCAATCCTTCGATCGGCGGTACGGCAAAGGGTCATCTTGTTCGTGAGATAGACGCACTGGGCGGTGAAATGGGAAAAACCGCAGATGAATGTTTTTTGCAGTCGCGTATGCTGAACAGAGGAAAGGGACCTGCCGTTCATTCGCTTCGTGCTCAAATCGACAGAAGAAAATATGCCGATACAATGAAGCGCAAGCTTGAACTGGAGCCGAACCTCGAACTGCGTCAGGCTGAGATCACCGATATCAGGCAGATCGATTCCGGGTACGAATTGACCACAAAAATGCTTGCTGTTTTTAAATGCAAGACTGTTATTATAGCCACAGGAACCTATCTTGGCGGCAGAATTTTTGTGGGCGAGATTTCTTACGAAAGCGGACCCGACGGGATTTTTGCTGCAACTCGGCTTGGCAAGAGCCTAAAGGAGCTTGGACTTCCGCTCAGGCGATTTAAAACCGGTACGCCTGCAAGGGTGCTGCGAAGGTCTATAGATTTTTCTGATCTTGAAATTCAAAAGGGCGACGAGCCTCCGCAGCCGTTTTCTTATGAAACCGAGAGTCTGGGTGAGAACAAGGTTGATTGTTATATAAGCTGGACAAACGAAGAAACAAAGCAGATAATTCTTGACAATATTCACCGCTCGCCGCTTTATACAGGAGAGATCGAAGGCGTCGGTCCGCGGTACTGTCCAAGTCTTGAGGACAAGATCGTGCGTTTTTCTAATAAGCCCCGACATCAGCTCTTTATAGAGCCTTGCGGATTGAACACAGAAGAAATGTATCTTCAGGGAATGAGTTCTTCTCTCCCCGAGGAGGTTCAACTTAAATTTTACCATACAATAAAGGGTCTCGAAAACTGTATCATTATGAGACCTGCGTATGCAATCGAATATGATTGCGTTGATCCAATGGCTATGAACGCTACGTTGGAATTTAAGAATTTTGAGGGTTTGTTCGGTGCAGGTCAGTTTAACGGCAGCTCGGGTTATGAGGAAGCCGCCGCTCAGGGTTTGATCGCAGGAATCAATGCCGCGCAAAAGGTGCTGGGCAAAGAACCGTTTATACTCACCCGCGACAACTCTTATATCGGCACGCTGATCGACGACCTTGTTACCAAGGGTGCGAACGAACCGTATCGCATGATGACCTCGCGCAGTGAGTACCGCCTTGTGCTCAGGCAGGATAATGCCGACGAACGTCTCACTCCGCTCGGACATAAAATCGGGCTTATCACTGACGAACGTTACGAAAGCTTTCTTAACAAGCAGGAGCTCAAACGCCGCGAGTTTGAACGTCTCAGGTCAACTGTTATTTCACCGACCAAGGAAGTCAATCAAATTCTTGTTTCACGTGAAACATCAGAGATAAGCACAGGCGTTCGGTTGATTGAACTTATGAAACGTCCGCAGCTTGATTATAAGGCACTTGCTCCGATCGATTCCGGGAGACCAAATCTTGACGCAAATATTTTTGAGCAGGTTGAAATCGAGATCAAGTATGAGGGCTACATTCAAAAACAGCAGAAGCAGGTTGAACAAATGCGAAAGCTGGAAGAAAAACACCTGCCTGTTGATTTTGACTACACGCAAATCACAGGCTTGAGGCTTGAGGCTCAGGAAAAGCTAAACAAAATAAAGCCTCTGAATATTGGGCAGGCGTCCAGAATTTCGGGAGTTTCACCGGCTGATATCAGTGTTTTGCTGATTTGGCTGGCTCAGAAGAAAAAGGGATAATATGAAAGAATATTTGATTTCTGCTATAGATAAATACAAAATATCGCTCAGCGACGAACAAATCAACCAACTTCAAGGCTATTATGAAATGTTGATTGAATGGAATCAAAAAATGAATCTCACAGCGATCACCGATCCAAAAGAAGTTGCGATAAAACACTTTGCAGACAGCCTGTCTATATTTAATTATATAGATTTGCCACAAAACGCGCGTATTATCGACGTTGGAACAGGAGCAGGCTTTCCGGGAGTTGTAATAAAGATCGCCAGACCTGATTTAGAGCTTACGTTGCTTGACAGCCTCAAAAAACGCCTTGTTTTTCTTGAAAGCGTTTTGAACAAGCTTGGACTGAGCAGTGAACTTATCCACGACCGAGCTGAAAACGCAGCGCAAAACATTGATTTGAGAGAAGGCTTTGACCTTGCGGTTTCGCGCGCAGTTGCAAGGATGAATGTTCTCAGCGAATACTGTCTGCCTTTCGTCCGACTTTCCGGACATTTTGCCGCTATGAAAGGGCCCGACGCGCAGCCTGAGATCCAAGCAGCAAAGAATGCGATTCAAATTCTCGGCGGTAAAATCTTCAAAATTAATGAGTTTGAGCTTTATGAAAACGGCGGCGGCAGGACAATTGTTCTGGTTGAAAAAGTTAGACCTACCCCCGAAAAATATCCGCGCAATTCCGGAAAAATCAAATCAAATCCACTTTGATCTTATCATAAGTGAGTTTAGGCAGGGCGTTGACCCTGCCTTTTCTACTATATGAAATTTGCTTGTCCTTGCCGTTGAAAACCGGTGCTGCTATCAGCTTTCGACTGATATATACACTTTATTGCACAACATTATAAAAAATATGCTGACGATTCGACCGAAAATGCAGATATTATGTGGTACTATAATAGCACAGGGACAAGCTCTGATGCTAAGCTAAGCGGGATGATACGGTTGAATTTTTTAGTTAAAAGTGAAAACATAATCTCTGAAATTCCAATCCTCAAAATTCGACCCAATAAATCTCAACCCCGCAAACAGTTTTCCGAAACCGAGCTGAACCAGCTTTCTCAGTCAATAACAGAGAACGGGATACTTCAACCGCTGACTGTTCGCAAGATCAGCGCAAGCGAGTATGAACTGATCGCCGGTGAGCGAAGATTACGCGCTTCTGTTTTGGCAGGTCTAAAAAAAGTTCCCTGCGTCGTTGTGAAATGCAGCGAAAAAGAATCAGCCATTTACGCTCTCCTTGAAAACATCCAGCGTTGCGACCTCGATTTTTTCGAGGAAGCACGCGGGATTTCAAGATTGATCCGTCGCTATGGACTAACTCAGGAGCAAGCCGCTCAAAAGCTTGGCAAAACCCAGTCTACAATAGCTAACAAGCTCAGACTGCTGCGGCTTAGCTCTGAGGAACAGGAATGGATCGAACAGTCCGGTCTTTCCGAACGACATGCCCGTGCTTTGCTAAAGCTGGACGAAGAATCCCTGAGGTGGGAAGCATTGTCAAGAATAATTGCAGAAAACCTCAACGTTCAACAGTCAGAGCAGCTAATTGAGCTGATGAACAATTCCGGTCCCCAAAAGGCGGATAAGCCGAGGGGTACAAGCAAAGCGGTGATAAAAGACATAAGAATATTCATCAACACCATTAACAAGGCAATAGATGCAATGCGGCTTGCAGGTATAGAGGCTCAGTCCGACAAAACAGACGCGCAGGATTTTATCGAATACACAATCAGGATCCCAAAGCAGCCCATACAAAAAAAGAGTTCCGCATGATCCTCTTTTGCCGAATCAAATAGCTTTCCAGTTAGGATGCGAAAGCATCCGTTCCACTCATACCCATTTCCTTATCTAACCCCTTGCAAAAAACCGAGCGGCAAGTCCGCCCGGTTTTTTGCTTTTTTACTCCGAGTTTTTTACTCCGAGTAGAATACTCGGAGTAAGTATATGCCTCGGTAACCCGAAAATAACCTTTCCTATAAAATAACGTTTTTTACGTCGGGAAGAAGGGTTGGAGCAATAAAAAACGTCGGTGACCCGAAAATGAGTTATATTTATAAATAACGTTTTTTACGCCGGGAATAAGGGTCGAAGCAAGAAAAAACGTCAGAGACCCGAAAATGAGTTTTATTTTTAAAATATTGAAATCCTAATAATAGAATAAATAACTTGTTATGTTGATTTAACTTTTAAAGAAATCTTGCTTCTAACATAAATAAGAATGCTATTTGTATTTGTTTCACGTGAAACAATAAGCTGCGAAATTTTAAAAATTATGGGCAAAAATTCAAAATATCTCTTTAATAAACCGTCAAAATATGATATAATCATATGGTAACAAATGAGAATTAGTAAAAAGGTGATATTTTGGCAAAAATCATAGCGATATCCAATCAAAAAGGCGGCGTTGGAAAAACAACCACCGCAGTAAACCTTGCGGCATGTTTGGGTGCTGCGGGAAAAACCGTGCTACTGATTGACGCTGACCCTCAGGGCAACGCTACAAGCGGCGTTGCGATCGACAAAAGTAAAATTCAATTCTCAACCTACGATATACTGGTTGAGGGCGCAAAGGCGGAGCAATGCGTTTTAAAAACCCCCTATGCCAATCTCAATGTTTTGCCATCGGGTATAAGTCTTGCAGCGGCGGAGCTTGAGATCGCCGACATACCCCACCGTGAATCGCTGCTCAAAAACGCGATCCTGCCAATCAAGCAATACTATGATTACATAATCATCGACTGTCCGCCGTCCCTGGGCTTGATAACAGCCAACGCGCTTACTCTTGCCGACAGCTTTATTGTGCCGATCCAGTGCGAATACTACGCGCTCGAAGGACTTTCTCAGCTAATGAGCACAGTTCGCAGGATCAAGCGACAGTACAACAGCTCGATCGCGCTTGAGGGAGTTTTGCTCACAATGTACGATGGCAGACTGAATCTTACTCAACAGGTCGTTCAGGAAGTAAAAAAATTCTTCCCCGGGAAGGTATTCAAAACAGTGATACCCCGAGGAGTAAGACTTTCGGAGGCTCCGAGCTTTGGTATGCCTGTGATCTACTACGACAAATCCTGCAAGGGAAGCACAGCATACACCGGGCTTGCGGCTGAAATTATTGCAAAGGAGAGAGGCTGATGGCAAAAAGACTGGGAGGACTGGGCAAAGGACTAAACGCCATATTCATTGAAAACAATTCCGAAAGCAACGAAAGTCCGGTAACGCTCAACATCTCTGAAATCGAGCCGAACCGCACACAGCCGAGAAAGGAATTTGACGAAGGCGCACTTTCCGAGCTTGCAGAAAGCATATCTCGCCACGGCTTGCTACAGCCGATTCTTGTCAGACCGCTTCCGCTCGGCGGATACCAAATCGTTGCCGGAGAACGCCGGTACAGGGCGTGCAGAATGGCAGGCGTAAAAGAGGTCCCCGTAATAATCCGCGAGCTTGGTGACGCCGAAACAATGGAGATCGCGCTGATAGAAAACTTGCAGCGTGAGGATCTGACGCCGCTTGAAGAGGCTCAGGGTTATAACCTTCTGATTGAGGAATACGGCTTTACACAGGACGAGGCGGCTCAGTCGGTGGGAAAATCCAGACCGGCGGTTGCCAACGCGCTAAGGCTGCTAAAGCTGCCCAAGAGCGTGGCGGAATACCTGAGCGACGGCAAAATCAGCGCAGGACATGCGCGCTCCCTGCTTTCGCTTGATAACGAAGAAGAAATGCTGGCTGTTTGCGAACAGATCGTGCAAAAGGATCTGTCGGTTCGTGAGGTTGAAAAGCTTTGCAAAGCAGCAAAAAAACAAGTCAAGCCACAGCAGTCTGAAAAAAAGCCGAGCTTCTACAGCATGGTTGAGCTTGCTCTAAACGAAAGTCTCGGGCGTAAAATAAAAATCAGCAAGAGCAAGGGTAAAGAGGGCGGAGTTCTGCAAATTGAGTTCTATTCCGACGAGGATTTGACTGATATTTCAAACAAATTAAAATAAAGGAGAGAAAAACATGATTGATATAAAATTTCTGCGCGAAAATCCGGACGCGGTAAAGGAAAATATTAAAAAGAAATTCCAGGATCACAAGCTGGAGCTTGTTGACAAGGTGATTGAGCTTGACGCGCTCAACCGCGCGGTAAAGCAGCAGGCAGACGATTTGCGCTCAAACCGCAACAAAATCTCAAAGCAAATCGGTGCGCTGATGGCTCAGGGTAAAAAAGAAGAGGGAATGGCACTAAAGGAAGAGGTCACAAAGCAGGCGGAGCAGCTTGCAGAGCTTGAAGAAAAAGAGGGCAAGCTCGGCGAAGAAGTGACCGAAATCATGATGCAGATCCCTCAGATGATCGACCCTGAGGTACCGATCGGAAAGGACGATACACAGAACGTAGAGATCGAACGCTTTGGCGATCCCTTTGTGCCTGATTTCGAGGTGCCTTACCACACCGACATAATGGAAAAGCTCAACGGCATCGATCTTGATTCTGCAAGAAAGGTTGCCGGCAACGGCTTCTACTATCTTATGGGCGATATTGCGCGCCTTCACAGCGCGGTTATTTCTTATGCGCGTGACTTTATGATCGACCGCGGCTTCACCTATTGCGTGCCGCCGTTTATGATCAGAAGCAACGTTGTTACCGGCGTAATGAGCTTTGCCGAGATGGATTCCATGATGTATAAGATTGAGGGAGAGGACCTTTATCTTATCGGTACAAGCGAACATTCTATGATAGGCAAGTTTATTGACACCATCAACAAGGAAGCTGACCTTCCTCAGACCCTCACCAGCTATTCGCCTTGCTTCCGCAAAGAAAAGGGAGCGCACGGAATCGAGGAGCGCGGAGTTTACAGGATCCATCAGTTTGAAAAGCAGGAAATGATCGTTGTTTGCAAGCCCGAGGACAGTAAGATGTGGTTTGACAAGCTCTGGCAAAACACAGTAGATTTGTTCCGTTCAATGGACATTCCGGTAAGAACGCTTGAATGTTGTTCGGGAGATTTGGCTGATTTAAAGGTGCGTTCGCTTGATGTTGAAGCGTGGTCGCCGCGCCAGAAAAAATATTTTGAGGTCGGATCGTGCTCAAACCTCGGAGACGCACAGGCAAGACGACTCAAAATCAGAGTGTCGGGCGAGGGCGGCAAAAAGTATTTTGCTCACACTCTTAACAACACAGTTGTTGCTCCTCCGAGAATGCTGATCGCTTTCCTTGAAAACAATCTCAACGCCGACGGCAGCGTGAGGATCCCCGAGGCTCTCAGACCCTACATGGGCGGAAAGGACAAAATCGGCTAATAAAAAACAAAACTTATAAATTTGTTGTGCAATTTTCACAAACATATTAATATTTGATTATACAAACCTACAAAATAGCATAAATAAACAATATACAATTGACTTTTGCCTAATAAAATGTTAAAATTGTATTGCTCGATAATGAGCAGGACATATTTAATTGGAGGTAGAATCATGGAACAGAAGAATAATACAGGCATGATTGCAATGATTATCGGTATCGTAGCTATCGTTATCTCAATCTTCGGCAACACCTTTGCCGGAAACAACGGTGTTTTAGCTATCATACTCGTGCTTGTAGCTCTCGTAGGCGGTATCGTTGCCATTGTTATGGGCGTTAAGGCTCGTAAGGATTCCAATGCAAATCAGGGAATGGGCACAGCCGGTCTCGTTACAGGTATCATTGCAACAGTATTTGCAGGTATCTCAGTTATTTGTGTAGCATGTGTAGCTTGTGCAGCAGTAGGAGTTGCAAATCTTGCCAGCGATTCAAGCGCACTTGATCAGCTCAGCAGCGCACTCAACGATCTCAGCAGCTCACTCAACTAATAACAGCTTTAAAACAAAATTCAGCCTCCCGACAATTCAGGGGGGCTGTTTTTCTGAGGTGAATTATGCTTCCATATTTTGATATATTCGGAATGAAGCTTTCGTCCTATGCGGTGTTTGTGCTGATAGGCGTGCTGACATCCGGCTTTGTTGTGTGCCGAACAGCCAAAAAGCGCGGTCACGACGACAACGACTACATTGTATTTATGCTGATTTCGGCAATCGGCGTTTTTATCGGCGGACACATTCTTTACGGCGTGACCCAGATGACCGCGTTTTGGGAGGTTGTGACCCACTGGGGCAAGTATATCAAGAGCATTGGAGATTTTATCGCGATTTTTTCTTATATTTTCGGCGGCTCTGTGTTCTACGGCGGACTTTTGGGCGGAATCGCCGCGGGCTTGATTTACGGAAAAATCAAAAGGCTTGACCTTTTGGAATATTCCGATATCCTCGCGCCGGCAGTCCCTCTGTTCCATTGCTTTGGAAGGATCGGCTGCTTCTTCGGCGGCTGCTGCTACGGTATCGAGTGTCACGGCTGTGGGATCACGATTCACGGAAACACTGTTAATCCCAGCGTGAATGACGTTGAACGCTTTCCGGTGCAGCTTTTGGAAGCCGCGCTGAATCTGGGCTTGTTCTTCCTACTCTATTATCTGCTTAACAAGGGTAAGCTAAAGGGCGGTCTTTTTGCTTTGTATCTCGGCTTGTATTCTGTGATAAGATTCCTCGATGAATTTCTCAGAGGCGACGCCTACCGCGGTTTTTTCTTGGGTCTGTCAACTTCACAAGTAATCAGTATTATTCTGTTTCTGTTCTCTGCTTTTTATTTTATATTTATCTACCGCCGAAAGAGAATCCCGGAAAACAAAAAACCCGGTTAATACTAAACTCAGATAAAAAATAGACAATCTTTGCGCGTCCTTGCAAGGCGACAGCCTTGCGGCGTCCTTCGCCTCGTCTTGCGAAAAATATCCTCGCAAATCTTTGTCCACTTTTTATCTGAGATTAGTATAAGAGGATTGAAAAACAAATGAAAAAAGCCCACCGAAAAACGATGGGCTTTATTTTTTGCGTTTATTTCAGCTTGTTATTTTGAGATCTCCGATATAAGCGGTTGCTTTTGATCCTTGTCCGACAGCTTTAATGGTGCGCCGTCAACTGTGTAGCCGTCTGCACAGGCGGAGTTGTTGTATTCGCCCTTGAGCTTTGGCCATTCGATTCCGATTTCGGGGTCGTTCCAGGCGATTCCGCCCTCGTCGTTGGGATGGTAGAAATCATCGCATTTGTAGCAAAATTCCGCAACGTCCGAAAGCACAAGAAAGCCGTGAGCAAAGCCGCGGGGAATCAAAAATTGCTTTTTGTTTTCGTCGCTCAAAAGAACTCCGTAGTACTTTCCGTAGGTCGGAGAGTCTGTTCTTAAATCAACAGCCACATCATAGACCTCGCCGTTTATAACGCGAACGAGCTTGGTCTGAGGATACTGCTTTTGAAAATGCAGTCCGCGCAGAACACCCTTTGTCGATCCGGACTGATTGTCCTGCACAAACAAAATGTCAAGTCCTGCTTCTTTCATATCTGCGGCATTGTAGGTCTCGGTAAAATATCCTCTGCTGTCTCCGTGAACAGCCGGTTCAATTACGCAAAGTCCCTCGATTCCGCCGACATTGTAATCTACCTTAATCTGCCCCATGATCTATTCTCCTTCTTTTTGCTCTGTCAATTTTGCTTCCAGCAAATACCTATGAAGCGCGTCCTTCCAGTCCGGCAAAGGTTCAAAGCCCGATTCCTTCAGCTTGCTTTTGTCAAGTCGTGAATTATAAGGTCTTGCTGCTTTTGACAAGCCGTATTCCGCTGTGGTCACCGGGATAACCTTTGTGTCCATTCCTGCCTGACGATAAATTTCCTTTGTAAAATCGTACCAGCTTATATATCCGCCTTCGTTTGTTGCGTGATAATATCCGTATTTGTCGGTCTCAGCCATATCTACGAGGAGGCGTGCAAGGTCAAGCGTATAGGTCGGAGTGCCGATTTGGTCGCTTACGACCCTTACGGTATCGTGGGTTTTTCCAACATTTATCATTGTTTTTATAAAGTTTTTGCCGTTGAATCCAAACACCCATGCGATCCGCACTATAAAAAACTTTTCAAGCGTTTCTGCGACAGCAAGCTCTCCTGCAAGCTTTGAAGCACCGTAAACATTTAGCGGCGCGTAGTTTTTGTCATCAGGCTTCCAGGGCTCTTCGCCCTGACCGTCAAACACATAATCTGTGCTTATGTATATCAGCTTTGCTCCGACAGCCTTTGCCGCAAGCGCGAGGTTTTTTGTTCCGATATGGTTTATAGCGTCAACCGTTTTGCGGTTTTCTTCGTCCTCCGCAGCGTCAACCGCAGTCCATGCCGCACAGTGAATAATAACATCCGGCTTTATTTCTTCGACTGCTTTTGAAACAGCCTGTCCGTCGGTTATGTCAAGCCGAACATAATCCGGTGAATCGCAATCTTTTATATCAGAGGCAACAGCCTCATATCCACGCTTTTTAAGCTCGTTTATACAGTCATATCCAAGCTGACCGCAAACTCCCGTTACAAAAACCTTCATCATCTGTTACCGTACATTTTCTCGTAATAGTTTTGGTACTCGCCGCTGATGATCTCTTCCCACCAGTCCTTGTTGTCGAGATACCACTGTATCGTCTTTTTGATGCCGTCCTCAAATTTTGTTTCCGGCAGCCAGCCCAGCTCGTTGTGGATCTTAGTCGGATCGATCGCATAGCGCAGGTCGTGACCCTTGCGGTCGGTGACGTAGGTTATCAGGCTTTCGGGCTTGCCCAGCTCCTTACAGATCAGCTTTACAATGTCGATATTAGCCATCTCGTTGTGACCGCCGACATTGTAAACCTCACCGATTTTGCCCTTGTGGATAATAAGGTCGATCGCCTTGCAGTGATCCTCAACATACAGCCAGTCGCGAACGTTTTCGCCCTTGCCGTAAACCGGGAGCGGCTTGTCCGCAAGCGCGTTTGCGATCATAAGCGGAATAAGCTTCTCGGGAAAGTGATACGGTCCGTAGTTGTTTGAGCAGCGCGAAATAGTCACCGGCAGACCATAGGTGCGGTGATACGCCAAAACAAGCAGGTCTGCGCCTGCCTTTGACGAGCTGTAGGGGCTGCTTGTGTGTATCGGAGTTTCTTCGGTAAAGAACAGATCCGGGCGGTCAAGCGGCAGGTCGCCGTAGACCTCGTCGGTGCTCACCTGATGATATCTGATATTTCCGTATTTTCGGCAGGCGTCCATAAGCACCTGTGTGCCGAGAATATTTGTTGTCAAAAAGATTTCCGGGTTCTCAATAGAACGGTCAACATGACTTTCCGCCGCAAAATTTACGACGATATCGGGCTTTTCTTCTTCAAAAAGCGAGTAAACACCCTCACGATCGCAGATATCCAGCTTTACAAAGCGAAAATTAGGATTATCCATAACGGGAGCAAGCGTGCTGAGATTGCCGGCGTAGGTCAGCTTGTCAAGGCAGACGATCCGGTAATCCGGGTGAGCGGAAAGCATGTGAAAAACAAAATTTGAGCCGATAAAGCCGGCTCCTCCGGTTACGATTATAGTCATATCAATACCTTACCTTTCCTTCCGCCACAGCCTTGAGGTGCGCGCCGTAGGGGCTTTTTCCGTAACGCTCGGCGGACGCCAGTAGCATTTCTTTATCTATCCAGCCGTTTTTAAAGGCTATTTCCTCAGGCGTTGAGATCGTCATTCCCTGACGGGTTTCGATCGTTTCAACAAAATTTGAAGCCGAAAGCAGACTGTCAACAGTTCCGGTGTCAAGCCAGGCAAAGCCTCTGCCAAGCGGCTGGACGTCAAGCAGATTGTCGTTGAGGTACATTTCGTTGAGTGTGGTGATCTCAAGCTCGCCGCGTGCCGAGGGCTTTACGTTGTTTGCTCTCGCGCTTACGCCCTTGGGATAAAAGTATAAGCCGGTTACAGCGTAGTTTGATTTTGGCTCCTTGGGCTTTTCTTCAATGCTTGTGACAGTTCCGTTTTCGTCAAACGCCACAACGCCGAAGCGTTCGGGATCGGAAACATAGTATCCAAAAACTGTGGCACGTTTGTTTTCCTCGGCATTCTTAACAGCATTTTGCAAAATGGCGTCAAGACCGTTCCCAAAGAAAATATTGTCGCCCAAAACCATTGCGCAGGCGTCGTCTCCGATAAATTCCTCGCCCAGGATAAACGCCTGAGCAAGCCCGTCGGGAGAGGGCTGAACCTTGTACGAAAGGCTTATTCCAAACTGAGAGCCGTCTCCCAAAAGATTTTCAAACCTGGGTGTGTCGTCCGGCGTGCTGATAATCAAAATATCTTTGATTCCTGCAAGCATAAGTGTAGACAAGGGGTAATAAATCATTGGCTTGTCATAAACCGGCAAAAGCTGTTTAGACGTTACCATAGTCAGGGGATATAAGCGCGTTCCGGCTCCTCCCGCCAAAACAATACCTTTCATTCTGTATCCTCCGTTATTTAATACAATATCCACAATATTATAACATCAGTTTTGCTATAAGTCAACGAAACATTAAAATTGCAGAAAATATAACTCACATTTAAAAAATATGTTACAAAATATGTGCAAACAAAAAGAACCGGCGTAATATTCGTCGGTTCTTTTTGTTTACCGGTATTCCCGGTGTAGGAGAGATTTAAAAAGAAAAAAAGAAAGGAGATTTTTATTCGGACACTCAGCCCGATATATTAGCAACGCACGGTTGCCCGAAAATGCGTAATAAACTTATTTATAAGAAAAATATTTTAATTATCGTGCAGATACAGTGCACACTTCCATACTATATACCTTATCGTCCTTGGCGACCATTGTGATCGCAACATCGGGCGAATATCTGTTGAACATAACAAGAAAGCTTTCGCTGCCGCCGTCGTGCATACCGGTAACAATTCGGTTCACATTACTTTTGTTTACAAAATCGGCTGTTGCTGCAGCGGCGTCGGGATTAAAAAGTACAGTCATATCCGCGCCGTTTTCTTTAGATACGAGGTATAGATATTCGATCTGATCGCTGATCTCGCGATAATCTGTCATAGGCTTTAAAACGGTCAGCACCCTAAGCTCACAATCCTGAGCGTCTGCAATCTGTTTTGCCGTGCTGATGATCCTGTCGCAGTCAAATTGACTTGTTACACATGCCAATATCGACGGTCTGTTGTCGGTCATCGTTTTCACCTCCCTTTGCTTTGTTGAGTATATAATACCCCTCGTATATGAAAACCAAATATTGCCCTTGTGAAATTTGGGTGAATTGTTTGTGGAAGCTTTTTGAAAATGCATTGTAGTTGATGTTTGGTAATAATATACATAAAAACAGAATTGAAACAACGCTTTATTTCAGCATGGATTCGGAACATCTCTTCAACTTCTCGGACAACCTATACGATTCATTTCTGCAAGCCGGCTCATAAAAAGGATCGCGAAAGATTTTTCGGGTAACCGACGTGATTTCTTTCGGCGTGCTTTCTTCTCAAAGTAAAAAAGTAAAAATCGCATGTGAGAATCAGAGAGTATATAAGAGTATTTCAGAGATTTTGAGAGCAGTTCCGAATGTAAATTAAAAAATCTGAAAAAACTGTTGACAATGGGCAAAAACTGTACTATAATCATATCTGCACGAATCAAAAGTATAGGAGGAAAATTTATGTCAACTTATTTAGCTAAGAAAAGCGAAGTTGAGCGCAGCTGGTATGTAATCGACGCAGCGGGCAAGCCCCTCGGTCGTGTTGCAGCTCAGGCAGCGGTGCTCCTCAGAGGCAAGCATAAGCCAATCTTTACGCCAAACGTAGACTGCGGCGACCATGTTATTATCATCAACTGCAAGGACGCTGTGCTCACAGGCAACAAGCTCACTCAGAAGAAGTGGCAGCGTCACACCGGATATATCGGTCATCTTAAAGAAACACGCTACGATACTCTTATGGCAACCAAGCCAACCAAGGCTATGGAGCTTGCCGTAAAGGGTATGCTTCCCAAGAACACACTCGGCAGAGCAGCTCTTTTAAGACTCAGACTCTTTGAGGGTGCAGAACACAATCATCAGGCTCAGAAGCCTCAGATGCTTGAAGATTAAGAAGGAGGCAATTGATTATGTACGATAAGACACCTTATTTTTACGGTACAGGCAGAAGAAAAAGCTCTGTTGCCAGAGTAAGACTTTATCAGGGCACAGGCAAAATCACAATCAACGACCGCGACATCGACGATTATTTTGGTCTTGACACACTCAAGCTGATCGTAAGACAGCCCCTCGCGCTTACAGAAACAGACGAGAAGTTCGACGTTGTTTGCCGTGTTGCAGGCGGCGGCGTAACCGGTCAGGCAGGTGCGATCCGTCACGGAATCTCAAGAGCTCTGCTTCAGTATGATTCAGAGGCTCTCCGCAGCAAGCTCAAAAAAGCAGGCTTCCTGACACGTGACCCGAGAATGAAAGAGCGTAAGAAATACGGTCTCAAAGCAGCCCGCAGAGCTCCCCAGTTCTCAAAAAGATGATCATTTCATTATCGATTTTTACAAGGCTTTCCGCTATGGGAAGCCTTTTTGTTTTGCCGTTTTGTTTTGGCAAGAATACTTATTTACATACCAAAAGACATGATGTATAATGAAGTTGTAATATAGTCGAAAGCGAATGTAAAAGTGAAAGGAAAATGGATATGAAAAACGAATATCTTATTATTGAAGATGAACATATTATAAAAAAGCTTGAGGAATTACTTTGGTTTGATGAAACAAATCTTGATTTAAAAATCGGAGCGAAATTGCTCGTTGAATATATTGACGCAAAAAAAACAATATCAAGTACAAAAAAAGATTCAGATGATTATTGTAATACTGTTTCAGAGCTCAGAGGTTTTCTTTTTGCGGAACTTCCACACAAATTAAAAATTGATGAATTAGATAAATGTATTGATGATTTTTTATTTCTACTTAGAATTGATAAGCAAGAAGCTTCACTGTGTTTTGATAGATTTTTTGATCTTATAATTGTGAACATCTCGATACTTTACAAAGAAAATTGTTTTAAGCGATTAACATGTATATTATATATAATTTACCAAGTTCAATTTCAAAAAAACACAAAGGCAAATCAATTATCTAAATACACTTTTACAAATAACGTAAAAGCTTTGCATGAGGAAGATAAAAACTATCTAATTAATATTTTTATCAATGAAAGCGACTATAATGGTTTAGTTGAAATTATAAAATCCTACTTTGAAATTGATAACGACAAAAAAGCCGAAGAAGTTCCGTCAACAGATTCTGCACGTGCTATGTTTGGTAAAATTGTATTTATAATGAATAAATACATAATTCGTGCTGAAAATGGCAATTTAAAATATGAAAACGTATATTATTTTTTAAAAAAAATCAATTCCTCATATATTGGAAATGTTTTGAAAAAACAAGTTACCGGATTATCAGATTATATGGCGCGTTCCCTTTTGCAATTTGCTCTTCTTTCAGGGAAAAAGGACGATGTATTATGTAAAACAGACACATTGGATCCTTTTGCTTTAGATGAATATTATCTATACTGTTACGCACAATTCTATAAAACCGAGTCAAGAAAGGAAAACTCAACCCAGCGAAATGATTATCTGGAAATTGCAAAAGATTTTATTGAAAGAGCGAAAACAGCCAAAGAAGCCAATCCAAAAGATACAACGGTAAATCTCAGCTCTATCCTATTGGAAAAATCTGCAATAATCGCTGAAACAGAGGATTATTTAACTGCTTATAATATAATGCTATCCGTGATTAATAATCCAAAAAACAGATTAATTAAGTGGCACAAAAACTCATATTATCATTATTTAATTTGGATATCAGCCCAATACCTAAGAATAAATAGCCACGACGATAGTATCAAACATGAAGCAATAAAAAATCTGGATAAATACGTTAATCATTATTTTTTCGGCTTGAAAGAGTTTGAGCCTATTGTAGATTTTGTAAATAATAATTTATTTTTGATTAATAATCAAAATGTAATGGCTGACATATATTCAAATCTTTTAATTATGATGGGATGTGCAGATTTAATAATACAAAAATCCAGAATTTGGGATGTCTCTAAATACAATGTTCTTTATTATACTCGCACAGAAAATTTGAGATTTTTACTTGAAGACGAAAATGATGAGGTTAAATATAGGTTACCTATCTTCCATGCCAATCATATGAACGACCCGGAAGAAGGAAAGCTTCTTAATAACATTTTGACAGAATCTGTTCCAAGGCCTATTCAAACTGACAGCGAAAGTTTTCAACGCGAAAAATTTACCGAAAACTATGTTTTCCTTAAATCCTTTTTTATCAGTGATAAGGAAAACTTCAATGAATTTCTTCCTATGTGGGTTCAGTATGGAGATGACGCAAAAGGCGTATGCGTGCTATTAAACGAAAGCACCTTTGATAACGCAGAGCTGATTAGAATCAATTATCTTAATGACGAAGGCAAATGCGTTAATAATAGCGAAATAGACGAGCTTCTTGATGATTATATAAATGCCTATAAGGAAATTGTAACATTCTGTGATACTGATTTAAAAAAATATAAATATGATGGAATTGATGGAATGAAAAAAGAGTTTAAAGAAGAAATTGAGGATTTGCTGGAATATATCAACTCGCGTATAATGTATTTATTCAAGCATGAATCATATAAACACGAAAACGAAGCGAGAGTTATTATCGCCAAAACCAGTTCGGATTTAGAGGACGTAAAGACAATTCCTGGCGCGGTTCCAAAGCTGTTTATTCACAGCAATTATCAAACCTATATTGACGAAATCATCTTAGGCTCAAAAATGGAAGTTCCGGATGATTTAGTGCCGTTTATTCATTATCACGGCAGAAAAATGTGGTATAACAATGATAAAAAGCGACAAATCATTGTTTCAAATTCAAGTATTCAGTACAGATAAGATTTTTCATTGTTTCTAAAGTAAAGGAGTGATTTTGTGAACAATACAGAAGAATTGCAAAAGCTGGTTGACCGGAACAGCCGCATAGTTTTCTTTGGCGGAGCCGGGGTCAGCACCGAAAGCGGTATTCCCGATTTTCGCAGCGTTGACGGGCTATACAATCAAAAATATGACTGGCCGCCGGAGCAGATTTTGAGCCACACATTTTTTATGAAAAACACCGAGGAGTTTTATCGCTTTTACCGTGACAAAATGCTGCTCACGGACAAAAAGCCCAACCCTGCTCACCTTTGGCTTGCTCAGCTTGAAGAAGCCGGAAAGCTCAGCGCGGTCGTTACGCAAAACATCGACGGACTTCATCAGGCGGCAGGCAGCAAAAAGGTTTTTGAGCTGCACGGCAGCGTGCTGAGAAACTACTGCATGTCGTGCGGCAAGAGCTACAGCGCGGAGTTTATCAAGAAAAGCGAGGGTGTGCCGCACTGCGAATGCGGCGGAATAATCAAGCCCGACGTGGTGCTGTATGAGGAGAGCCTTAACGATAAGGTTATCGGCGGCGCGGTCGCTGCTATCCAAAACGCAGATCTGCTGATAATCGCCGGAACAAGCCTGACTGTGTACCCTGCCGCCGGGTTTGTAAGGTATTTTCGCGGCGACAAGGTCGTTTTGATAAACCGCGACGAAACGCCGTTTGACAGCGAGGCGGATATTGTGTTCCACGAAAAGGTGGGAGCCTTGCTTTCTCAAATCAAAATAAACAAAGTATAAATACAAAAACCGCAGAGCCGGCTTTTCCGTAACGGTAAAACACGCTCTGCGGTTGTTTTATTCACTTGGCTGCTTCAAAAAATGGATTTCGTTTATTGCTGTGAACAGCACTGCGTCCGAGGCAACTCTCCTGATGTAGCTGCGCGAATTTACAATATTTACTCCGCCCAGCTTCAGGTGGATCGCATATGTGCGCTTTTCGGTACAAATACCCACGAACACCGTGCCCACAGGCTTTAGCTCCGTTCCGCCGGTCGGTCCCGCGATCCCGGTGGTACTCAAGCCTATATCTGCACCCGAGACCTTGCGAATACCTTCCGCCATTTGAATGGCTGTTTCTGCGGACACCGCTCCGAGCACCTCAAGCGTTTCGCCGCTGACGCCGAGCAGCTTTTCTTTGATCGAGTTTGCGTATGAACAGATCCCGCAGTCAAACACCGCACTTGCACCGCTGACAGAGGTTATCCTCTCGCTTATCAGACCGCCTGTACAGCTTTCGGCGGTGGCTATTTTGAGCCCGTTCTTTGCCAACAGCTCAACAACGTTCGTTTGTAATTCGTCTGCGTCAAGCCCGTTTTTGCGCAAAAGATTTATAACATCTATGTCTGTTAGTGTGATCATTTTATGCACTTCCTTTTTCATTTATTGTACCACCGGAGTTTGATTATTGCAATTGTTTTCGGTTTTTGGTAAAATATATTTATCAAATTATTCTGAAAAATTTCTGAAAACGGAGGCTCGGCTATGGCTTGGTTTTTTACAGAAAATGAAATTTTAGGCGAAATTTTCACAATATCGGGCGAAAACGCAAAGCACATAAAGGTGCTGAGATTGAGACGCGGAGAAAATCTTACGCTTGTCACCCCCGGCAAGCTGCAATATGAATGTGAGCTGATATCAGCGGACGGTGATCGCGCGGAGGTCAAGGTGGTTTCAAAGCAGCCTTGCCAAAACGAGCCAGACGTTGCCGTTACGCTTTATCAGGCACTCCCAAAGGGAGACAAGATGGATTACATAATCCAAAAATGCGTTGAGCTGGGAGTGAGCCGAATAGTGCCGATGATTTCCGAAAGATGCGTTTCGCGCCCCGACGAAAAAACGCTCCGCAAAAAGCAGGAACGCTGGCAGAAAATCGCGCTCCAGGCTGCTATGCAAAGCCGACGTGGGATCATCCCGGAGGTCGGCAGCTGCGTAAGCTTTAAAAAAGCCGTTGAGCTCTCCTGCCAAAACGAAAAAACAATTTTCTTTTATGAGCTCGGCGGAGAATCGGTCAAAAAGCTGTTGACTGACAAGCCGAAATCAATAGGGATCTTTATTGGAAGCGAGGGCGGCTTCTCGCCGGAAGAGGTCGGTTTGGCTGTTGAAAACGGCGCGCAAGCTGCAACTCTGGGCAAAAGGATCCTCCGTGCCGAGACCGCGCCCTTGGCTGCACTCTCGATAATAATGTATCAAACCGATAATTTTTAGTGTATTAGACGGTCAAGTTTATTGGTTAAATGAATCCATAAAACTCATACAATTAATAAGAAAGGATGATTTGGATGATTGATACCAAAGAAGCTCTTCGGGCGTTTAAAGATAAAATAGACAGCATGTCACAGGAAGAAAGAAAACAATATTACGAAGAAATGGGATTTGTTTTTGAGCCTACTGTTGATAAAGGCAGCGGCACAACAAGGAAAATTTCGTATTCACCAAAGAATTCGGACAAAAAGAATTTTTTGGTAAACGTCCTGCAAAATGCTATTTAAATTTAAAGGAGCTGTCAGTGCGACAGCCCCTTTTTTAATTTAAAAAATTAATTATTATACAGTTGAGTGATCAGCCATTGCTGTCCGCCAGCTTCAGCGCGCCGGTCAGGTCGGAATGCATAATACAGCCCGTGGTGCAGTTTTCGGCGCAGATCCCAAAGCTTTCGCAGTCGGAGCATTTTGAGTAGTCGATCACCGCAAGGTTATCAATAACCTTTATCGCTCCGTTCGGGCAGACCTTTTCACATTTTTTGCAGCCGATACAGCCGTTTGAACAAACCTTGCGCGTTACCGCGCCCTTGTCCTTGTTGCTGCATGTCACAACAACTCTTTCAACGTCGTCAACAAGTGATATCAAATGATTTGGGCAGGTGCGCGTGCATACTCCGCAGCCGATACAGCGGCGCGTATCAATATGTGCGATTCCGTTTTTGAGGCAGATCGCACCCTCCGGGCAGGCCTTGGCGCAGTCGCCCAAGCCCAGGCATCCGTAGGCGCAGCTTCCCTTTCCACCGAAAACCAGCTTTGCAGCCGCGCAGCTGTTCATGCCGATATAATCGACCTTGTCCTTGGTGTGCTCGCAGTCTCCTGCGCAGTGGATCACCGCGACTTTTTCAACAACGTCGGCAAACTCAACACCCAAAAGCTCGCTGAGCTGCCTTGAAACGTTGTCGCCGCCCGGCACGCACAGATTTGTCGCCGTACCTTCGTTTTCGCACAACGCCTTGGCGTAGCCGTCGCAGCCGGCAAAGCCGCAGGCTCCGCAGTTCGCGCCCGGCAGACACTCCCTGATTTTCGGGAGCCGCTCGTCCTCCTTGACCGCCATAAGCTTTGAGGCGATCACAAGCATTGCGCCGCAGATCACACCTATTATTACAACGGGAATTACCGCTGTCAAAATTTCATTCACAGTCCGTTCCTCCCTTATGCAAATAGGTTTTCGATCACGCCGCCAAAGCCCATAAACGACAGCGAGGTGATCGAAGCCGCAACAAGCGTTATCGGAAGTCCCTGAAACGCCTTGGGAATGTCCGCTCCCTCAAGCTTGGAGCGCACGCCCGAAAACATAACCATCGCAAGGAAGAAGCCGAGTCCGCTTCCGAGCGAGTTGACCATAGCTTCAACAAAGGTGTAGCCCTCGTCGATATTCAGAATAGTAACACCGAGAACGGCGCAGTTTGTGGTAATTAGCGGAAGGTAAACTCCCAGGGATTTGTGAAGCGAGGGTATATATCTTTTCAGTACGATCTCAACAAGCTGAACCAAGGCGGCTATCACCAAAATGAAAACGATCGTTTGCAGGTAGCCGAGGTTGTTTGGGTTGAGCAGATACATCTGTATCGGCCATGTTGCGGCGGTCGCCAGCATCATAACAAAGATCACCGCAAGGCTCATTCCGGTTGCTGCGTTCAGCTTTTTGGAAACGCCCAAAAACGGACAGATTCCCAAAAACCGCGAGAGCACGTAGTTGTTGATGAATACGGCAGAGAGAAGAATTATAATCAGCTTTGTCATTTACGCTTCCTCCTTTTCGCCGCAGGCGCGCTTGTTGCAGATTTCCGCAGAGGGACAGCCTGCGCAGCCAAACTCGGTTTTCTTTGGCTTGTTTACCGAGAATTTGTTGATTATCGCGATCAAAAGTCCAAAAACAAAGAAGCCGCCCGGAGCCATTGTCAAAATCGAAACGTGATTGTCGGCAAGCACCGGGATCTCAATTCCCATAAATGTTCCGCTGCCGAAAACCTCTCTTATGGTTGCCATTAGTCCGAGTGCAAGGGTAAAGCCCGCGCCCATTCCCAGCGCGTCGATCGCCGAGTCAAGCACCTTGTTTTTGTTTGCGAACATCTCGGCTCTGCCGAGGATAATACAGTTTACAACGATCAGCGGAAGGTAAATTCCCAGCGACTGGTCAAGAGCCGGAGCAAACGCCTTTACGAGCATTTGCACCATTGTTACAAAGCCTGCGATAAGCACGATATAGCAGGGGATCCTCACCTTGTCGGGGATCACCTTGCGCAGTGCGGAAATAACGATATTTGAGCAGAGCAGAACCACCGTTGCCGCCGCGCCCATGCCGAGCGCGCTGGTGACGTTGGTCGAGGTGGCAAGAGTGGGACAGGTGCCGAGAACGAGCACAAGCACCGGGTTTTCTTTGATAATACCCTTTGAAAAGTTATTGAGTTGATTCATCACTTTGCCTCCTTTACTGCTTCATATGCGTCAAACGCGGTGCCGAGAGCCTTTTTGTAGGCGGTTGAAGATATCGTCGCGCCGGTTATTCCGTCAACCTGTTCATAGGTATCGGCGGTTTTGCCGACGAAGTTATCCTTGAACGGTTCCTTGTTGTCAAACACGCGCGAGCCGATTCCGCTTGTTTCGCCGTGCGAAAGGGTCTTGCAGGCGTTGATCTCGCCGTTTGAGTTGATCCCGCAAATGAGCTTTGCGTCGCCGCCGTAGCCCTTTGTGACGAGCGAGAACACATATCCGGAGCCGTTGTCGGCTTCAAAGCCCTCGGTAACGCCCTCCGGAAGCAGCTGAGCGTCGATCTCGGTAAAGCTGCCGTTCGCCTCGGGAAGCACCTCGGCTCTGGCTTCTGTTGCCGCCTTTTCCTCGGCAGCCTGAATGATCGGCTGAGTTATCATGTTTATATATGCCAAAAGCGCGGTCACGACCAGACAAATGCAGGTGAGCACAACGATCGGCTTTATGATTTCCTTTGCGGTTGAGTTCATTTTCCTGCACCTCCGATCAGCGGCTTTGAGCGTGTGAGCTTAGAAATATACGGCGTGAGGATATTCATAAGCAGGATCGAGAACGATACGCCCTCCGGAAAGTTGCCCCAAAAACGTATGAGCACGGTTATCAGTCCGCAGCCAACGCCGAAGATTATTTTTCCGAGCGGAGTGTTCGGCGTTGTTGAGTAGTCGGTAGCCATAAAGAACGCGCCGAGCATAAGTCCGCCGGACATAAGCTGATAAAGCGGATCCTTGCCGCAAATCAGCGACATCAAAAGCACAGTGCCGAGAAATGCCGCAGGAGTGTGCCAGCTTATTACCCTGCGCGCAAGCAGATATGCTCCGCCCAGAAGCAGCGCAAGCACACAGGTCTCGCCCAGACAGCCGCCTCTGTTGCCGAGAAACATGTCAAGATAAGTCGGAAGCTGATCGACCTCGCCCTTTGCCATCATTGCAAGCGGAGTTGCCGAGGTCGTCGCGTCGGGAAGAATATTGAAAGCCGTGGGCGCGACCCAGTTTGTCATCGTGCCCGAAAATGCGGTCATCATAATGATTCGCGCGGTGATCGCCGGGTTTGCAAAGTTTTGTCCGATACCGCCGAAAAGCAGCTTTACCACGACTATCGCGATAACGCTTCCCAGCGAAGCCTGCCACAGCGGAATAGTCACCGGCAGGTTGAACGCAAGCAACATTCCGGTCACGACAGCCGACAGGTCGGAGATCGTTTGCTCCTTGTTGCAGAGCTTTTCAAACGCCCATTCCGACACCACGCAGACCGCAACGCAGGTGAAGATCACAAGCAGGCTTCTCAGTCCGAAGATCAACACCGAGGCGATCGCCGCCGGAGTAAGCGCGAGGATCACGTCGAGCATTATATTTTTGGTCGTTCGTGCGCCGTAAAAATGCGGCGACACAGATGAAATCAGGTTTCTCATTTTTTTCCGCCCTCCTTTTCGGCATTTTGCGCCGCAAGATATGCGCGGAGCTTGGTTTTTGCCAGCTTGTTTGTCTGAACAAGCGGACGGTTTGCAGGACAAATGTAGGAGCAGCAGCCGCATTCCATGCACAAATCAACATGAAGCGTGCTCAAGTCCTTTGCCGAATCGAGCTTGTAGGCTCTTGAGATCTCTCTCGGGTCAAGCCTGAGAGGACAGTGATTGATGCAGGCTCCGCAGTTGATGCAGGCGGTTGTTTTGGGAGGAGCAGCTTCCCCTTCGCCCATTGCGATAACAGCGTTTGTATTTTTGAGCACAGGCATATCGAGCGACGGAACGGCAAGCCCCATCATCGGACCGCCGTAGAGCACCTTTGCCGGTTCTTCTTTAAAACCGCCGCAAAAATCAAACAGCTTTTCAAGCGGTGTTCCTATAGGTGCGATCACGTTTTTGGGAACGCTCACTGCCGAGCCGTCAACGGTCACGCATTTGTTGACAAGCGGCATACCTGTTTCAAGATACGCCCCGATCTCCGCCATTGTGGTGCAGTTGATGACAATTGCGCCGACGTCAAGAGGCAGACCGCCCTTTGGAATGATCTTGCCGATGGTGTTGTATACAAGCACCTTTTCGCCGCCCTGGGGATATATCGGCGGAAGGATTTTGATTTCGATATCGTTTGCTCCTGCCGAGAGCTTTTTGAGCTGTTCAATAGCCTCGGGCTTGTTGCTTTCTATCCCTATGATAAAGCGTTTTACGCCGAGATGCTTTCTTATCGCGTCGATCCCGCGCAACAAATCTTCTCCTCTGTCAAGTATCGTTCGTGTGTCAGAGGTTATGTACGGCTCGCACTCGGCGGCGTTGATAACGACCGCCTCGATCTTGCTCAGATCCTTGACTGCCAGCTTGACAAAGGTCGGAAAGCCTGCGCCGCCCAAGCCGACGATACCGCTCTTTTTTACTGCGTCAACAAAGCTGTCAAAATCCTTTACAACCGGTTTTGCAATGCTTTCGTCCGCCTCAAAAAGCCCGTCGGAATCTATCACAACAGCCGGAACCTTCATGCCGCCCGACATAACAAGCTCATCAATCTTCTGCACCGTACCCGAAACGCTAGAATGGACCGGAGCCGAAATAAATCCGTTCGCTTCTCCGATCAGCGTTCCCACCTTGACCGGATCTCCGCGCTTCACCGTCACCGACGCGGGCTTGCCGATGTGCATTGACATCGGTATCGTCACCGTGCCGGGGTCGGAAAGTTGTTCCGGAACGCACAGGGAGGTGTTCTTTTTGTGCGGTACCTTTACACCGTGAAGTTTCATATTATCCCTCCAATTAAAAACGCCGGATCGCCTTGGCAAAACAGCGCATATATAAATATATTATACTACAAAATCAGAAATCAGCCAAGATGTTATTTTTACCATATATAGGTAATTTTACCATATATAAAATGTTTGTAGTGCTGATAATTTGCGCTGATTTAAGCGAAATTTTGAATATGCTCGGAGCAAAAAAAACCGAGTGGATTTTTTAGACAAAAAAATCATATCAAATTTGTTGATTTTAACGTTGAACAAAACGCCTTAACTATCTTGATAAATCTCCGCGGGTCAGATATAATTATAATGGGCTTGTGGGAAGCCCTATTTAGAAGTATTTTTTGAAAGGAAGTTTTGAAATGACAAGAAAATTCATTTCTGCACTTCTGAGCGTAGCAATGCTGCTCTCAGTCGCAATTTGCGCACCGGCAAATGCAGCTTCGGCAGATGACGAGAGCACAGGCTATAATCAGAAAACAAAACTACAAAACCCTGATGATTTTTCATGGGATAACGCATCGGTTTATTTTCTTATGACCGACCGTTTCTATAACGGAAACACAAGCAACGACCATTCCTACGGAAGAGCGACAGACGCAAGCGGAAGAGCTCTCTCAGGCTGGAACACAGCTCCGGGAACCTTCCACGGCGGCGACTTTGCCGGCGTTACAAAAAAGATCAACGAAGGTTATTTTGACGACCTTGGAGTAAACGCGATCTGGATCTCAGCTCCATATGAGCAGATCCACGGCTACGTTGATTCCGGCGACGGTCACTTTGCTCACTATTCCTACCACGGCTACTATGTTCTCGACTACACCGAGACAGACGCAAACTTTGGTACAAAGGCAGAGTTCAAGACCCTTGTTGACACAGCTCACCGGCACGGCATCCGCGTGATCATGGATATCGTTATGAACCACGCGGGCTACAACAATATCGTAGATATGGAGACCTACAACTACGGTACCATAACCAACAGAAGCGCGATCGACGCTTACAAGTATAAGCTCACCGGAGTTGACGGCTTCCACAACTATATCGACTACAGCTCTTCAGCCTCAGACTGGGGCAGATGGTGGGGCTCAGGCTGGATCCGCAGCGGACTTCCCGGATATTCCGAGGGCAGCGGCAGCGATACGGAAATGTGTCTGGTAGGTCTCCCCGACTTCCGCACAGAGTCCAAGTCAAACGTATCTATCCCGACCTTCCTCCAGACAAAGTGGAAGAGCGAGGGCACATATAACTCTAAGGTTCAGAAATACGGTTCATCAAACACAGTTACCGGCTTCATTTCAAGCTGGCTTGCAGACTGGGTTTCAACCTACGGTGTAGACGGCTTCCGCTGCGACACCGCAAAGCACGTTGAGTACGCTTCTTGGAAAACACTCAAAACAAAGTGCGTTTCTGCTCTCAAGCAGTGGAGACAGGCTAACCCCTCTGCTCCGGGCGCAGACTGGACAGACGACTTCTGGATGACCGGCGAGCACTGGGATTACAAGATTGGCTACGGCGACTACTACACCCAGGGTGGCTTTGACTCGATGATCAACTTCTCGTTCTCAGGCTCAGGCGTTCCGGCTGTAGGCAGCATCAACGGCGTATACCAGAACTATGCAAGCACGATCAACAATCAGGCTAACTTTAACGCGCTTTCCTACATTTCTTCTCACGACTCGGATCTCGCGAGAAACGACCTTATTTATCAGGGCTCTGCATTCCAGCTCCTTCCGGGCGCGGTACAGATTTTCTACGGCGATGAAACCAACCGTCCGAGAGTATCCGGTCTCGGCTTCGACGGTCACGGCGGCTCCGGCCACTCGCTGAGAAGCGACATGAACTGGACGAGCGCGGATCAAAATATCCTAAAGCACTGGCAAAAGGTCGGCAAGTTCAGAAGCAGGCACGTTGCGGTCGGCGCAGGCAAGCATCAGCAGATCACGGGCTACAACTCCTCGACCGGTTACGTATTCTCGCGCAGCTATGACAACGGCATAATGAGCGACGAGATCATCGCAGTAATCAGCGCGCCAAAGAATACTAATCTTGCCGTAAACGTTTCTTCAATGTGGGGCAACGGCACAACAGTTACCAACGCCTATGACGGCACAACCGCTGTTGTTCAGAACGGCAAGGCAACCTTTAACACAGGCGCGAACGGAACTATTCTTATCGAAGGACCTCAGTCCACGATCCATATGAGCATCGACGGTAACTATTCGTTCGTTGACAGTCAGACAGTCAAGGCTTCACTTCGCGGAGCAGATTACGCTACAGTAAGCGTAGCCGGCGGCACACCGTTCAGAGTTACCAACGGTCAGACCTTTGAGATCGGCGACGGCATTGAGAAAGACACAATATTTGATGTTACAATGACCGCAACAAATTCAGAGGAAACTCTTAACAAGTCTTTCAGCTTCAAGAAGATCGACCCCGAGAAAAAAGTACTGATCGTCTTTGACAATTCACAATACAAGTGGAGCAATGTAAACGCATACGTTTACAACGACAGCGGTTCTCAAACCATTGAAAAAGCAAAATGGCCCGGCGCGGCTATGAAAAAGTTTGACAGCGAACATAACCTCTATGTATTAGAGATCGACCCCTTAAAAGACAGCGATCTTATGAGCGGTAAAGTGATCTTTAATGCCGGAGAATCCTCTCCAAACAGATATCCGGCAGACATGGAACCCGGTCTTGAATACGACAACCAAAGTATGGTTTTCAGCTACGGCAACAAGTGGGAACCCTACACCGGCGTTTATGTACCGGGCACCGAGCCGACAACAACTCCGCCTGACCCGAACAAATTCGTAACGATCTACTACGATAACTCCAACACAGGCTACAATCCGCCATATATCTACTTTTGGAGCTCAAAAACAGATTCAGGCTCCGAAGAGTGGCCGGGCGTTCAAATGACAAGAGACGAGGGCAACATCTACAAGGCAACGTTCCCAAAAGAATATGACAGATGTATCTTCAGCAACAACGGCGCGAGCAAAACAGACGACCTTACCTTCCCGGGCAGCGGCTATATGTACAAGAACGGCAGTTGGATCAAGTATAAGGAAGTCATTCCAACAACCAAGCCTGTTGAACCGACAACACAAAAGGTTACAACTCCGCAAAATCCGGACGGAATCCTTATCGGTGACGCAAACACCGACAACTGCATTGATATCCTTGACGTTACCCATATCCAGTACGCACTCGCAAAGTTTCTCACCCTTAACGATGCTCAGAAGATCGCGGCGGACAGCGATATGGACGGCGTCGTATCGATCAGAGACGCAACAGCGATCCAGTATTATCTCGTTTCGCTCAAATCCAAGACCTCGCACGTTGGCGAACGCGTAAACGGTTCAAATCCGCAGCAGCCAACAAATCCCCCTGTTCAGCCGACAAATCCCCCGGTTCAGCCCACAACGGCAAAGCCTGCCGAGAATGAAGGCACAGCGATTTATTATCAAAACACCAACAATTGGCCGGGAGTTACCGCTTATTATTGGAGCAACGCCAACGAAACCATGACCTCATGGCCGGGCAAGGCAATGACAAGCTTAGGCAACGGCATCTACAAGATCGAGCTTCCGCAGGACGCAGAGTATGTTATTTTCAGCAACAACGGCGTTGGAAAGACAAACGACATAAAGCTTGCAGGCTTTGGAAAGCTCTACAAAAACGGCTCTTGGATAAATTACAGCGAGGGTCAGACAGTTACAGACCCTGTTCTCACAGGCAGCTATGTATACTTTAAAAACACAAGAAACTTTAACCCGGTTAAGGCATATTTCTGGTCAGAAGAAAACAAAAACATTATGACATGGCCGGGAAATAATATGGAGAGCGTCGGCAACGGAGTGTTCAGGGCTAAGATCCCGGACGGCGCAACCATGGTTATATTTAACGACGGCAACGAGCAGACCGACGATTTGAGCATTCCCGGACCGAACATGGTCTATGACGGCTCAGGCTGGTCCGGCTATTAAGTCAGTACAGAAAACCACTCGAAAAGCTTATAACTAAACAAAACTAAAGCAAAGGCAGACTCGATCAGCGAGCCTGCCTTTGTTGTGGTTATAAAGAGAGTGAAACGTGGTTTTTTGATGAAAGAGTGGAGTAATATTTGCGGAAATGCTTAGCCGCGTCTTGTTTTAGTAATATATTCCTTGCCCGTCTGCTTGCCTGTAACATTCAGCTTCTTGTCGGTTGTAAAGCGGATCGGAATATTGTGCCACTTGCCGTCGGCGGTCGCGTATTTCAAAACCGCGTTAGTCGTTCCGGCGTAGCTTCCTGTTGCGCGGAAGGTGTATTTGCTTGTCTTGAAATCATAAGTGCAGGTGATTTTTGCCGCAGTGCTGTCTGCCTTGTAATCCCAGTCGTAGCCGTATGGGGTCTTGCCGTAGGCTGATACCACACAAGCCTTTGAGCTCGAAGCTGCGATCGCTTCGGTGCTTGATATCTCTGCCGCCGAAACGCTTACCGCCGAGATCGCGGCTCCTGCCGAGATTGCACATACTGCTGCCATTGCTGTTGCGATTACCCTTGTTGTGAGTCTGTTCTTTTTCATGATTAATTTCTCCTTTTGTTTTGTTTTTGTTAATTTGTTTTTCAGCCGTTTTCTTTTTGTGCAGCGTCTCGCTTTTATCTTCCTCAAAGATATGCACCGTTTTGAACTCGCCGTTGATGTAGCTTACCATAATTTGTTTGGTTTTAAAAGGCGAGAGTTGAGTGCAGCGTCTCGCTGCCTTGACTGTGACTATAGTATATCAGACCCACTGTTACAAAACTCTGACAAAAAACAAGGGAATTTTAATTTATTATAAAATTTTTGAATTTTTAAAATGTATAATATTAGGGCTTGTTTGACGTTCGACAAACAAGCCCTTTAAAAATTCGGTTTTATTCGGTTATTTTTTGAACCTTGCTTTGAATTTTTCCTTTCTTTCTTCGCGTGACGCTTTCATTGCTTTTACATATTCCGAAAGGTTACGGTCGGAACGCAGCGGCTGGAAGAAGCGATATTTTGCCCTGCGCTCTTCGTGAGAGGCTCGGATCCGTGCTTTCAGCTCCTCGTAACGCACAACCACGTTGTACTCGTCCGACAGCTTTTTGAGCTTTGCGATAAGGCTTGTTGAATATACAAGGTCGATGATAAAAACGCCGTAGAACATGCCGACAAAGAACGAAAACGCGAGGTTTTCCGAAAGCCAGTCGAGCGCGTCCAATATATTCGGATGTACAAGCAAATAGTAGGCAACGCCCAAAACGCCCCAAATCAGCGAGAATTTCGGACAGATTATTCCCTGAATATTGCCCCATTCGTCGGAATAATCCCAAAGCCTGACATGAAAGCCTTTCAGCGAGATCAAGCCGGCGATGTATTCGATTATCGTCATGGTGACTGCCATTGTCAGCAAAAGCACGATTATATCCGCAAGCTCGCTGCCCAGATCAATGAACTTTCTGAGAGAAGCGATAAGGTACAAAAAGCACAGTCCGGTTCCGTAAAGCGGAAGATAGGGACCAACACAAAATCCGGGATTTATCCATTTTCGCTCGGGATTATTTTTTGAAATAAACCGCCTGAAAAGCAGCTCAAGCACCCAACCGAAAACCGAGCCTATAAAAAACAGAAAGGCAAAAATCAAAAAAATACTCATAAATATTCTTTTCCTCCTTTTGTGATGCAAAGAAAAATCATCATAAACAATTCTATCATATATCATAAAAATAAACAAGAAAAACGTAAAATATTTTACATTTATTAGTGACAACTTGGCTTTTTTGTGCTAAAATATTTAAAGAAACGCTCAATGATCCAACCATCGACCGGGCGTTCAGCAGTTTTAAAATTTAAAAAAACAAAGCAGGAGGTATTTATGCTATTTGAATCATTGGACAAATTAAAGCGGAATTCCATAATGTCGTCAATTCTGCTGATTTTTCTCGGGGCGATAATTATTATTTGCCCGAATCAGTACATTGCATCACTGACGCTTGTGTTTGGCTATGCGTTGGTAGTTATCTCAATCATCATGCTGCTCAATTATTTTTCAAGCAACAAAGCACTCATGGATTATATAAAATTTGCCGGGGGATTGATCTTAGGGCTTGTCGGGATCTGCGTTCTGGTGTTCAGAGGCGACATAATGCGCGTTCTCGCCGGACTTTTCGGCTTTTTGCTGATACTCGACGGCGGAAGAACAATGCTCCACGCCTTTACATATGCCCGCCGTTCTCAGCGCAAGGGCTGGTGGGTGCTGGCTATACTTTCCGGACTCTTGATGCTGACGGGAATCTTTGTTTTTGCAAATCCGTGGTGGAGAACTCCCGATATGCTGATGAAGGTGATCGGCTGTGCAATATTCTTTTCTGCAATAGTAAGCGGTCTGCGTTTGATTTGGACATGGCCGCTGAGAAAAGAAAAAGGAGGAAATGAAGATGGCGAATGATAGCAATAATCAAAATATAAATCCCGATACCAATTCAAACAACAATCAGACTGTTGAAAATCAAAGCAAAGGTACTGAAAACAATCAGGCTGCTGAAACCCAAGGCAACAGCACCGACAACAATAAAACCGCTGAAAATCAAGGCAACAGCACCGACAACAATCAAGCTGCTGATAATCAGAAGAAAGCCGCAAGCAATAACAGCGATAATCAAAAACCCGAAAGCCGTGACAACGATTTGAATACTCAGAAACAAGCTTCGGGTAATCAAAGCAATAAACCCAACAACAATAAGAATCAAAATTCCAATAATCAGAAGTCAAATAATCAGAAGAAAAACAACAACCAAAACAAAAATAACAGTAATAACAAAAAAAATAACAACCAGAACAGTAACAACAAAAAGAATAATCAGGGCGGCAAAAAGCCGGGAAACAGCTCTGACAACAAAAAGCAGCCCGAAAAGGTTGTTGTTGACAAAGAAAAGCTGAAGCGCGAGCTAAATGAGGCGAATAATCAGGAAACCACCTCAGAAAATCCCGAGGCAATGGGAAAGAATCTTAGGAGCCTTCTCAAAAAGGAAATCAACGATTACAAAAAACGTGAGAAAACCCGCGCAGCGGAAATGATAAGCATTTTTTCTGCTCACAATTTCTATGCAAACGGCTTCACCCCCGAGGAATTGCGCACCACGCTTGAGGATTTGGGTCCCACATATGTAAAAATCGGACAGATCATGTCGAGCCGTGTTGACTTGCTTCCCGAAAGCTATTGCAAGGAGCTTGAAAAGCTCAGACAAAGCGTAAAGCCGCTTGACCCGGAGGTTGCGCGCGCCGTTATCGAAGAGGAAACCGGCAAGAAGATAGATGAAATATACAGCGAGTTCCGCGACAAGCCGCTCGGTTCGGCTTCTATCGGACAGGTTCACTACGCTGTGCTCAAGGACGGCACCAAGGTCGTTACCAAGGTTCAGCGTCCGCTGATCGCCGACATGATGCGCAAGGACTATGTGCTTCTCAAAAAGCTCGCCGGCTTGGTCAACAGCGTTTCCGATAACGAGGACGGCGAAGGAATCGACCTTGTTTCGGTTATCGAGGAGCTCGAAAAGGTAACGGACGAAGAGCTCGACTTCCGCGTTGAGGCGAACAACACCAAGTTCTTCAAGGAAAACTGTATTGATGATGAAGAAAAGATCACCTGTCCAACCGTTATCGACGAGCTGACGACCGAGCGTATTTTTACCATGACCTTTGTTGACGGCTACTCGATCGCCAAAAAGGATCGCCTTATCAGCGACGGCTACGATCCGCTTGAGGTCGGCAAGGTGATCGCCGAAAACTACGTTCATCAGGTTTTGGATATCGGCACGTTCCACGCCGATCCGCATCAGGGCAATATAATGTTTACCAACGGAAAACCCTGCTGGATCGATTTCGGAATGATAGGTCATATCAGCGACAAGGATATCGACACTATTCAGGGACTGATAGTTTCTCTGCTGGCAGGCGACAGCGAGGGAATGGTAAAAAGCATTTTCTCCATGGGAGCGGCGTCAACAAAGACCAACCGCGACGCACTGACCGAAGATGTGACAACTTTTCTGAGCGGATATGACGGCGCGTCGGGCATAGACGACATAGATATGGGCGTGCTGTTTGACGAAATAACAGAATTGACCTCAAAGCACCATATAACGCTTCCGGGTCAATATACAATGCTCGGCAGATCGCTTATCACGATCGAGGGCGTTATCGAGCAGCTTTGTCCCGAGCTCGATCTGTTCACTCTGCTTTCAAACGCAATGATCGAGCGCAGCAAAAAAGGCTTTGATCTAAAGAAAACACTTTTGGACGCAGGCAAGGAGCTTGTTTCGGCAGGCAAAAAAACCGCAAAGATCCCGGGCTTTATCGCAGAAACTCTGGGCGCGCTTGCCAAGGGCAAGGCAAAAATCAACATCGAGCTTGCCGGAATCGACGAGCCGCTTGAGCGGATAGGAATATATATAAAATACGTTGTCATGGTTATCGTTGCCTGTGTTTTGTTCATAGGCTCGTGTATCCTCGCAAGCGTTGATATCCAGCCGAAAACCACCAACGGAATGCCGTTGCTTGCTGTCGGCGGAATCGTATTCTCGATAGCTCTTACGATTTACAGCATCGGAAAGCTGACGAAAAAGAAATAGTTCGCTAAAAAACATTGTAAAATGACAAACACTCAAGGAAATACCAAGCTTAACGGTATCGCCTTGAGTGTTTTTATAAATCGTTTTTATAAATCAAAAATCAATCTGTTGCTGCAATAAATTCACGAACTGCTTCAACGGTTTTTTTCGCTGCGAGAGCACAGAATTTGATAAAATCCATTCCCTTGTTTTCATTCAGGTCATCGGAGATCGCGCGGATAACACAGTAGGGCACTCCGCAGCAGTAGCATGTGTGTCCGATTGCTGCGCCCTCCATTTCACAGGCGATCGCGCCGAAGCGGTCGTTGATAAGCATTCTTGACTTGCGCTCCGAAACAAAGATGTCGCCGCTGGCAATTATTCCCTGAGCAACGCGGGTTTCGGGAAGCTCCTTGCAGATCGACGCAAACCGGTTTGAAGCCGGCTTGTCGCACTCAAAGAACATAACGTTGCCGTCGGGGAAGGTCACCTCTCCCTGCTTGTCGCCCAGGGCGGTGCAATTCATATCGTGCTCAACGGTTTTTGTTGCAACAACAATATCGCCCACGCTGACAATCGGGGACAAGGCTCCGGCAACGCCGCTGTTTATCACAAGGTCGGGCGAAAAACGGTTAATCAAGGTTGCGGCACAAACGGCAGCGTTGACCTTGCCTACTCCGCACACAACAACAACCACATCCTTGCCGCAAAGCTCGGCGATATTGTAATTCATATTATTGATTTTTTCTGTTTTTATGTTCTCGCAGAGAGCCAAGATCCCGTCCGCCTCGATCTGCATAGCGCATATTATTCCTATCATATAAAAATCTCCTTAGAATAATGTTTCATTTTACAGCCGGAAATGCTGCATTTGCCGTCAGCACTATTATACTATATATCAGCAACAAAATAAAGCCCAAACTTTATATTTCTGTACTCTTGAATTGAGAAGCAAAATATATTATAATAAAGAAAAAGTAATTGTAATACATGGAGAAAACATGAATATTCAATATTCCAAACGTTCCGTAAAAGCTATTAACGGAATGGACAAACCAACAAAGCATAGAATCAGATTTGCGATTGAAGCTATTCCTAACGGCGATATAAAACCACTGAAAGGCTTAGACGGGAGCTACAGGCTGCGCGTAGGAGATTGGAGGATCATCTTCTCTTACCCTGATGATAATACTGTACTTGTTGAAAAAATCGCGCCCAGAGGCGAGGTATACAAAGGAGTGTAAACAAATGTCACCTGTTAAGAAACAACTCACAGAAATTATAGACTTTCTGCCGGAACAAGAGCAGATTTTGTTGTATGAAATCGCAAAACGCTTTATCGCTGATGATATTGCAACCGCTGACGATATTGCAGCGATAAATGAGGCTCGAAAGGAATTTGCCAACGAGGAAACCATTGATCATAATGCGATCAACTGGGATTGATCCGTGCTTCCTTAACAAATCATAAAAACCGGAGCTGCCGCTTGTTTTGCGGCAGCTCTTTGCTTTTATCTAAGCAAGGGATTTTTGCTGAATTTGCTTTTGCTTAACTTGCATAAAAACATACAAGTTTTTCGGGTTTTTCGACATATATGGGAACATTTTTTATTGTTCCGCATAAAATGACAATGAAAGGAAGTCAAAATTATGAACACCGAAAAGCTTAAAGCTTGGGTAAGAGCAGCGGGGATCCGTGCATTGAAAACGACCGCACAGGCTGCGATCGCCTCTGTCGGCGCAGCAAAGCTTATGGGAGAGGTCAACTGGATGGTTGTGCTTTCTGCCGGTGCGCTGGCAGGCGTTTTGTCGATGCTGACCTCAGTTGCGGGTCTGCCCGAGCTGAAAGGAGAATGAGATGGATCTGAAAAACAAAAAGGGCGTGGATCTTTCATCAGCTAACGGAAGCGTGGACATGAACAAAATCAAGGCGGCAGGCTATGATTTTGTTATGCTTCGCTGCGGTTACGGCAACGACGATACCAGTCAGGATGACAGCCGCTTTGAGTCCAACGTAAAAAAGGCTGAGGCAGCAGGGCTGCCCTGGGGCGCGTATATTTATTCCTATGCGTTAGACACTAACGAAGCCAAAAGCGAAGCGCAGCACGTTATCAGGTTATTAAGGGGCAAAAAGCCGACTATGCCAATCGCCCTTGATATGGAGGACGCCGACGGATACAAGCGCAGAAACGGAATGCCGACGAACAATGAGCTTGTCAAAATATGCGAAACGTTTTTGAGCACGATCAAAAAAGCCGGGTACTATCCGATGCTCTACGCAAGTCTGAGCTGGCTTGACAATCAGCTCAACAACAAGAGCTTGCAGAACAGCTACGACATTTGGTGCGCCCAGTGGAACTCTGTGTGTCAATACGACGGCAGCAGGCTGGGAATGTGGCAGTACGGCGGCGAAACGAATTATCTTGAAAGCAACAGTATTTCCGGAGTCGGCACGGTCGACAAGGATATGTGCTACAAGGATTACCCCTCGATAATCAAAAACGGAGGCTACAACAACTGGACAGGCGCAAAGGTTTTGGACGAAAAGGGATTTGAAAAGGGCGACGAGACCTACGGCGTTTTCGCGTTAAAGGAGCTGATTTTGATAGCCAAAAAGCTGGGCGTCATCACGCAAGGCGTTGACGAAAACAACGCTTTCGGCGACGGCACAGAGGCAGCCGTAAATCAAATCCTAAAGCGCGGCGGCTACGCCCAAAACGGAATTGCAGGCTACGGTCTTATAAAATATCTTGCAGGGCTAATTAAGAAAAAGCTTGGCTAGTATATGTTATAACAAAACAACGCCGCGCAATTAAGCACGGCGTTGTTTTAATATAAAAACAATCAATCACTCGATTTATGGGTAAATTCTGAAGTTAGCGTCATAGTTTGAGCCAAAGTTGTTAGCCCAGAATGTCTGACCGTTTACTGTGTAAGATACGCAGAACTGGAAGCCCGGTGTGCTTGCAACATCTTCAGAGATGATTGCCTTCCACTGCTCTGTGCCGTCAGCGTTTGTCTTGTCATAAGCCATCTCTGCTTCCTTAACTGTGTTCCAGCTGTCTGTTGTGTATCTAACCTTGATGTCCTTGGCAAAGCCGAGGTTCTGAACAGTTGCGTTTACTGTAAAGCGTGAAAGATAAGCGAACTGGCTTCTGTTAACAGCGATAGGAGCTGTGCCGAGGATCTTTTCCTTGTAGTTCTTGCCGTCGTTGTTGTCCCATGTTACTTCGCCGTCGCCTTCGTACTTGATAACGTACTCAAGGTCGTAGCTTCTGAGGAAGGTTTTCCAAATCTTTGAACCGTCTTCAAGTGTTGTAACATACTCTGCGCCCTGGTCGGTCCAGCCTCTGCCGGCACCCTGGTTGTAGTGAAGTGTTACGCTCTGGTTTGAAGCGTCGTCCTTTGTCTGAACATAAACTGTTGTTCCGATCATGCCGTTCATGCGGTTGCAAACCTCAGAAGAATAAAGGCTTACCTTGTCTGTAGCCGCGCTTGCGGTGACTGAGAACATGCTGAATGCGCTGATGATGACGCATAATGCTGCGATAATTGAAAGTGTCTTTTTCATTGTTGTTTGTTTTGATTATCTTTTTTAGGTTTTGTTTTGTCTTGTTTTGTTTTTGTTGTTTGTTTGATTGTTGTGTTTGTCTTTCGTAAGCTTACAAGTGCATTATACACTCTGCACAAAACAAAGTCAATAGTTTTGTACAAAAAACAACTCTACTAGGCATATTCATTAAAAATCAAAGTTATTATTGTGGTTTTATGACAGAATTTTGTATTGATCCACCGGTTCAAAAATCCGTTTTCGTCATATTACATAAAATGTCAAATTTATTTATATTGTTTATGTGCAAACGGGCTAAGTGCTTCACCGAATAACAATCATAGCAGTTTGCTCTTGATAATAAAAAAGCCGATCTGAGAAACAGTTTCTCGATCGGCTTTTATTAGAAAATGTTATTAAGGTAACCTCTAAAAATTGATAATTTTTATTTACCTATCACACATAATTCCAATTAAGAATAATATCCGCCTAACAGCGGACAATCTATAACATTATA
>OMZU01000014.1 GCA_900315605.1 uncultured Eubacteriales bacterium | reverse complement strand
CTCCACCCTCAGGTTTGCTGCGTATTGTTGCAAGCTTAACATTCAATAATTCATTCAAGACCAAAGGCTGCCGAAAATCTTTCGATTTGCGACAGCCCCCCCGTGATTGCTTGTAGTCTGCACTTTGCGGTGGTGAGCACCGATAACTAAGTCTGCACTTTGCGGTGGTGAGCACCGATAACTAAGTCTGCACTTTATGGTGGTGAGCACCAATAAAACGAGCAATCTTCGTTTTTCATTATTATTATAAAGAATTGTATGTATTATGTCAAGCGTTTTATTAGATAATAGTATTAAGCCGCTAAGGGCGGCTTTTCTGCGCAAAACAGCACAAAACTCCCTGCTGTCAAAACAGCAGGGAGTTTTTACTTGGAGGCGACAGGCGGATTTGAACCGCCGCATCAGAGTTTTGCAGACTCGTGCCTTACCACTTGGCTATGTCGCCGTATTAAATTACAACAGGAATATTATAACACGTGAGGGTTTCGTTGTCAACCTTTTTTTGAAATTTAACCAATTTAACCAAAACGCCGCCGGCTCGGATTTTCATTGCTGTTGTTAGTATAATTATATGCAAGCAATGAATAATAATATTACATATCATATCCGGTTATTTTTTTATTTAAAACGCCGGTGGTGTGCCGGCGTTTTTTACCAAGGTTATTTAAATACGATGTATCTTAACAAATACAAAACAAAAAGATGCAGGGGATAGATTATGTAGAACGAATATTTTAAAATCCCCTTGCCGACAAAGCCGCGCTTTCCGTTATAAAGCTCGATCAGCGCGAAGGAGTGGAGATACAAAAACGTGCCGGGGATAATCAAAATGTTTATAAAATCCCTGACTATCGGCTTTTCGCTCAAAAAATAGAACACAAGCATCATTGCAACCTGATAGCTCATATTAAGCAAATAGGCGGCGATCAAAATGCCTATCAGCAACAGTCCCTGGATCATCGGCTTGTCGGAGAAGCGGTCGATTATGCACAGCGCGAGAAAGCCGGCAAAAAGCCTGAACAAAACGTTTTGGTCAACAAACGAAAGCACCGTGCCGTAGTGCATCAAATTCCACGGAATCTCGGAAATAAACGCGAAAACAAGCAGCATCGCGCCGTATCTGAATCTGTTTCGGGTGTACCTAAAGCCCTCAGATACCAAAAAACAAAAATCGGGAAAGATATCTTTCCGATCATTTCCATTATCCAAAACAGAGAGATGTTAACTCCTCTGACCGAAAAAAATGATATCGTGTTAAGCTCGCTGTGAAATGCCGTTGCGGTGTGCGCGATCAACATGGCGATCGTTGCGATCACCTTTAGTGCGCTTCCGCTAAGCACTCTGAATCTGTCGGGAAAAATCGTTCTCGGCATTTTTAATTCTCCTCTTTGAGTTTTATTTTGAAAAGCCTTGCAGCGTTTTTGTACATCAAATCATCATATGCCTCCGGCGAAAGCAGGGCTTTTGCTTCGTTAAAATACTGCTGATAGAGCGAACGCTCGCCCGTCCTGTTGTGCAGCAGGGTGTCTTTTCCGTCGATCGGATTGTCCGTTCCGAAAAGCATTTTTTCACTGCCGTAAAGCTCGATCGCCTTTAGTGTGGTAGCAAGCGGTACCCAGGTGGTATCGCCGTAAAGATTCGGCAGCTTTCCCAAAAGCTCCAGAGCCTTTGAGTTGTCCGTGCCCAGATCCATGTGTACCATAACAAAGTCAAGCTCCGGGTGAGCCTTTGCCGCATTGTACAGGCGTATCGACTCCGCCTCTGCGCAGCCGCCCGTATGAGAGACCACCGGGAGCGAAAACTTGGCTGCAAGCCTGTAGACCGGCTCCAGCTTTGGGTCGTCGGGAGCGGTTCTTGAATGAAAGGGGTGCAGCTTGATCCCATAGATATATTCGCGGTTTTCGGCGATGATCCGCTCGGTTTCCGCGTCGGGCTGCTCGGAATGGCATTTCATAAATATCAGCGCGCCAAGCTTGTCGGGATGCCTTTTGATTACCTTTAAAAGCTTTTCGAGCAAAACATTCTGCGGCTTTTGCAAAAATTGCGGCACGGCGACACCCTGATGGTCAAATTCCGCTGCTTCGATGCTGCTTACAAGCGTAAAATCAATATTGTATTTGTTGACAGAATAAACAAGCTCCTCCTCGGTCATATTGAACAGGATCATATTTCCGATATGAGCGTGCGTATCTATTATCACAGAACCATCCTCAAAACAAACAGGACGGCTGCAAAAAGCGGAGCCGTCCGAACTGTTATTTTTTCTCTGTGAGCAGCTTGTTGAGCTCCTCCATAAACGTGTTGATGTCTTTGAACTGGCGGTAAACCGAGGCGAAGCGAACGTAGGAAACCTCGTCAACGCTCTTGATCTCTTCCATAGCCAGCTCGCCGATCTGAGAGGTCGTGATCTCGCGGTCAAGGCTGCTCTGGATCTTTGCCTCGATCGAATCAACCATTGCCTCGATCTGCTCAATTGAGACCGGGCGTTTTTCACAGGCGCGCAAAATTCCGCCCATAAGCTTGTTGCGGTCAAAAACCTCGCGGCTCTTGTCGCGCTTGACAACGATTATTGGAACGGTCTCGATGACCTCGTGAGTAGTAAAACGCTTTCCGCAATTCAGACATTCGCGCCTTCTTCTAATCCTCTCGCCGTCGTCGGCGGAGCGAGAGTCTATAACCTTGCTTTCCTCACAGGAACAATAAGGACATTTCATATATTTCACCCCTCGATTATATATATTATAACAAGAAATAGGGGCGATTACAAGAAATTTTTATTTACAATTCTGTAATGCATTTGCAACCTGATGTTTTATCAGGCATATTTCTGTGCTTGGGCGACTGCAAGCCGGTCGCAGCGTTCGTTTTCGGGGTGGCCGGCGTGACCCTTGACCCAGTTCACCTTGACCGAGTGTTGCTCGCAAAGCTCAAGAAGTCTTTCCCAAAGCTCAGGGTTCAGAGCAGGCTCCTTTTTGTTGCGCATCCAGTTGTTGGCGCGCCATTTTTTTGCCCAGCCCAGGTTGAGTGCGTTGCAAACGTACTGGCTGTCGCTGTAGAGCTCGACCTCGCACGGCTCCTTTAGGGCTTCGAGCGCGTTGATGACCGCGGACAGCTCCATGCGGTTGTTGGTTGTGTTTGCTTCGCCGCCCGAAAGCTCCTTTTCAACTCCGTTGTACCTCAAAATCGCTCCCCAGCCGCCGGGTCCCGGATTGCCGCTGCACGCGCCGTCGGTAAAAATTTCAACCTTTTTCATATTTATCAGCCTTTCGGTTTTCTGATTTATTCTGTAGCCATTATAATACGACTGCACGATAAATGCAACCTGTTGTTGAGTTTTATGGCTATTTTCCGAAAATGAATTGACATATTATACAAAAAGATGTAAAATAAATTAAATATGTAAGATAGGAGTTTTATGCGCTGATTTTGAAACCTGCCGATTTTTGCACCGCACGAACGACTGCAAAATCGGGCTGCGTATGATTCCATAATATAAAACATCTGCAAAGATCCGTAGTCAGCGGATTTGCCGGCGGGCTCCCGGATATGGTCGCTAAATATTTGGGGATGACACGTCGCTTCAAAAATAAATACGGAGGTAAATTGTGAGTACAAGTAAAAACAAGAACCATAAGCAAAACTATAACCGGTACTCAAAAAATAAGAAAAACGGAAAAGGAAAAAAGGGTGGCAGTCTCGGCAAGAGCCTGAGATTCAACAGCACCGGCTCCAAAAAGAGGGAAGAGCTTCAGGCAATAGTAAAGCCGCCGGTGAAGGTGTCTTTTTTGGGCGGACTTAATGAAATCGGAAAAAATATCACGCTCATAGAGTGCGAGGGCGATATCCTTATCATAGATTGCGGAATGGCGTTTCCGGACGGCGATATGCTGGGAGTTGACCTTGTTATTCCGGATTTTTCCTATATTGAGCAAAATTTTGACAAGGTGAGAGGCATCGTGCTGACTCACGGTCACGAGGACCACATCGGCGGACTGCCGTTTTTGCTTTCGAGAGTGAACGTTCCTATCTACGGAACTCCCCTGACGCTGGGACTGGTTGAGAACAAGCTCAGGGAGCACAGCCTGATAAACAGCGCGAAGCTAAACGTTGTAAATTCCGGAAGCACGATCAAGCTGGGCTGCATGGAGATCAAGTTTATCCATGTGAACCATTCGATCCCGGATTCTGTTGCATTCGCTGTCAAAACTCCTGCCGGAACCATAGTCCATTCGGGAGACTTCAAGATCGACTGCACTCCCATCAACGGAGAAATGATAGACCTTTCCAGCTTTGCGCGAATCGGCGACGAGGGCGTTTTGGCACTTTTGTGCGAGAGCACCAACGCCGACCGCAAGGGCTATACACCGACTGAAAAGAAGGTTTCCGAGGGTCTTGACGCGCTCTTTAGAAGAGGCGAAAAGTACAGGATCATCATTGCGACCTTTGCTTCAAACGTAAACCGCGTTCAGCAAATCATCAACTGCGCCGAGAAATACGGCAGAAAAGTCGCTTTTTCGGGCAGAAGCATGGTCAACTATATGGAGGTCGCCAAAAAGCTGGGGTACCTCAAGGTCCCCGAAAACCTGCTGATCGACCTTGATATGCTCAACCGCTTTCCGCCCGAGCAGGTGGTGCTGGTAACGACCGGCAGCCAGGGTGAGCCGATGAGCGCGCTGTCAAGAATGGCGTATTCCGACCACCGCAAGGTCATGGTGGGCGAGGGAGACTTTATTATCATCTCGGCAAACCCGATCCCGGGCAACGAAAAAACAGTCGGAAACGTTGTTGACGAGCTGCTAAAGCGCGGCTGCAAGGTTATTTACGAGTCGATGTACGACGTTCACGTTTCGGGTCACGCCTGTCAGGAGGAGCTGAAAATCCTTCACAGATTGGTCAAGCCGAAGTATTTTATCCCTGTTCACGGCGAGCAAAAGCACCTTAGAAAGCACGCCGAGCTTGCGGAATTTTTGGGAATGGATAGGAAAAACATCTTTATCGGCGACGTAGGAACCACAATTGAGCTGCATGAAAAGTACATGAAAGAGGTTGCTCCCGTTCAGGCAGGCAAGGTGTTTGTTGACGGACTGGGTGTGGGCGACGTCGGAAGCATCGTTTTGCGCGACAGAAAGCACCTGGGTCAGGACGGACTTATCATCATTGTTGCCTCGCTGGACGTATACGACGGACACGTTATCAGCGGACCCGATATCGTATCGCGCGGCTTTGTTTATGTGAGAGAGAGCGAGGGCTTGCTTGAAGAGGTAAGACAAAAGGCTCTTGTGATCCTTGAGGACTGCGCCGAGAACAACATCCACGAATGGGGCATAATCAAAAACCGTATCAAGGACGATGTTGCAAAGCTGATCGCGCAGAGAACAAGAAGATCGCCGATGATCCTTCCGATCTTGCAGGAAGTTTAATTCAATGGACAATGGACAATTGACAATGGACAATTTCGGTCGGGAAGATAGAATTTGCATATTATATACGTTTGTTCCCGACTGTATTTATATTTATTTGCATATTTTTTACATGTTGTAGGGGCGCACCCGCGTGTGCGCCCTACCTAAAAAGCCATTGTTTCCGAGGGCGCACACATGGGTGCGCCCCTACGACATGAAACAAAACGTTTCCAAAAACGTTATTTATTGATGGAGGCATTTTCGGGCATTTAACGTTTCATATAAAAACGACGTTTTCTGCTCGACATAAAAGAAATGAAGAGGTGGACGTTGACGCCTTGGTTTTTGATATTTGCGGCATTGATGCTTGCAATGACCATGGCGATACATGTATACAATCCAATATTAGGCTATATTGCGCTGGGCGTAACGGTTGCTGCGTTTGCGGCGGTTTTGATATTTTCGCTTGGCTTTCGCAACTATATCAAGAGCACCGTCAGGAGTGCCGCCGATCATATCAACGGCTTTAACGCGGAGCATCTTGAAAAGTACAAGTATCCTGTCGCGCTTGTTGGCGACAGGGGAGACATTGTTTGGTGCAACGCGCGGTTCAGAAAGAGCCTGTGCGACGGCAGAAGTCCCGAGGGCGAAAGCATAAAGGAGTATATCTCGGGCGCGGATATCAAAAAAATCGCCGACGGAGAGGGCATCGACGCCGCTGCCAACGGCAGGGAATTCAGCGTGTTCTGCATTACTGTGGGAGAGGGGATAATCTGCTATTTTATAGAGGATACCTACTACAAGCAGGAGGTCAGAGAGTATCACTCCAACCTGCCCAGCGTTGCTCTGGTCACATTTGACAACGCCGAGGACTTTTCGAGCGATTCCGACGAGCTGTATTCCGAGGTGCTTGTTACTGTTGAGAACACGCTTCAGCACTGGGCGTCGGAATACAACGCGCTGTACAAAAAGCTGGGAAACAAGAGGTATATGATGATTTTTACCGACAGCAACGTTGAAAAGATGACAGAGGCGAAGTTCCCGATACTAAAGGAAATACGCTCGATCAATGTGAACAACCGCGTTGCAACGATTTCTGTCGGCTTGTGCCGAGGCTCAAAGCTGATAAAGGAAAGCGAGCTTAACGCGCGCAAGGCTCTTGAAATGGCTCTCGGCCGCGGCGGCGACCAGGTTGCCGTTATAAAGGACAACAGTTACACCTTCTTTGGCGGAACAGCCGCTGCATCCGAAAAGGTCAGCAAGGTGAGAATGCGAGTTATTGCCAACGCGATCAGCCGCGCTGTGTCCGACTCGGACAGGGTGTTTATTATGGGACACCGCTTTTCGGATCTTGACTGCGTGGGCGCGGCAATGGGCTTGCAGTGCATAATGGAAAAAACCTTTAACCGAAACTGCAAGATCATAATAGACAAGAGCACTTCAATGGCAAAGCAGCTGATAACCTACGCAGAAAACAAGCTTGAAAGCTCGATTTTTGTTTCGCCCGAGGAGGCAATGAGGTGGATCACCCCAAAGACGCTGCTGATAATCGTGGATACGCACATAGCCGGCTCGCTTGAAAGCCCGGCGATCTATGAAAAATGCAAAAAGGTGATAGTGATCGACCACCACAGAAAGTCGGTCAATCATATTGACAACGCGCTTGTGTTCTGCCACGAGCCGTCGTCGTCCTCGGCTTCGGAGATGTGCTGCGAGATCATCGGCTGTCTTGACGACAAGCCGCTGGGCTATGTTCAGGCGGACGCGCTGTTGTCGGGTATCACCCTTGACACCAAGAATTTTGTGCTCAAAACCGGAGTGCGAACCTTTGAGGCGGCTGCGTATCTCAGACGAAAGGGCGCGAACACGCTCACCGTTAAGGAAATGTTCTCGGGCAGCATCAACACCTACAGAGAAAAGGTGGACATTGTCTGCCGTTCAAAAATATACCGCGGCTGCGCGATCTCTTATTCCGAAAAGGCTGCGGAGGACGTTCGGCTTGCGGCTGCTCAGGCGGCTGACGAAATGCTGACTCTCAGCGGAATAAGCGCGTCGTTTGTAATTTTCAGCGACTCGGATCAGATCAATATTTCCGCGAGAAGCTACGGCAGGGTGAATGTTCAGATCATCATGGAAAAACTGGGCGGCGGCGGTCACCAGACAATGGCAGCCACCCAGCTGAAGGATATTTCTTTTGAAGAGGCTGAGATCAAGCTCAAGGAAGCTATCGACAGCGTGCTGAACGATGAGGAGAATAAATAAATTTTTATGTTAAGGCAGTAGGGTCGAATCTATGTGAGCGGTCTGAAAGCCATTACATTTTCTGAAAAAGTATTTAATACCGAAAGGATTGAGAATAAATGAAGGTAATTTTGTTACAGGACATCAAGGCGTTGGGCAAAAAGGGCGAGCTGTGCGACGTTTCGGACGGCTATGCGCGCAACTATCTTATGCCCAGAAAGCTTGCCAAGGAAGCTAACGCCCAAGCTATGAACGAGTATAAGAATGCCGAAAACTCCAAGAATTTTAAGATCGCAAGCCAAAAGGCAGAGGCTGAGGCGCACAAAAAGGTGCTTGAGGGCAAGACCTTTAAGATGACCGCAAAGGCAGGTCAGGGCGGCAGATTGTTTGGCAGCATAACCTCAAAGCAGGTTGCCGACGAAATTAAAAAGCAATACAATATCCCGATCGACAAGCGCAAGGTCGTGCTTGAACGCGATATCAAGGAATTTGGAACCTACAAGGCTGAGGTCAAGCTCTACACCGGCATTTCCGCAAACATAGACATCCAAGTATCAGAATTTTAGTCCGAGAAGAAGGCTTGGTGATAATCTAAGCCTTAGTTCCCGACAATGCTTTCTTTAGGAAATTACGTTTTTTAGTCCGAGAAGAAAGCTTGGTGATAATCTAAGCCTTAGTTCCCGACAATGCTTTCTTTAGAAAATTACGTTTTTTAGTCCGGGAAGAAGGCTTGGTGATAATCTAAGCCTTAGTTCCCGACAATGTTTTCATTAGGAAATCACGTTTTTTAGTCCGAGAAGAAGGCTTTGTGATGATTCAGGACTTTGTTCCCGACAATGCTTTCATTAGGAAATTACGTTTTGGGAAATGTTTTCTTTGATTATATATCAGCTTTTATGTGATATTATGTAGGGGCGACCATTGGTCGCCTCAGAGCAAACGTTTTATTTTATATCAAACTGTTTTACGGAAACCATTCTTAGGTTCCATTTTTGTATAAATAACGGAGAGAAAATGGCGGATTTATATTCAAGCGGATATGAGCCCGGTTCAATGCCCTACAGCCCCGAGGCTGAGCAGGCGGTGCTGGGTGCGATCATCCTGGACGGCGAGGTTTTTGACAAGGTTGTTGAATACATAAAGTCGCCCGATTATTTTTATGCTTCCATGCACAAGCTGATTTTTTCGGCAATGCAGGAAATGATAAGCTTTGGGGCAGCGATTGATTTTGTCACCTTGCTTGAAAAGCTAAAACAGAATAAGGCGTTTGACGAGGCAACAGGCAAGACCTATCTCATGGATCTGGCGCAAAACTGTCCGTCGATCTCCAACTGTGAGGCGTACGCCAAGGTCATTGCCGACAAGTACAACAACCGCAGGCTGATAACCGCGGCAAGGGAGATCATTGACGACGCGATCGCAGGAGAAGAAGATTCCTCGGTGCTGATCGACAGCGCGGAGCAGAAAATCTATGACATCCGCACCGGCAACGACAAGCGCGGACTTGAGAGGATCAGCTCTGTTATTTTGCAGACCTTTGACCGTCTTGACGCGCTGAACACCGAGACCGACGACAGCCTAAAGCCGATCCCCACGGGCATCGGTGCGCTTGACAATATGATAACCGGACTGAACCGCAGCGACCTGATTTTGCTTGCTGCCCGACCCGGTATGGGAAAGACCAGCTTTGCGCTGAATATTGCGCGCAGCGCGGCGTGCAAGTCCAAAAAAACCGTGGCGTTTTTCTCGCTTGAAATGTCAAAGGAGCAGCTTGCAAGCCGACTGCTTTCCACCGAGGCGTTGGTCAGCGGAACCAAGCTGAGGACCGGAAAGCTCAATCAGGACGAGTGGAACCGCCTTATCCCGGCAAGCGATATCCTCAAAAACGCCGAGCTCTATCTTGACGACACGCCGGGAATCACCATCACCGAAATGAAGTCGAGACTCAGAAGAATGAGAAACCTCGACCTGGTGATAATCGACTATTTGCAGCTCATGGCGAGCGGCAGAAGAATAGAAAACCGAGTGCAGGAGATTTCGGAAATCACCCGAAACCTCAAAATACTGGCAAAGGAAATGAACGTTCCGGTAATCACGCTGTCTCAGCTTTCGCGTGCCTCGGAGCAAAGAACTGACCACAGACCGCAGCTTTCGGACCTGAGAGATTCGGGTTCTATCGAGCAGGACGCGGACATTGTGCTTTTTCTTTATCGCGAGGGCTACTACAGCGACAAGTCGCCCGACGCCGCGCCAAACGCGGACATGAACTCCGGCGAATGTATCGTTGCCAAAAACCGTCACGGCGAGACCAGCACGGTCAAGCTTCACTGGCAGGGCGAATTTATGCGCTTTACGGGAACGGATTCAAGAAATGATTAACACTCTCAGGCAGACGATCCAAAAATATAACATGCTCTCAAACGGCGACGGCGTTATTGTCGCCTTGTCGGGCGGTGCGGATTCAACCGCGCTGCTGAGCACACTTAATTCTATAAAAGAAATTTATGATCTCACGATTTACGCCGCGCACCTCAATCACGGGATACGCGGAGAAGAAGCGGAGCGCGATGAGAGCTTTTGCAAAATTCTTTGTGAGAAATATAATACAAAGCTTTTTATAAAAAAGCTGAATATAACCGAGCTTGCCGCAAGGCGCAAAATCAGCGTGGAGCTTTGCGGACGAGAGGAGAGATACGCTTTTTTTGACGAGCTCTCCCGAAAACTCAACGCAAAAATCGCAACTGCTCACACAGCCTCGGACAATGTTGAAACCCTGATCTTTAATATCACAAGGGGCTCGTCGGTTGCGGGCGCGGTCGGAATCGCTCCGGTCAGGGGCAGGATAATCAGACCGCTGATTGAGATAACCCGCGCCGAGGTTGAAGCCTACTGTTCGGAAAACGCGCTTGATTATGTGACCGACAGCACCAACCTCAGCGATGATTATACAAGGAACAAGATCCGCCACGGCGTGATCCCGGTTTTAAGATCGCTTAATCCCTCGCTCGAAAAAGCCGCGCTTAGGTTTTGCGAGAGTGCGGGCGAGACTGCGGATTTTGTCGGCGGTCAGGCAAAAAAGCTGATTGAAAGCAGCAAAACCGAATACGGCTGGAGCTGCAATAAATTGTCTGCGGCACATTCCGCCGTGCTTCACCGTGCTTTGTCGGTTTTGTGCGCGGAGAACGCAGGTTTTTCTGCGGAGCATCGCCACATAATGCTGATGGAAGAAGCCGTGCTTCACGGAGGCGCGGTCGAGCTGAGCAAGGACGTCACGCTTTTGTCGGCTCAGGGCACGCTGAGATTTTGCCGAAGCAGCGAAAAATCGGAGGAGCCTCCGAATTATTTTCTTGGCAAAAGGCTTGAATTTTGCTTTGACGGCAAACAATATATATTTGAAACCGAAAACAGTGATTTTTCAAAAAACAAAACAATATGCGCGCGAACAAGAAAAAGCGGAGATCGCTTCACGTTTTCCGACAGGGGCATAACAAAGCCCTTGCGCAAGGCAATGAACGAGCAGGGAATTCCGCGCGAGCTTAGGGACAGGCTTGTTGTGCTCGCCGACGGAGAGACCGTGCTTTGGTGCGAGGGACTGGGATTTTCGCGCGAAGGAAGGATTTTCAGGCGCGAAACGCAGCTTGAAATAAAGATTATGGGCAAAAAAGGGGAAGAATACAATGCATAAGGACATTGAAAGAGTACTTTATTCCGAAAAAGTTCTTGAAGATATTGTGAACAGACTTGCAAAACAGATCGAAAAAGACTATAATAACAAAGAGTTTCTCGCTGTTGGACTTTTGAAGGGCAGCGTTGTGTTTATGTCGGATATAATCAGACGGATAAATCTTGACTTTGCCATTGATTTTATGGTAACATCAAGCTACGGCGGAAGCACCGAAAGCTCCGGCGTTGTTAATATCGTCAAGGATATTTCGGGTCCGATCGACGGCAAAAACATCCTTATACTTGAGGATATCATAGACTCGGGACACACGCTTTCTTATGTTGTGGATTACCTCAAAAGGCGCGGAGCTGCCGAGGTCAAGATCTGCACAATGTTTGACAAGCCCGAAAGAAGAGTCATAGAGATCGAGCCCGACTATGCCGGAACCGTTATTCCCGACGAGTTCATTGTCGGCTACGGTCTTGATTATGATGAAAAATACAGAAACCTTCCCTTTGTGGGAGTTTTAAAGCCGGAGGTTTATAATTCTTAATCAGAATAATAACAACGAATAAAACGGCTTTGCATAAACGGCGTTTGCTTATAACGCCGCGAAGGAGTGATATTATTGGACAACAAACGAAAGCTGCGCAACATAATTTTTCCGCTGTGTGTGCTTATACTGATAGTGCTCGGCGCGACAATGATATTCCGCTCGGTTCAGACAGAACCGCCGATAACCTCGGAGCTGGAGCAGTATTTTATTGACGGCAAGGTTGACAGCTACACCGTAAACTACGGCTCGGGAGTCATAAAGCTAACTCTAAAAGAGGGCGAAAAGGCATATGAGCACAATAAGGACTCAGCCAACACCTCGTCAACTGAGTCATCGACCCAGCCGACCACCGAGCCTGCTACTCAGTCGGCAACGACCTCGCTGGGCAACAAAATCACGGGAGCTCCCCAAGCCCCCAAGCAGGTTGTTGTTGAGGGTCAGCTCGCGGATATCCAAAGATTTTTGGACGATATCAAGCCCTATGAGGCTTCCGCAGACGAGGCAGGCGCGACAATAAAGCACAACTATGTTCGCGCAAGCGACAATTCGCTGCTGTTTGAGCTTATTCCCACCTTTGTTATCGCCGCAGGCTGCATCGCGCTTTGGATCTTCCTGATGAAGAGAATGGGCGGCGCGGGCTTTGGCGGCAAGGAAATGAGCTTTGGCAAAGCCAAAATCAAGAATACAAACGACGAAAACCGCAAGACGACCTTTGACGACGTTGCAGGCGCAGACGAAGAAAAGGAAGAGCTGCAAGAGGTTGTCGAGTTCCTGAAGAACCCAGAAAAATTCAACAAGCTGGGCGCGAGGATCCCCAAGGGCGTGCTGCTCTTCGGACCTCCCGGAACAGGTAAGACCCTGCTTGCAAGGGCGGTTGCCGGCGAAGCCGGAGTTCCGTTCTTCTCGATCTCGGGCTCGGATTTTGTAGAAATGTTCGTCGGCGTGGGTGCTTCAAGAGTAAGAGACCTGTTTGACCAGGCAAAGAAGAACTCGCCGTGTATCATATTTATTGACGAAATCGACGCCGTGGGCAGACAGAGAGGCGCAGGTCTCGGCGGCGGCAACGACGAGCGTGAGCAAACGCTCAACCAGCTGCTTGTCGAAATGGACGGCTTCGGCGTGAACGAGGGAGTTATCCTTATCGCCGCGACCAACCGACCGGATGTTCTCGATCCGGCTCTGCTCAGACCGGGCAGATTCGACCGCCAGGTTGTTGTAAGCTATCCGGACGTAAACGGACGTGAGGCGATACTCAGGGTACACGCGCGCAAAAAGCCGCTTGCTCCCGACGTAAAGCTCAAAACTATCGCAAAAACCACCGCCGGCTTTACCGGTGCAGACCTTGAAAACCTGCTCAACGAGGCAGCTTTGCTCGCCGCAAGAAAGAACAAAAAGGCGATCACAATGCAGGAGATCGAGGAAGCCACGATCAAGGTAGTTGTGGGTGCAGAGAAAAAATCAAAGGTTATGAGCGACAAGGAAAAGAAGCTCACCGCCTATCACGAGGCAGGTCACGCTATCCTCTTTGACAAGCTCGAAACCCAGGATCCGGTCCACGAAATTTCGATCATTCCGCGCGGAATGGCAGGCGGCTACACAATGCCGCTTCCGACCGAGGACAAATCCTATAGCTCGCGCAACGAGATGATCGAGGACATCGTTGTTTCGCTCGGCGGACGTGTTGCCGAGGCTATGATCTTGGACGACATCTCAACAGGCGCGTCCAACGATATTGAAAAGGCGACCAAGACCGCCCGTGCAATGGTAACAAAGTACGGCATGACCAAGGAGCTCGGCTGCATCAACTACGGTGCGGACAACGGAAGCGTGTTCCTCGGCAGAGACATGGCGCGCACCCAGGATTATTCCGAGGCGACCGCAGCCAAGATCGACGAGCTTGTGCTTGAGATCGTCAACGACGCTTATGCAAGAGCGGAAAAGATTTTGGGCGAAAACATCGACAAGCTCCACGAGATCGCCGCATATCTTATCAAGCATGAGAAAATGGGCAGCGAGGACTTTGAGGCTGTTATGAACGGCACATATGTTGAGCCGATCGAGCCCGAGATCCCCGAGGAAGAGCCCGAAGCAGCGGATAATAATTCTACAGAAGAATAAAATTATTAATTCAAAAATCAATATCAGCAACCTTAAAGTAAAGATCGTAGGGTCGCACCCGTGTGTGCGACCTACCTATAAAGCCATTGCTTCCGAGGGCGCACACGCGGGTGCGCCCCTACACATCAAAGGTTTCCGATTTTTCTTTAAGTAGTTGACAATGATTTTTAAGTTAGAATAATATTGCGAATTAATTCTTTACAAGAATAATAAACAACCGCCCTGCACTGAAATCAATGTGCAGGGCGTACTTTAAAGAGGTAAAAAAGTGGCAAGTGATAAAATTATTGTAAAGGGCGCGAAGGAGCACAACCTCAAAAATATCAACGTTGAGATCCCGCGCAACAAGCTTGTTGTCATCACAGGCTTGTCGGGGTCGGGCAAGAGCTCGCTCGCGTTTGACACGATCTATGCCGAGGGTCAGCGAAGATACGTCGAGAGCCTTTCGAGCTATGCGCGAATGTTTCTCGGTCAGATGGACAAGCCCAACGTTGAGAGCATCGAGGGCTTGTCTCCTGCGATATCAATAGACCAAAAAACCACGTCCAAAAACCCGCGTTCGACCGTCGGAACGGTGACGGAGATTTATGACTATCTCAGGCTTTTGTACGCCAGGATCGGCGTTCCGCACTGCACGGTCTGCGGCCGCGAGATCCGCCAGCAGACTGTTGACCAGATCGTTGACAAGATCATGGAGCGCGAGGAAGGAACCAAGCTTCAGGTCATGTCGCCTGTTGTAAGAGGCAGAAAGGGCGAGCACGCCAAGGTGCTTGACGCGGCGCGCAAGTCCGGCTTTGTTCGCGTTCGGGTAGACGGAATAATCTATGACCTCTCGGAGAAAATTCCAATAGAGAAAAATAAAAAGCATAATATAGAGGTGATCGTTGACAGGCTTGTTATCAAGCCCGAAATCACCTCGCGCCTTTCCGACAGCATCGAAACCGCATCAAAGCTATCCGGAGGGCTGATTTTGGTCAGCTTTGCCGACGGAGAGGACGTCACCTTTTCGCAAAAATACGCCTGCCCCGAGCACGGCGTGAGCATTGACGACCTTACTCCCAGGATGTTCTCGTTTAACAATCCGTTTGGAGCCTGCCCGAAATGCACCGGTCTAGGCGTGTTCCTCAAAATCGACGAGAACAAAATAATTCCCGACAAGAATAAAAGCATACGCGACGGCGGCATCAAGGGCAGCGGATGGGCAATGGAGGGCAGCTCGATCGCTGCGATGTATTTTGAAGCACTTGCCAAAAAATACAATTTTTCGCTCAGCGAGCCGCTCAAAAACATTCCCGACGACGTGATAAATATTATCCTCTACGGAACCGGTGACGAAAAGCTGACGATCCACCGCAAGTCGGTCTACGGCAGCGGAACCTATGAGCAGCCCTTTGAGGGTATAATCACCAACCTTGAACGCCGCTACAACGAGACGAGCAGCAACTGGATCAAGGACGAGATCCGCTCCTATATGACCGAGATCCCCTGCGACGAGTGCCACGGAGAGCGTCTTTCAAAGGAGAGCCTCGCCGTGACTGTGGGCGGGATCAACATTTCGGATTTCTGCAAAAAATCGGTCGTTGATTCGCTTGAATTTGTAAAATCACTGACCCTGAGTGAAAAGGAAAAGATCATCGGAGCCGAGATCATCAAAGAGATCATCGAAAGGCTCAGCTTTCTAAAGAGCGTCGGGCTCGGCTATCTCACGCTTGCGCGCAGCTCCGGCACCCTCAGCGGCGGCGAAAGCCAGCGAATCCGCCTTGCCACCCAGATCGGCAGCTCGCTGATGGGCGTGCTCTATATCCTCGACGAGCCGAGCATCGGCTTGCACCAGCGCGACAACGAAAAGCTGCTCGGCACGCTCAAACGCCTGCGCGACCTGGGCAACACCGTGATAGTTGTTGAGCACGACGAGGACACGATGTACGCCGCAGACTGCATCGTTGATGTGGGACCGGGCGCGGGGATCCACGGGGGAGAGATCGTCTGCACCGGTGACGTTGACGCGATAAAGGCGTGCGAGGCGTCGGTAACGGGTCAGTATCTCAGCGGCAAGCGCAGCGTTCCCGTTCCCGAAAAGCGGCGCGGCGGCAACGGAAATTTTCTTGAGATCGTCGGCGCGGCGGAGAATAATCTAAAAAATATCAACGTCAAAATCCCACTCGGCGAGCTGGTCTGCGTGACCGGGGTTTCGGGCTCGGGCAAAAGCTCGCTTGTCAACGAGATTTTGTACAAGGCTCTTGCGCGCGAGCTGAACCGCGCAAAGACCACCCCCGGAAAGCACAAGGCGATAAGGGGAATAGATAATCTTGACAAGGTGATCGAGATCGACCAAAGCCCGATCGGAAGAACTCCGCGCTCAAACGCGGCGACCTACACCGGACTGTTCACCGACATCCGCGCGTTGTTTGCCTCGACCAACGACGCAAAGATGCGCGGCTTTACCCAGAGCAGATTTTCGTTCAATGTCAAGGGCGGCAGGTGCGAGGCTTGCCAGGGCGACGGAATAATCAAGATCGAAATGCACTTTCTTTCGGACGTCTACGTTCCCTGCGAGGTCTGCAAGGGCAAGCGATACAACCGCGAAACGCTTGAGGTAAAATACAAGGGCAAGTCGATAAGCGACGTGCTCGACATGACCGTTGAGGAGGCAATGGAGTTTTTTGCAAATCATCCAAAGCTCTTCCGCAGGCTGAAAACTCTGTACGATGTAGGCTTGGGCTATATCAAGCTGGGTCAGCCGGCAACAACGCTTTCGGGCGGCGAGGCGCAGCGCGTAAAGCTTGCCACCGAGCTTTCAAAGCGCAGCACCGGCAAGACGATATATATTCTTGACGAGCCGACCACCGGCTTGCATATCGCCGACGTTCACCGGCTGGTGGACGTGCTCCAAATGCTGGTCGAGGGCGGCAACACCGTTGTGGTGATCGAGCACAACCTTGACCTTATCAAAACCGCCGACCATATAATCGACCTCGGACCCGAGGGCGGCGACATGGGCGGAGAGGTCATAGCGACCGGAACACCGGAACAAATTTCTAAAAACGAAAAATCATTTACCGGACAATATCTGAAACCCCTGCTTGAAAAGTAAAGCCAACACCGCATGATTCGGGGGCACAGTTTTATTAGTGTGGAGTTTGGAGTGTGGAGTGTGGAGTTTCGGTCGGGAAGACAGAATTTATCTATAAAATACCTTTGTTCCCGACTGTATTTATATTTGTATAGCATATTTTTTACGTACCGTAGGGGCGCACCCGCGTGTGCGCCCTACCAAAAAACCGTTGCTTCCGAGGGCGCACACATGGGTGCGCCCCTACGACTAGTTAAGGAAAACTAAAACTATATCCATAATTATCCAGTCGGGAACAAACGCATTTTTTAAATAGATTTTTTCTTCCCGACAACAACTCCACACTCCACACTCCACACTAAAGATAGGTTTTGCCGCAAAATCTATAAAATATTTCAGCAATATACAACAAGATAATAGAATAATTCAAAATTAGAAAAATACTGGATATACTGATAAAAAAACAAAAAATTTTTATGAAAAGTGTTGTAAAATTTCAAAAAGTATGCTATTATCATTACATATATAATAGGCTATAATTAGGTTAGGTGTTTCTATATATATGCTTTTTTTCACAGCAAGCACATTATAAGGGCAAAAAAAATCAAATGCAGATTCGGGAGTACGAAAAACAAGTCTGAGTCTTTTCCAATCCCCGAGCGTGCAGTTAATAAATAATTGCGCGGCATTTGTTTATATATAGGAATTAATAAAATTTTATAAATCCAGAATGGAGGTAAAAAAATGAAAGCAAAAATAAAACGCCATTCGCATTCGGCATTGTCGGTACTTTTGTCACTGTGTATGCTGGTATCGTGCATGACAGTCGGCTTGATAGCCACAGACGCAGCGCAGGTTGATTCAAAGCCTATCGCAGCAGAGGCTGAGGATGAATCTACCGGAGCTTCGGTCACTCAGGACGAAGCTTCTCAGTCAGAGGGTGCTGCTCTCGATGATAACGATTCTGACGATATCGGTTTTGACGCTGACAATGCAGTTGGCGCATATTCAGGCGATTCAGTCGGAGCGGGAGACGTTGTTATCAACGGTTCTGCCGGCGGAAAAACAATGTATCAAAAAAACGGAGATTATTTTTATCCAACAGGTCAGATTTCTTCCTATAGCTGGAAATTCCGCTATAACAACAAGGATTACGGATCTACTTCTGATAACGACAGTTACAGAGATATCTACAGCACCGGCACCGCCAATTCCAAAAGTGTTGGTGTGAACAGATCTTCTGATTTCCGCTGGAAGGGTGGCTCGGGAAAATACACAATCTGGGTCAACGGCGACCTTTCACGTACATGGGTAACAGCCGGCACAGAAACTATTCCAACTAAGAACCTTACGGTATCATCCGTTGAAAATGCTGTTGTAAAGGTAACTCAGGGAAACACAACTATTGCCGAGGGTGAAACAAAAGCTCTTAATGTCGGACAATCCGCGACCTTAACAGTTACCCCGGACACAGGCTGGATCCCTCAAAAGGCTGTTATAAATGGAACAGAATATGCTTTGACAAAGAACGGAAGCAATTATGAATATTCATTTACAATGCCTGATGCTGCAACCACTGCTTCCGCAACTCTTGTTTATGTTGTTACCTATAGTGTAACCGCAACAGTCGGTGAAGGTGGTGGCGGTTCGGTATCTGTTGATAAAGTTTCAGCTTCTCCGACCGAGACAGTAACAATAACTGCAACCCCAAAGAGAGGAAAAGCAGTTAGTACTTTCACAGTAAAGGATAAAAATAACAATTCTGTTTCGGTTACTCCATCAGGAAATACCGCTACCTTTAGAATGCCGTCGAGTGATGTAAAGGTAGAAGTAACCTTTACCAACGCAACTGCCAGAACGATCCAGGCTTCTGCGGTATCGGGCGGTAACGGTACTCTTACTGTTAAAATAACCGATTCAAGCGGAAACGTTCAGGAATCTCATACTGTGGATTCCTCAGCCGGTTATGAAACCAGCGCGTATGAGGGAGAGAAAATCGTCCTTACCGCTTCTCCTTCATCCGGTTATCAGCTTGATACTCTGACTGCTGACGGAGATTCAACGCTTTCTTCGGGAGCTGAGATCACAGTCGGCAATCATAATATCACCGATATCAGTGCGACTTTTAAAAAGAATGCAGCTAAAAACCAGTATACAGCTGCTCTTGGCAGCGGAACAGGCAGCACCTACAACAAAGTAAAGGCAACCTTCTTTGATTATTATACTAATGGAGAGTTTACCGACGAATGCTGGATCGGAGGTATCAAACATAGTGAAAGAGCTATACAAACTGGATATTGTGCGCCTTATAATCAGCTCAACACAGCTTTGAAAGCTTATGCAAGCACTAATTCATTAGCATATCCTCTTTACTTTGGTAACTTATATGAAACATCGAGTGCTACTGGTGATAATACTGTAAATTACAATTATAATCAATACGCCAACAACTCAAACTATCTTGGCGGACAAAACAAGGCGGTTCCGGGTCTTACCGGAAAAACACTTTCCTCAAACGGATTACCGAACTATTTCAAATCCGGTGCGACTAATGATAACGGTCCGGAAATGAAGTTTTTTAACAGAGACTGGCTTTCAAACGCAAGTGAAAACGGACAGGGCGAGCTTGCAAGTATCATTGACTCACCGTTCCCGATGGAAGCAAAAGAAATAACTACTACAGGCGGCAAACATATATATTATCAGTTTGACAGTGAGAAGCAGAATCTTTGGTTTGAGGGCTTACCCACATATAGCAATTCAACGGTATATTTTGATGATACCAACACACAAAACTCTATTTGGTATGCGCATTTCTTTAATAGCACTAACACTTCAAATACTCGAAATATTCCTATGACAAACGTTGAAGGACATATTTGGAAGGCAGACAATCCGGATACTTCGGTTTATGACATGGTTTGTTTCTGTAAGATGAGTAATTCAAGTGCTCCTTATGGTTCTTGGGGAGGAAATGACAGTAATGTATGGAACTGGACGCATGACTTGACATGCCCTACCGGAGCCGATAATAAACTTTGTTTTAAAACAGATGGTGGCTATGATGGCACTAATAATAAAAATATGAAAGGTGATTGGGTAGCTTATAAAAAGGTTTCTCCTAATCCGGCTACACCAACCGTAAACTACAGCACAAGTGCTTCTGACGCTGTATACAGCCCGGAATATAATAACAGAGGTATTTATCCGTTTGACCATTCTCATAAGGGCGGTCAGGCATGGGATCTTGGCTTCGGTGTTTCAATGGAAATCAAATTCACACTTGGTCCTGAGGGACAGACGGACGACGGAGCAGACCAGAAATTTGAGTTCACCGGAGACGACGACCTTTGGGTATTTGTTGACGACCATCTCGTTCTTGACCTGGGCGGAGCACATAAGCAAACTGAGGGCTCAATCAATTTCCACACGCTTACTGTAAGTGCGCCAGCTACTTATAGTATTGGAAACGGTGCGGTTAGAAACCAGAAGTTCGGCGAATGGTCATCTTCAACAGGTTCATCGGTAGGAGCAGGGGAAGATTATTGGTTTGATACCACAAAGTCTGCACATACCATGAAGATCTTCTATCTTGAACGCGGTATGTATGACTCCAACCTCAAATTCGGCTTCAGTATGTATCCGCAGCCTGATGAATATGACGTTGAAAAGATCGTTGATGTTGATACAAACTCTCTTAATCCCGGCTTGAAGGGACAGTTCAGCGATACCTTTACATTTAAGAACACCTCCGAAGACAGCAAGGGCGGAAATTCAGATTATGATGTTTATAAAAGCTCTGACGATACAAAGCTTACAAGCGAAAGCTTAAAAACAAACGATCAGCGTGATTTTTCGCTGGAGATCTCGGATGTTGGTTCGGGGGTTCCCGCAACGGTTGAAAACAAGTATGCAAAATTCTCAAAGGTTTTCACTGTCGGAAAAAATCTTAATACCACAGAAATTATCAGCGGAAGATATCAATATGATACAAGCTACAAAGTTTTAGATCTTGAAAACAACAACAGTATTGTAAAAGCCGGTGACGGAACCGATACAGGACCGTTCAAATTCAGAACAACTGTTGCGGGAGCTGATCCTGATATCGATCCCACAAGATTCAAAACACAGTTCACAAATGTTCTGAAAACAGGCTCATTTATTATAACCAAGGATATTCTTGATTTTGATGATCCTGATACAGAATTCCCGTTCAAGGTAACAATAAAGATGCCAACAGCCGGTAATTTGGCGGAATATAGTTTTAACACTGAGAATCTGGTTTATAAATCCAGCAGTGACGGATTTACAGAGCCTAAATCTCTTGGAGCAGGCGGTATAGGTGTTATTCATGAATATGAATACGTTCGTATCGATGGTATTCCGCTGGGAGCGTATGTTACTGTTACAGAGCCGTATATCACTGATTCAAAGTATACGGTAAACGGTGTCGGTAAAGCAAAATGCTATAAAATGGTAACGATAAATAACAATCAGGATGTAAGCGGAAACCAAACAATTCTTATTCCAAAACCAACTGATGGCACTAAGTTCACAGAAGTAACATTTAACCTTAAAAACTTTGATATCGTTACAATTACCAACGAGCCAAAGACCTATCGCCTCGATTATAAATTCCCAACAAGGCTCTATGGTGATAAGATCTATAAGCTGACAGGTTATATGACGCCGGACATGGTTGACAAGGGATATGTCTATATTAATGGAAATGTTGTTGGATTAACTCAAATGTTTGCCAGCGATAATATTCCTTATGAATCTAACTTTATGAAGGATATTATTTGGAATTCAAATCCGACTGACGGAACCCCGTCGGGTCATCTTGATCAAACTGTTAGTAAGCCGGGCGTTGATGACTATAATCTCTTTACAGCTTATTCAGCTGACAAGACTTTAATCGTAGCTATTGATACAGACGGAAACGGAACCTATGATAAAATGATTGATGAACTTAGATGCGGTGAAGCTATCCTTGACGGAAGCAGTTACGTTTCAGGTACAAAATCCGGAGATACGCCAAGCTACTGGAATATTTACAAAATGGATGAAATTACAGGTGCGAAGGGTGAATTTGTAGCCAAGTGCTATTCCACTGACTTTAACTATGTTGCCTATGACAACTACTTTGTTGACGCTGTATACGGACAGGGCAAAAACACAGAGAAATATACAGCTTTGGCAGAGGTGACATCTGTAGACCTTGGCATAACAAGAAACCATTGGAATGATACTGTATCCGGAGAACCAGATAGCTACGGTTCGTATGACCTTGCAGATACGGAATATGACAGACTGTACATTGACTTCGCGCTCTCGTACAATATCAACGGATTAAAGATCAACTCCAATGATACTACAGGAGTTAGCGTGGGTTATAAGATCGTTATCTTAAATGCTGATGATTCTGTTAATAAAGTTGTAAAAACAGTTTCTCTTAATAAGACCGAGCTTGATAACAAAAACCGAGTTCATGCTTATTATGGTGTAAAGAACACACTTGCCAACCGCGGATATACGCTTGGAATAATTGCTTATGCAGATCATCCGGGCGGACATACAGAATCGCGCCCAATGAAGTTTGAGCTTGATACTATTGGTTCAAAGCAGGCTTCCGGTTTCTATGATACGGGAAGACCGGAAGAATAAGGAGGTTATAATTTGAAGAAAAAGTATTTTGAACCTGAGCTTGAAAAGATTACTATAATTACCTCCATTATGGAAAATATAGATCTTAGCAAGCCTGAAGATGAACAACACATAGGTCGAGATGACGACACCAGCGATGATCTTGGTGGCTAAAAATTAAGCCAATTGCTTAAACACAGGCGGCGTTGTCTTTGATTACAACGCCGCCATAATAAATTGGGGTGAAGCTATGAAAATTTACAGAAAAATCATTTCACTTGCTATGGCTTTAACAATAGCAGCTACGCTTTCCGCACATGTTTTTGCAGACACATACTATGTTATCGACGGCTACCGCTATAAGTTATCAAACAACGATCAGGTCATATTATCCGGCTCCGAGGATTCCGCAAATCCGAATCTTGTCGTTCCCGGAAAGGTGGGAATAAGAGATGTATCGGTTGTTGGGCTGTTCGCGTTTAGCTCAGATGAAAACATTACTTCGGTTTCTTTTGAGGAAGCTGATAATCTTGTTACAATTTCCGCATATGCTTTTTCAAATTGCAGAAACCTAAGTACTGTTAAACTGAACAGTTCGATCCAAAACATAGGAATCGGTGCGTTTGCAGGATGTTGGTCTTTGAGCGAAATTGATCTGGAAACAACAAAAGTGAAAACAATCAACAATTCGGCATTTGCGAATTGTAGTTCGCTTGAAGAAGTTGTTATTCCCAAAACAGCAACTAAGATTGATGTTTTCGCGTTTGAAAACTGCACTTCGCTTTCAAAGATCACAATCGGCTCTCAAGTAACCGAAATTGCTGATACTGCCTTTGACAATGATACTAGTCTGACGATTTATTGTTATCCGAACACAAGGGCTCATTTGTATGCGGTTGAAAAGAATATTCCATATGTTTTGCTCGATGGCATAAAGCTCGGCGACGTTGACAAAAACAGTTATGTTGACATCAGGGACGTTACTGAGATACAGAAGCATTTGGCTGAGCTTGGCGAGCCGCTTGACGAGCTTGCGCTTTATGCTGCGGACGTCAACGGCGACGGTGAGGTTGACATCACCGACGCGACTGCGATCCAGTTATTCCTTGCCGAGCTTGACTTTACCTATCCGATCGGCGAGTACATAAGCTGAACGCTGATCAATTAGATCCAATAATTCATTCCTTAGCTTTCCGCCGCACATTTTGGTTTTTCCGAACTGTGCGGCGGATTTTATTGCGTATTTTTCTGATAATATTACAAGAAAATTACATTTGCTTCGCTTGTTTGACAAAGAGTTTTGCCGGGGTTATAATATACAATAGTATATAAGTGCTATAATAGCTGATTTTTGTAAGACGGAGATTATATGAATAACAATAAAGCGGCAAGGATACTGAATTTTGTATTCAGTTTTCTTTTTACTTCAACCTTTTTGTTTTTGCTGTATCAGATCATAATAAAAGGGTATCAGTATAACGAAGAAATCAACACCTATAGGTGTACTCACGAGGAGTATATAATTATAATTGTTTCGGCGTTTGTTTTGAGCATTATTTTTGCAGCTGTTTATTATGCAATCATGCTCTATAACAGCACAAAAATCAGGCGCAGGATTACCGACAACGATCAGCTCACAAAGAGGATCATCTTTGCTGTTGTGGCTGTTATGCTGATTTTGCAGATGTTTTGTGCGTATTTTCTTGTTTGCACTCCTGTTACGGACCTGGATTTTATCAACAGATATGCCCGAGATTTTGCTTATACCGGCAACTTCGATTTGATTCAAAAGGACGCTTCGACCGGTTCGGTGTATATGATCCGCTACCCGAACAATCTCGCGCTGATGTTCATAATTTCGTTCATCTACAGGATTGACTATCTGATTACTGGTTATATTTCAAATTATATTGCAAGCATATTTAACACAGTTTCGATTAATGCTTCTGTTTTGATGACTGCTCTGCTTGTGCGCAGGCTTTTCGGCAACAAAAGAGCGTTGATGACGTTGTTTTTATGCGTGCTTTTTATGCCGTTCTACACCTTTACGCCGTACTATTATACGGATTCTGTTTCAATTCCGTTTTTTACGGGCTCGCTGTACCTGTTTTTTGCAGGGCAGAAGTCCGAAACAAAATACAAAAAATATATTCTCACAGCCCTTAGCGGCGTGGTGATAATGCTTGGGTACAAAATCAAAGCCAGCATACTTGTTGTCCTTGTGGTTTTGCTTATTTATTTGATTTTAAAGTGCAATCTAAAACGCTTTGGCTGCTTTGCGCTCGCGCTGATAATTGGCTTTGGCAGCACCTTTGCACTCTATACCACGGCTTACAGGGCTTCGGGCATCATAACCAAGGAACAAGAGTATTTGTACGAATATCCGTTCACTCACTGGATCATGATGGGCTTGAAGGGTTACGGTCACTACAATACGATTGACAGCTACTACACCGAAAGCTTTGAGGGCAAGGACGCAAAAACCAAGGCGACACTTGAAATTATTCAGGGCAGACTCGAAAAAAGAAAGTATCGCATCGACGGTGTTGACGATATGCTTACGCATCTGGAGCAAAAGGCTGTTTGGACATGGGAGGACGGCACCTACTACATTGCTCACCATATTGAAAATCCGCTCTACGGCAGGAATATACTGCATGAATTTGTCCTTAATGACGGTATATATCACTTTGGCTACTACACCTATTGCTGTGGCTATCAGCTGTTTTTGATAGCTATGATGGCTGTGTCGGCGTTCGGCGCGATGATAAGGCGCAGGATAGACGAGCATGTTGTGTTCAGAGGGGTTGTTTTCGCTATTTTTGTATTCCTTTTGATTTGGGAAACACGCTCGCGGTATTTGTACAACTTTACTCCGGCGTTCATCATACTGTCAGTTGACGGACTTGCGACAATCAAATGCGGTGTAGATTTTGCAGTAAGCAAAATCAAATCCGGAACAGGTGCAAATAAAAAGCACAGATACAGGCATTTAAGATAATTTAATCAGTGCCTTTAACCCAACCGGCTGGAAGCAGACCTATATTGAAATGCCAAAGATCAGCAAGCTGACAAACACCCCCGACGGCATCAAAATTGAAAGGATAAATAAATGAAAAACGAAAAAGATTCTATAGCAAAATTAAAAAGAAAATGGATAAAAAAAAACTTCTTTAAAGTTTTTTTGACTGCTATAGTTGTTTTAGTGATATATTTTATTGCAATGGCATTTAAAAATATATTTATTGTTATTATTAATATTGTTTTGTCATTTATTGCTTTTTTTTATTTTAGAAATAAAATGGCTGCTTATATTGAAAAAAACTTATATGAGTAAACAATTATTAATGACCGTAATGTTAATGCTTAAATTTTTATTTAATTGTTTCATTACCAGAACATATAAAAGTATTTTTTATACTATATTATCATATTTTTTTGTTTTATGTGCCATATGCTTGAAGAATTGGATTTATATATTGTATACCACAATAAAACTTAATTAGGTAATTAGGGTTTGTTTAAAAAATGGCAAAACGCCCAAAAGAGTGGGTATTTTTCGAGTAAGCCCTAAATGTTTTTACGATTTACAGTATTAATCTATTTTTTCTTCTAATTTGGTATTAATAACGATGTGTTATTAACAAATTCAGCAAAGGTGTTGGAACGCCTTTGCTGAATTTTTGAAATGGAGTGAGTTTATGCATTATTATTGTGTAAAACAATACGACATAACAGACTGCGGTGCTGCTTGTCTGGCTACTATTTCAAAACAATACGGACTTAAAACTTTTATCTATATCCAAGATAAGAGAAGTTGCAGGAACAGACAAGCAAGGCACGAACGCTTACGGAATGATAAAAGCAGTTGAACAGCTCGGCTTTACTGCGAAAGGCGTCAAGGGCAACCAAGACGCTTTTTTAGTGAATTTCCGAAGCCGTGCATCGCTCATGTGGTCGTAGACGGAAGTCTGCTGCACTATGTCGTTGTACATAAAGTTACAAAAGAAAAAATAATAATAAGATAATTCAAATGCTTGCAGCGTTTTGTCGATAAAGAAAGGCGACGGAATCAAACCGTCGCCAAAGTTATTTGTATTCTTTTTTGATTAGAACAAGCTCAGCAAATATGTGATGGATTTGCCTGTTCCGTCATATGTGCTGATGTAGTTGCCGTTGCTGTCGAGTGCGCGAACTGTGTAGGTGTAGGTTCTGCGCGGATATACGATAGAGTCAACGATTGTTGTTGTATCGGTGTCGCCGAGCCTTGTCCAGCCCTTGCTGCCAAGGTAGAACACGCGATATTTTGCTGCACCGTTTACGTGCTTCCACTCGATCTTGATTCCGTCGGGTGTGTTTGTCAGTGTGCTGATCTTTGGCATTTCAACATAGGTCTGCTTCCAACCGTTTGAATTAAAGGCACTGATGTAGTTGCCGTTTTTGTCAAGGCATCTAACCGTGTAGGTGTAGGTCTTGCCGGAGGTAACTATGTTGTCGATAATGCTTGTTGTGTCGCTGTCGCCAAGTCTGTTCCAGCCGCTTGAGGTCTTGTAGAACACGCGGTATTTGCTTGCGCCTCTAACGCTGCCCCAGGTTATTTTTACGCCGTTGCTTACGTTCTCTGTCTTTGTAACGCTTGGAGTGTCAACAAAGGTCGCGTTAAAGCCGTTGGTGTCATACGCGCTTGTAAATGAGCTGCTGTCGTCTGAAAGGCATCTTACTGTGTAGGTGTAAGAGTTGCCCGAGGTAACAACAGTGTCGGTAAAGGTGTCTGTGGCTGTGTCGCCCATTGATTTCCAAGAGCCGTTGTATGCCTTGTAGAACACTCTGTATTTTGCCGCGCCGTCAACCTTGTCCCAGCTGAGCTTAACGCCGCTTGTTGTGTTTTCGGATTTTGAAATATGCGGAACGTCGATATAGGTCGCGCTGAAGCCTGAGCCGTCAAAGGTGCTTGTGTAGTTGCCGTCTGCGCCGTAGCACCTGATCGTGTAGGTGTAAGTCGAGCCCGAGCGAACGATCGTGTCGGTCAAAGTTGTTCCGTCTGTATCGCCGAGTCTGTTCCAACCCTTGCTGCCAAGGTAGAACACGCGGTATCTGTATGCTCCGGGAACCTTGTCCCAGCTGAGCTTTACGCCGTCGGCGGTGTTTTCGTAGTTTTTGAGCACCGGCATTGCAATAAAGCTTGCCTTAAAGCCAGTTGAGTCATAGTCGCTGGTAAAGCGTGAGCCGTCTGCCGAGAGACATCTCACGGTGTAGGTGTAAGAGCCGCCCGAGCGAACGTCCTCGTCAACATAGCTTGTCTGATCGGTGTCGCCCATAGCCTTCCAGCCGTTGCTGCCCTTGTAGAAAACGCGGTACTGAGACGCGCCGTCAATCGCGCTCCAGCTCAGCTTGATGCCCTTGTCGGTGTTCTGAGAGGAGGTGATCTTGGGTGTTGCAAGGTGAGTGTCAAAGTCTGCGGGGATATCAGAAACGAATGTGCAGTAGTCAAGCGAGATCCAGCCGCTGCTGCCCTTGTATGTAGTATAGCCCCAGGTGTAGCCGCCCGAAGTAGAGACCTTTGTTACGGTCAGTGTAACGTTGTTGGGAACCGAAGTCACAATGCTGTAGCCTGTTCCTGCTCCGTTCCTCATATTGAGGCTTGAGCTAACGTTGGTTTTGTAGATTCCGATAGAAGTTGTCTGTGCCGGCTCGGGCTCTGCGTTGTCAAGAATGTAGATATAGCCCTGGAAGTTCCACCAGCTCTGTCCGCCTGCGGTCGGATCGCTCACGCTTGCGTGGGTGAGGTAGAAGTTTGAGCCGCCCCAGGCTGAGTTTGAAAAGGTTATTGTGCCGTTTTCGATCTTTTCAACAACAGCAACGTGTCCGCCGCCGCCGTTGTATCTCCAGCAGGCGATCGCGCCGAGCTTTGGAGTTTTGCCGTAGCTGTATGCGCCTGCCTCAATATTGTCGCCGTACCAGTATTCTGCGCTCCATTTGCTGAGATTTGGCTTTGTGCCGAGGATCTCGTAGGCTCTGCCGTAGGCGTAGGCGGTGCAGTTCGGCATTCCGTAGCCGTTGGCGTAGAATATATTCTGATTGCTGTAATAATAGCTGCTTGAATATGAAGGAGCGGTGGTTCGCGGAGTGTAGGTTGTTGCTGCGTTTGCACAAACCGACAGGCTGAATACCGCTGTGAATAATAATGTTACCGCAAAAATTACAACTGATGATTTGTTAATTAGCTTTCTTCGTATCATTGGATCAAAACACCCTTTCTTGTTTGTCAATAAGCGGTTCTGAAAACTGTTACGTTGATGTAATCTTTACCTATTATATTGTATCATATTTTTTGTCAATGTCAAATTGTAAAAGCACCGATATTATCTGTAACATTAAAAAATATTTGGGTCAGATTGACCAATAAATACATAAAAACAGCCTATAATTTCTATATTAGAAAATTGCTTGTGCCGGATCTTCAGGATTTATGAGATTTTTTGAACCTTAAAGCGCAAATGATTTTGAGAAAAAAGCTTGCAAAATATCAAAAAGGTATGTACAAAAATATGTTTTATGTTGTATAATAAAAATACAAGGTGCAGGAATTGACAAGCCTGCGCCAATACGGACGGGCAAAGCCTGACCTTTGCGTGGTCGGCTTGCCCTGTGCGAATAAATCTGTGAAGGAGATAATAATAATGAAAAAAAGATTTACAAGTGTTTTCCTGTCGCTTTGTCTTGCTTTTTCGGCAGTTGCGGTTTGCAGTGCTCCGGCAAGCGCGGCTCCGGCAGAATCCGGGGAAGCTGTTTCGGCAGCAGGCGACGCGCTGGGAAAAATCAGGGGCGGAGCGGTTCTTCACTGCTTCAACTGGTCTTATCAGACAATAATCGATAATCTTCCCGACATCGCGGCAGCCGGCTATTCGGCTGTTCAGACCTCGCCGGTTCAGAATCCAAAGGACTACGACCCGTCGTGGACAGGCACAAGCGCACAGTGGTGGAAGATGTATCAGCCGCTTTCGCTGAGGATCGCCGATGAGGACGAGTCGTGGCTCGGCTCGGCAGCCGACCTTGGCAGACTTTGTACGGCAGCCGACGCCTACAATATCAAGGTCGTTGTTGATATTGTAGCAAACCACCTTGGAAACAACGGCACAGACGGCGGAACCTACGCTTATTTGAGCCCGGATGTTGACGAAGATCTCAAGGATCCATCCTACTTCCACACAAACAACATCAAGGTAAACTACAACAGCAGATACAACATTACTCAGTATCATCTCGGTATGCCCGATCTTAATACCGGCAACGAATACATCCAGCAGAGCGTTTTGCAGCTTTTGAAAGACTGCGTTGACCTGGGTGTTGACGGCTTCCGCTTTGACGCTGCAAAGCACATTGAGACCCCAACGGACGCTCAGAACTTTAGAAGTAATTTCTGGAGCGTTGTGTGCAACGGTATCAAGGCGTATTCTCCGAATGTGTTCATTTATGGAGAGATCCTCGGCACTGCGGGACCGAGCTTTGGGATCAGCAACTATACGACATATATGAACGTTACCGACGACGCGACAGGTAACGACGCACTTTCGGCTGTAAGAGGCAACAACGCTTCTTCGCTGGCAAGCCCGACCTATCAAAAGGGATGCTTGCCCAAGGAAGCCGTTCTTTGGGCTGAGTCTCACGATACCTACATGGACAATTCTACAAGCGGCGTTTCCAACGCAAACATCATGAAGGCGTGGGCTATCACAGGCGCAAGAGCCGATTCGACTTCGCTTTACTTGGCGCGTCCGGGCAGCACAATGGGCTTGGCAGGCGACGACAACTGGAAGAACGATATCGTTACCCAGATCAACAGATTTAAGAACCGCTTTGACGGCACTTCGGAGTATTTGGCTTCTTCGGGCAGCACAGCCTATATCGAGCGCGGAACCTCGGGTGTTTCAATTGCAAAGCTCAACGGCGGCGGCGATGTTGAGCTCACCGCTCACATCATGAGCGACGGCGTTTATACCGACCAGATCACCGGCAACCTGTTCACGGTTTCTAACGGCAAGATCAGAGGCACCGTGGGCAGCAGCGGTATCGCGGTTGTTTATGACGCAGGCGGCTTGATCACAAACACTGTAGGCGACGTTGACGCAGACGGCGAGATTTCGATCAAGGACGCAACAATGATCCAGAAGTATCTGGTAGAGCTCACTACCCTTAACGCAACTCAGCTCAAGGCTGCCGACACAAACGGCGACGGAAACGTTACTGTTGACGACGCTACACTGATCCAGTATTACCTTGCAGAGTTCAACATTACTTCAAACATCGGAAAATCGATCTATGATACTCAAAGCAGCACACAGCCGACCACAAGCAATTCGGTCAATACAGGCACCTATACAATGGTATTCACAAACTCTCAGCGTTGGACAGGCACGATCTCTTGCTACTACTGGTCAAGCTCGAACACCTCGATGGTACAGTGGCCCGGTAAGCAGATGAGCGTTAAGCAGCAGTCAAACGATTACGGTGAGACCGTGTATACGGTTGATATCCCGGCTGCCGCGCAGAATGTGATTTTTACAAACGGCACTTCTCAGACGGTTGACATCCCGACCACAGGCAGCGGAAATTATTATGCTATGAGCACAACCACAAACGGCAAATATAATGTAGGCACATGGTGATCCCACATTAACGCCGCAGGGCAGCGGCGCGAATGGATTTTTCATTGACACAAAACAAAGGCTCGGAACCAGCTTTGGTTCCGGGTCTTTTATATATGGCAACACCGCAAAATTCAGGTGTACGGATTGCGTAGCAAGATTTTTCGTCAGGTTGGACAAAAAATTGAGGTAAGGCTGACGCCTTGCCGAGACTTTTTTGGGCAAACTGACTAATATTCAAGCGAGGCGTGTGCCGTGAATTGTGCGGTGTTGCCATATATATAGTTCTCTCACCGGGTGCGACACAAAACAAAAGCAAACAAACAAAACAAAAACAAAAGCAAACCAAGAAAAACAAAACAAAAATCGAGTAGGAGGCTGCTCAATTAATGGGCAGCCTCCTACTCGATTCTGTTTTAAAAACTATAACAATATTAATACAGTCGGGAACAAACGTATTTTTTAAATACAGCCTATCTTCTCGACCGAAACTCCACACTTCAAACTAAAATCGCAGAGCTTATTTTATTCTTGCAACTCCTGATTTTATCGCAGCTTCCTTTACAGCGGCGGCAACTGTTTTGCCGATCCGCTTGTCAAAGGCATGTGGAAGGATATAGTCGGGGTTGAGCTTGTCGTCGTCAACAAGAGAGGCGATCGCAAACGAAGCCGCGACCTTCATCTCGTCGTTGATATCGCGTGCGCGGCAATCGAGCGCACCTCTGAAAATTCCGGGGAAGGCGAGAACATTGTTGATCTGGTTGGGGAAATCGCTTCTTCCGGTTCCGACAACCGCTGCGCCTGCCTTTTTTGCAAGGTCGGGCATGATCTCGGGGGTCGGGTTTGCCATTGCAAAGATGATCGGATTATCTGCCATTGAGCTAACCATTTCTTCGGTCACGCAGTTGGGAGCCGAGATACCGAGGAATACGTCCGCGCCCTTCATTGCGTCGGCAAGAGTTCCTGTCAGGTGGCTGAGGTTGGTTATTTCAGCCATTTCCTGTTTTGCGGAATTGAGCCTGGGATCGCCCTTGCAGATTATGCCCTTGCTGTCGCAGAGGGTGATATTTTTAACGCCCATATTGAGAAGATGCTTTGCGATCGCGATTCCTGCCGCGCCTGCGCCGTTCATAACGATCTTGATTTCGTCAAGCTTTTTGTTTACTATTTTGAGCGCGTTCAAAATTCCTGCGGCAACAATTACGGCTGTTCCGTGCTGGTCGTCGTGGAAAATCGGTATATCGCAGATTTCCTTGAGCTTTTTTTCGATTTCAAAGCAGCGCGGAGCGGCGATGTCCTCAAGATTGATGCCGCCGAACGAGCCGCTGATAAGATAGATAGTGTTTACGATCTCGTCAACATCCTTGCTTCTTACGCAGATAGGGAAGGCGTCAACGTCGCCGAACTCCTTGAAAAGCGCGCACTTGCCCTCCATAACGGGCATTCCTGCCTCGGGTCCGATGTCGCCGAGGCCGAGCACAGCGGTGCCGTCGGTGACAACGGCAACAAGGTTGTTTCTTCTGGTGAGAACAAAGGATTTGTCGTAATCCTTTTGAATTTCAAGGCAGGGCTCCGCAACGCCGGGGGTGTAGGCAAGCGAAAGCTCCTCGGAGGTTGAGATCGGAACGCGAGATACAACCTCGATTTTGCCGTTCCAGTCATAATGTTTTTTTAGTGATTCCTGTCTGATGTCCATTTTTTACTCCTTGCTGCAAGGGAGACCTTGCATTTGCTGACTATTCTGCCGAAGCTTTGAAAAGCCCGGGCTCAATAATTGTTTTGTGTCGCATTAATTATAAAAGAAACGCAGTCGGTTGTCAAGCGCGAATGAAGCTTGCGCCTGCGCATACATGCAAAGCAGCCTGTGCAGTATTCAATATTTCTGTCCGCCGCGTGGATGATGTGATTTCGTTCTCCGCGCTCTCGTTATTTCCGCCCGGAAAGGCGCGGGTTATGTGCATGGCGTCGCTTTTGTCCCTTTTGGGGCTTTTGTGATTTTTATTTCCAGGGGCGCGCTTTGTTCAGCCAGCCCTTTTCTTTCCAGTATGTCACGTCCGCTTTGTTCCAGCCGGTCTTTTGTGCAAGGCGCATGATATTGAAAAAGCCTTTGGTTTTTATGCCCGGCTTTACCTTGCCGTTTCGTTTTCGGATTTTGTTCGCAATGGAAGAGGTCGCCTTTTCGATTTTTTGCTTTTTCTTTTCGGACACCTTGTTCCAATCTACTGCGGCAACGCCGATTCCGTATTTGTATATTTTTGCCACGCCCCAGAAAAACAGGCTGTGCGCCATATCCTTGTTGGTGGATCTCATGCCTGCGCCTGCTGCGGTGGAAATACAAACGCCCTGCTTTTTGAACATTCTCTCGTCGGGTCTGTGCGCCATCCACCGCCAGCCGTAATGATCCAAAAACGACTTCATCGCGCCTGTTGCGTGAAAAACATAAACCGGACTTGCGAGAATAATAACGTCGGCTTCGTCAATAGCCTTGGTTATCGGGCTGAGGCTTGCAAAATGCGGACATTTTGTTTCGCTGTTTATAAAGCATTGGGTGCAGCCGCAGCAAAACTCGCCGAAATCCTTGGGCAGAAAAAACTCGGTAGTTTCTCCGCCGATTTTGTCGGCTGTTTTTCGGGCAATATGATAGGTGGTTCCCTTGTGGCTTTGACCGTGTATTATTACTGTTTTCATTACTTTCGCCTCCGCGCTGAAAGGAGTTGTTTCAGGTTTATATATCCCAGGTATAGCCGCAGTTTTGACAAACCGCTTTTTTTATTGTACGGTTTACCGCTTTTTGGCGTTTTGGAATAAATATTTTTGCAAGCAGCGCAGGTATAGTTAAAAAAATCCATTTGACCGGGACCCACCACCAGCCAATGAATAACCACCATAATATACCGTGATGTTTATTTTTTAAGATCGTTTCATTGATAACTTGTATCCTAACATTGTTGCTGCCGCATTTTGGACAAAACATAATCAACTTCCTTTCTGATGGATAATGAATTATTACGGAAACGCCGTTAAGGGTCCCTTTGCTATAAACTATTCATTATTTTTTGCGATTCTGTGAATCAGCGTTTTTCCTGTTGTAATAAAAGCCTGCATTGTATTCCGTTTCTGATAACGGCTCCGTTATTGCATTTATAAGGGATATCTTTTTCGTAACGGAATCCAAGCTTGTTCATTACATTTCCTGATCTTGGGTTTTCCGCCGCATATCTGCCGATGATTTCGGAAATGTGCAGATCGTTGACCGCAAACGCGATCACCTTCTGCATTGCTTCCGTTGCGTAACCGTTTCCCCAATACTTTTTGCCGAAATTATAGGCGATCTCCCAATCCTCGATTTCCCGTTCAAAATAAATAAGCACAGTTCCGATCAGCCTGCCTTCGTTTTTCAACACAACGGCAAATCTGTTCCAGTCATTTTTTTCAATTTGACTTGTTTCAAAAAACAGCCATTCTTCAGTTTCTTTTATATTTTCGTGACAGCTCCAGAACATATATTTCGCAACTTCGGGATCGTTGCCCCAGCACTCAAATACGTCCTTTGCGTCATTCATACTAAAGGGTCGCAGTAATAATCTTTCCGTTTCTAATATCGGAGTATTCATTTCAACACCTTTTCTATCGGTTTGCCCTTTGCTGTGTCATGTTATCAACTCGTCGTCGTTTTCGCAATTTAGTGAATAAAGAATAGTGAATAATGAATATTGAATAATACAGAAACGCCTCAAAGGATGATTTCATTATAAATTATTCATTATTCATTATTCACTATTCATTGAGCCGGGGCGTCAGCTCCGGCGTTTCTGGCTGGGATGAGCAAAAAGATGATTCTTCAAAAATCTTTGTCCGGAACTAAACTTGCGTCAATTCTTTTTATCCTTTGCAGTTTTCAAGGACGATATCAAAATCCGTTTTATTTCCAAACAGTCATCTATCAACGACTGCGCCTGCTTGTCGTCAATATAGCCGGATAGATTTAACAGTCTTAACCAATACTCTGTTTCAGACGTTTCTTTGAGCGATATTTGCAGTTTTGCTATAAAATCAGCCTGACTCACGCCGTAAACCGCTTCATTGGCGTTTGCGCCGATAGAGGTTCCGCTGCGAATGATTTGCTTTGAAATGATGGTTTCTTTCTTTTCTTTTGACAGAAATTGATAAAGCTTAACGATACGTGCGGCAAAGTGTAAGGATTTTTCTAGCAAAGGGTTTTTGTAAATCATAACCGTTTTTTTGACCTGATTTTAACGAATAAAGAAAAAAGAATAAAGAATAACGAATAATACAGAAACGCCACAAAGGTTCATTTGATTATAATTTATTCTTTATTCATTATTCTTTCTTCTTTGAGCCGGGGCGTCAGCTCCGGCGTTTCTGGCTGGGCCGGCGGGATTCGAACCCACGGATGACGGAGTCAAAGTCCGTTGCCTTACCGCTTGGCGACGGCCCATTGTTTTTGGCACTGCCTTGAAGATGACGCTTTTATCATAAAAGGCGTTGCCTAAGGAAACGCGTTGACGCGAAAGATTTTTAAAAAATTAGCCGCACTAAAAGATGTGCGGCTAATGGTGACCCATCGGAGATTCGAACTCCGGACACCTAATGAGTCAAGTGGGGTGGAATGACGGATTCGAACCGTCGGTCTCCAGTGCCACAAACTGGCGCGTTAACCAACTACGCTAATCCCACCATATATGCGCCGGATATGCCGACGCTTGGCGCGCCAAAAGGGACTCGAACCCCTGACCTACTGCTTAGAAGGCAGTTGCTCTATCCAGCTGAGCTATTGGCGCATTTTGACATGAATACATAACAAGTCAGCCTTTATATTATATATTTATTATTAGCGTTTGTCAATAGGTTTTCGGATTTTTCTATTCGGTTTTTCCAAAAAATCCAAAAAAGCTTTCAATTTGTCTCTTTGAAGAAGCTTTAGCCGCGGTCAAACAGAAAGCGGTATCTTTGTGAGAGAACGCTGTTTTTGTAGTTTTTGTCGTTTGTGACCTCTTTGATCGGCTTGACAAAGTCGGGGAGAGCAAAGCTTTGATCCTCGCTGAGAAGCTCCAGCTCCAAAACCGCGCGGTCTGTCCAGAACGGAAAAACATCCAGCTCAAAATATTGACTGCCGCTCACAAAGCAGTATCTGTCCTTGACTATAATCCCGAACATGCCGTTTTTTTCAAGGAGCAGGCGGTCGTATTCTTCGCGAGAGATTTCTTCTTCGATTTCGATTCGGCTCATCTCGTTGAGCTTCTTTTTTACGGTTTTGATGTAAACAGCCTGTTCGCCGCTACCGCGCTTGCGTACCCGGAATTTTCCATCTTCCTTTGTTTGAAAATACGCCTGCTCGATCGTGACCTTTCTGCACGCTTCCATGTTCTCAAGAAGTGAAAGCTCGGGCATTTCGATCAAAAACTTGCGCTCGATCTCTATTGGCTCGGGGTCTCCGACAACTGCAAGAACCTCGTTGAGCAGTCGTTTGAGCTTGCCGTCAAAGTCGGTGGAGTTGTCGATCATGCGAAGGTGGGGCGTGCCTGTCCAGACTGAGATCAGCTTTGAGTCCAGCCTGCGCGCCGGTTCAAGGCTCTCGGTGCGGATGGTACCGTCAATGGTATAAAAATCCTCGGCTCCCTTTGCCGCAGTCACAAGGTGAAAAACCGCGTCGTAGGAGCTTCTGAGCTTGTCCTCGTTTTGCGAAAATTCGGCGCAGTACCGCTCAAAATCAGCATGATCGGTATAAGCCATGCTGTCCAAAAGTCCGCGATCCAAAAGTATCACAGCCTTGTCGCCGGGGAGAGCAGCGGCTTTGCTTTCGAGCTCTTTTTCTCTTTTTAGCTGTATAGAAAAGAGCTCCCTGTGAAAATTGTAGCTGCCGTTTTTTTGGGGCGACTTGCCCTGAGCAAAGAGCTCGGCGGCTGTTTCGGGCGCAGTGAGCACCGCTATGCCGCGCTTTTTCAGCTCGGCTTCGAGAAAGCTTATAGCAGAGGACTTGCCGCCGCAGGGTCCTCCGGTGAGGACGATTTTTATTATTCTTTTCATGTTTTCTTCTCCGTTTGGTACGTTATAAACGATGTGCTTTTCCGAGGGCGCACACTGGGTGCGCACCTACAACAAATATAAAAACAGTCGGGAACAAAGTTATTCTCTAAACAAAACCTGTCTGCCCGACCGAAACACTACATTAAAATAACGCCTTTGATTCATCTTGGTTTCGCTTTGCAGTATGGGGAGTTAGCGTTTTAATTGATCTTTACAATAGTATACTATTTTGCAGGGTGAAAATAATTCTTTAAAAGAAATTAAACTTTCTCAAGACTGACATTGACAAATAGTATGGTAAAGTGCTAAAATAATATAAAGGCAATACCGCATAATTCAGGTGTGCGGATTGCGCAGTCAGATTTTTCGTCAGAATGTTCAAATAATCAGTTCGCATACTGACGTATGGGAGCTGATTTTTGGGCAGTCTGACGGAATAATATGCAAGCAAGGCGTGCGCCGCGAATTGTGCGGTGTTGCCTTAAGAAATAATATGCTGATAAAGCGAGGCGTGCACCGTGATTTTGCGGCGCTGCCTATAGCCTTTGTATAGAAAGGAAGTATATATTATGGCAAAGCAAAACATTGATTGGGCAAACATCGGCTTTGGATATATGACCACAGGCGAGAGATTTGTTTCCAATTACAAGGACGGCAAGTGGGACGACGGCGTTATGACAACCGACGCGAGCGTTACTATCAGCGAGTGCGCCGGAGTGTTGCAGTATGCTCAGACCTGCTTTGAGGGCATGAAGGCGTATGAAACCTGCGACGGCAGGATCGTTGTGTTCCGCCCCGACCTCAACGCTCAGAGAATGGAGGACAGCTGCAAGCGTCTTGAGATGCCGGTTTATCCCAAGGATAAGTTCGTTGAGGCGGTATGCGCTGTTGTAAAGGCGAACCGCGACTTTGTTCCTCCCTACGGAACAGGTGCTACGCTCTATATTCGTCCCTATATGTTCGGCTCGGGTCCGGTTATCGGCGTTAAGCCGTCGAGCGAATATCAGTTCAGGATATTTACAACTCCCGTTGGTCCGTATTTTAAGGGCGGCGCAAAGCCGATAACGATCAAGGTCAGCGATTTTGACAGAGCTGCGCCGCACGGCACAGGTCACATCAAGGCAGGACTCAACTATGCAATGAGTTTGCACGCGATCGTTACTGCACACGCCGAGGGCTTTGACGAGAACATGTATCTTGACGCTGCGACCAGAACAAAGGTTGAGGAGACCGGCGGTGCTAATTTCCTGTTTGTTACAAAGGACGGCAAGGTTGTTACGCCAAAGTCCGACAGTATTCTTCCCTCGATCACCAGACGCTCGCTGATGTATGTTGCCGAGCATTATCTTGGTCTTGAGGTTGAGCAGCGCGAGGTTTACTTTGACGAGGTAAAGGACTTTGCGGAATGCGGTCTTTGCGGCACGGCTGCGGTAATTTCTCCTGTTGGCAAGATTTATGACCACGGAAACGAAATCTGCTTCCCGAGCGGCATGGAGGATATGGGTCCGGTTACAAAGAAGCTTTATGAAACCCTGACGGGTATCCAGATGGGCAAGATCGAGGCTCCCGAGGGCTGGATTCAGGAGATTAACTGATTATTAAAAAATTAGGATTGACTTTCAGCCGGGCAGAAACGATTTATGCTGCGTTTCTGTCCGGCTTAATTTTTTTGATGCCGAAGGCAATACCGGGGAGATCTTATGTTAAAGGAACTGACGCTGCTTGACAAAAAAGAAAAAAAGGTCGAGTATATTGAACTGATCTATGATTTGATTTTTGTTTATATGATCGGCAAAAACAACGCGCTGATCCACAATTTTGAGAACGGCTTTGTGGAGCTGTATGCGTTTTTGGCGTATGCGATCTGTACGCTGGCGATCATACAGATTTGGAATTTTACCACGTTCTATATCAATATGTACGGGCGCAACAGCGTTAGGGATCATGTTTTTTTGTTCATAAATATGTATCTGCTCTATTTTGTGGGGCAGAGCACAAGAGCCGACTGGCAGGAGTATCAGACCCAGTATCACATAGCCTGGGGCCTGATCTTGGTGAATATCGGCGTTCAGTATTTTATTGAGCTGCGCAACCACAAAGCAGACGTTTGGAACAGGCAGTTTATTGTCAGAATGGGCACGACGCTTATGATCGAGGCTGCGCTGGTTTTTGCGGCGGCAATCCCCAACCAAACGTCGGGCGTGGTGCTTTCATGGATCGCTGTTGCCGCCGGGATCGCAATGACTGCCTTTAGCAGAAGAAAAAGCGTGGGCGGACAGATCGATTTTATGCACCTGACCGAGCGCGCAATGCTCTTTGTGGTGTTCACCTTCGGCGAGATGATAATTGCCGTGGCGTCGTATTTTACAGGCAACGGCAGCTTTGACATCAACACGGTTTATTTTTCGCTGATGGCGTTTTTGATCGTTGTGGGGCTGTTTTTGGGCTACGGTATGTTTTACGATCATCTGATCGACCGCGAGGGCGACTATGACGGAATGCTGTATATGGCGTTGCATATTTTTATAATTTTCTTTTTGAACAACATCACCGCCTCGCTGGAATTTATGCGCGAGGAAGAGGTTGCGGTGCTGCCCAAGATGCTGTTTTTGATCGCTTCGGTCATCGGCTACTATGCGTTTTTGTTCTCGCTGATGAAATATGTCAAAAGCTGCAACAAGCCGTCGCGAAAATTTATTCTTGCAATGGCAGGCGTTACGGTGGCGTTTGTTGTGCTGATGATAACGCTCAGGGAGATAATGTTTGTGAACATACTTATCACGGTGGTTTATGTGTTCATAATGCTTTTGACCCTGCTTCGTGCGCGGCGGTGCGGTGGTGGGGAAGGCGCGGCATAAAGGCGCATTGTACAATTATTTTTATTAGTGTGGAGTTTGGAGTGTGGAGTGTGGAGTTGTTGTCGTGAAGATAGAATTTAGCTATGATATATGTTTGTTCCCGACTGTATTTATATTTATTCAGCATAATTTTTACATACCGTAGGGGCGCACCCGCGTGTGCGCCCTACCTATGAGCCAACGTTTGTTCCGAGGGCGCACACATGGGTGCGCCCCTACGGTTAATGGCAAAATAATTTTATTTCAATAATAATACAGTCGGGAACTAACGTATTTTTTGAATCAATTTTATATTCCCGACCAAAATTGTCAATTGTCCATTGTCAATTGTCCATTGAATCAAAGTCGGGAACAAACGTATTTTTTAAATAAAATGTTTCTTCCCGTATTATGAATGTTGTCTTAATGGCGCATTGTACAAATCAAATGCAGTTGATTTGTGCATTGCATACAAAAATGCTGTTTTGAAATATAATTTCTTGCCTGTTTTAGCTCTTTGTGGTAAAATATTTTTGTTGTTTTTTGTCGAATTTGAAAAGCAAATATTTTAGGAAAAAATGGGGAGAAACAGAAAATGAAAAAAATTCTGACAAAATTGATTTTTGTCGCTTTTATTGCGGTGTTCATAATTTGCTGCTTTGTTCAGGCTCCGATCACTCAGGCAAGCAGATCTCTTTGGTCGCTTTTGCCGCCGATCGTGGCAATCGGACTGGCTCTTATTACCAAGGAGGTTTATTCGTCCTTGTTCATCGGGATCGTAACCGGCGGCTTGCTTCACGCTCTTTCGGCAGGCTCGGGCTTTTCCGGCTTTTTTACCAGCGTTGTAAGCGAAGGGATAATCGCAAATATTTCCGACACATACAACGTGGGTATCCTGATTTTCCTTGTTGTTCTGGGCGCAATCGTTGTGCTTATGAACAAGGCAGGCGGCAGCCGCGCCTACGGAGATTGGGCTGTTAAGCACATCAAAAAACGCTCGGGCGCGAGCCTTGCAACTTTTTTGCTCGGCGTTTTGATTTTTATTGACGACTATTTCAACTGCCTGACCGTTGGCTCGGTTATGCGCCCGGTCACAGACAAGCACAAGATCTCAAGGGCAAAGCTTGCGTATCTTATCGACGCCACCGCTGCTCCGGTTTGTATCATCGCGCCGATCTCGTCTTGGGCGGCGGCTGTAAGCGGAACGGTTGAGGGTGTGAACGGTATCCAGCTTTTTATCAGCACGATCCCCTTTAATCTTTACGCGCTGCTCACGCTTATTATGGTGCTGTTTGTGTCTGTCAGCGGAATGGACTACGGTTCAATGCGCATCCATGAGGCAAACGCCGCAAAGGGCGATTTGTTTACAACGCGCAACACAGTGTATGAGGATGACGCTAAGCCCGAGCACACAAAGGGCAGGGTCTTTGACCTGATTGTTCCGGTCGTTATTCTTATTATTTCATGTATTGTCGGCATGATTTATACTGGCGGCTTCTTTGAGGGCGAAAGCTATATTGATGCCTTTGCCAACTGCGACGCTTCGCTGGGCCTCGCGCTCGGCTCGATTGCCGCTTTGATTATCAACATCATTTATTTCCTTGCGCGCCGCGTGCTGACCTTTAATCAGTGCATGGAAAGTATTCCGGCAGGCTTTAAGCAGATGGTTCCGGCTATTTTGATTCTTATTTTTGCATGGACTCTCAAAACCATGACCGACGCAGACCACCTTGCGGCAGGCGAATTTGTTTCGGGTCTGGTTGCAAGCGCGTCAGCCGTTCAGATCTTGCTTCCGCTTATCCTGTTTGTGGTTGCGGTCGGACTTTCGTTCTCGACAGGTACCTCGTGGGGTACCTTTGGTATACTTATTCCGATCGTTACCAGCGTTTTCCAAAACGAGCTTGCTTCTGTGGGCGAGGGCGGAAGTATCCCTACAATTGTAATCATCTGTATTTCGGCTTGTCTTGCAGGCGCGGTTTGCGGCGACCACTGCTCGCCGATTTCTGACACGACCATCATGGCGTCTACCGGTGCTCAGTGCGATCACGTTAATCACGTTTCGACCCAGCTTCCTTATGCAATGACGGTCGCCGGCGTTTGCGCGGTGGGCTATATTATCTCGGGCTTTGTGCAAAACGTTTTTGTTGTTCTGGGAGTTTCTGTTGTACTCATGCTTGCCGTTCTGTTTACAATCAAGATGATAATGGCAAAAAAATCGGCAGCGGACACTCTTGATCGTGCAAAACCGCACCGGTAACAAAAACGCTGTCAAGCGTACGGGCGTTTGACATTTGATTTAAACAACGTTGCTGTAGGTGATGATATTATGAAAGAAAAGCTTGGACTTGTGCTTGAGGGCGGCGCAATGCGCGGAATGTTCACCGCCGGGGTGATCGATGTTATGCTCGAAAAGGAAATGAGCTTTGACGGCTGCGTCGGGGTTTCCGCAGGCGCGGCGTTCGGGTGCAACCTAAAGTCAAAGCAAAAGGGCAGGGTGCTGCGCTATAACCTGAAATATTGCGGCGACAAGCGGTATTGCAGCCTGCGATCGCTGATAAAAACGGGCGACATGTTCGGAGCGCAGTTTTGCTACCACGAGATCCCCGACAGGCTCGACCCCTTTGACGTTAAGACCTTTGACGAAAACCCGATGGATTTTTATGTTGTCTGCACCGATGTTGTGAGCGGAAAGCCGGTATACAAGCTTTGCAACAAGGCGAACAGCGAATGCTACGAGTGGATCCGCGCCTCGGCTTCTATGCCGCTTGCGGCAAGGATCGTTGAGCTCGGAGGCTACAAGCTGCTTGACGGCGGTATTTCGGATTCGATCCCCGTTGAGTTTATGGTCAAATCGGGCTTCCGCAAAAATATTGTGGTGCTGACCCAGCCCAGAGATTATGTCAAGTCTGTGCCCTCAACGATGCCGCTGTTCAAAATGTCGCTCAAAAAATATCCCGGAGTTATCAGGGCGATCGAAAACCGCCACATTGTGTATAACAAAAGCAGGGACTATCTTTTTGAGCAGGAAAGGCAGGGCAACGCGCTGGTGATTTGTCCGGACGAAAAGCTGCCGATCGGCAGGATCGAGCATAAGCCGGAGGTTATTCAAAAAACGTATGAGCTTGGCAGAAAAGCGGCTATGGAAGCATTAAAGAATTTTTGATAAGGCAATAACGCGTGTTTTTAGTGTGGAGTGTGGAGAGTGGAGTGTGGAGTTTCGGTCGGGAAGATAGAATGTACATATAAAATACGTTTGTTCCCGACTGTATCAGTATATATTTAGCAATATTTAACCTTTATAGTTCGTAGGGGCGACCATTGGTCGCCTGTGAACTAACCTTTCGTTTTATATCAATTTGTTTTTTCAGGAACTATTATTTACCTATAAATTATCATATATCATAAACGTTTGGCGCAAAGGCGACCAATGGTCGCCCCTACGACTTGTTAAGGAAAACTAAAACTATAGCAATAGTAATAGTAATAGTAATACAGTCGGGAATAAACGTATTTTTTCAAACAAAACCTGTCTGCTCGACCGAAACTCCACACTTCACACTTCAAACTCCACACTAAAAAAAGCTCCACACTACAAACTCCACACTAAATGAATTGTTCTTCTTGAATTGTGCGCTTGCCTTAATACATCCCTTTACAAGCTGTTGATTTTATGATATAATACAAGCCGAGATTAATGCAGAAGGAATGTGATTTTATGTCAGGACATAACAAATGGAGCACCATTAAACAGAAAAAAGGCAAGAACGACGCAGCGAGAGCAAAGGTCTTTACCAAAATCGGCAGAGAGCTGATCGTTGCGATCAAGACCGGCGGCAGCGCAGATCCGAGCGTTAATTCAAAGCTTAAGGACACGATTGCCAAGGCTAAGGCTGCAAACGTTCCTAACGACAATATTGAGCGTATCATCAAAAAGGCGGCTAACGAGAGCGATTCCACCAACTATGAGGCTGTTACCTATGAGGGCTACGGTCCCAGCGGCGTTGCCGTTATTGTTGAGGCTCTCACCGACAACCGCAACAGAACTGCCGGCGAGGTTAGACATTATTTTGACAAGTTCGGCGGAAACATGGGAACTCAGGGCTGCGTAAGCTTTATGTTCTCACAAAAGGGCGTGCTTGTTATTGAGCGCGAGGAGCTTGAAAAGGACGAGGACACAGTTATGAGCGACGCGCTGGAGTGCGGTGCGTCTGACTTTGAGGCTGACGAGGACGTGTTTACAATCTATACCGAGCCTGAGGATTTCGGCGCGGTGAGAGACGACCTTGAAAAGCTGGGCTACACCTTTGTTTCGGCTGAGGTTGAGATGGTGCCCGACACCTATACCAAGCTTGAGGATGAAGAAACCGCAACCAAGATGCAGAAGATGCTCGACATGTTTGAGGACAACGACGACATCCAGAACGTTTGGCACAACTGGGAAATGGACTAAGAGTGTATTTTAAAAATGAATATAAGGGCTGTCGGTTCGGCAGCCTTTTTTACGCCGTTTTTTACGCCGAGCAGATACGTTGTCCGAGGATCAAACGTCAAATACCCGACAATGTCTTCGTTGAGAAATAACGTTTCTATTTAAACAGGAAAGCACCGCATATTATAAATCAACAAGCGACCTATTTGACGCTGTGCTTTATCTAGGTCGCACACATGGGTGCGACCCTACGATGTATTAATTATGTTGTGCTGAATAATGAACATAATTATTGTTAAGGCAACACCGCACAATCAGTATCCATACGTCAGTATGCACACTGATTATTTGTACATTCTGACGAAAAATCTGACTACGCAATCCGCACACCAGAATTATGCGGTATTGCCTTAAAAACGCAGTTAGAATAAGCGGATGAAAGTGCCCGTCGGCACAAGGAGAAAAATATGAACAAAAAGGAATTTAGAGAATATATTGCCGAGGTTTACGGCGTTGAGCCTGATTTTCCGTGGGAGAGCAACCCGACCTTTGAGGTTTACAGGCACACAAACAACAAAAAATGGTTCGCGCTGGTCATGGATATTCCGCGCTCCAGGCTCGGACTTGAGGGAGATGAAATCATCGACGTTGTAAACCTCAAGACAGATCCGGTCGCGGCAGGCTCTCTCAGGCTTGAAAAGGGGATATTTCCTGCATATCACATGAACAAGGACAAGTGGATCTCGGTTGCTTTGGACGGAAGCGTTGACGATGAAAAAATCAAAATGCTGCTCGACCAAAGCTTTGAGTTGACCAAAACTCCACACTAAAAATATTTTCTCCTGAGTTGTGCTGTGTTGGCTTATTACTGCGAAAATTCAGGGTGACTGAAGCGACGGGATCATAGTTTTTGCTTTTTGTTGCTAATACACAAAAATTTTACTATAAATATGTGTGGTATGAAAATTGAATTAGTATTGCTTCTGTGATAAAATATAGATGGTGTTTTTTGGTAAAATCAAAAACAATTAAAATGAAAGTGAGGTTATTTTATGAAAAAATTACTATCTGCAACACTTGCCGCGCTGATTGGTATGAGCTCGGCTTCGGTGCTTGCCGTGAACGCGGCAGAGGCTCCCGGCTTTGTAATGGCTGATTCGGACGGCGACGGAGAAATGTCCGTTCAGGATGCAACGCTGATCCAAAAGTATCTTGCAAATCTGAGCAATTTGGAAAACAAGGGGCTGCTTGCCTCGGACGTTGACGGCGACGGCGACGTTATGATAAACGACGCTACCCACGTTCAAAAGCTGCTTGTCGGTCTTGAGGACCCGAACAGCCTGCCATCCTCTGAATCGGACGCTTCAATCAAGAAAAAGGGCAGCAGTGCTATGAATGAATTTTCTGCAAAGCTGCTCAAATCGAGCGTTCGGCAAGGCAAAAACACATTTGTTTCTCCGCTGTCGGTGATGTACGCGCTTGCCATGACCGCGAACGGCGCAAAGGGAAAAACGCTTGACGAGATGGAAAAAACCTTGGGCATGAACAACTATGAGATGAACAGGTTTTTTCAGGCTTATCCGTCCTATTTGAGGTATGAAGACTCGTCGTATACAGATGACTTTGGGGGTTATCATCCTGCTGACCGGTTTAATATTGCAAATTCAATTTGGATCAACAATTCCGAAAATATGCCGGGTGTGAGCAAGAGCTTTTTGCAATCCTCCAAGGATTTCTACGACGCAGAGATCACTCCGCTTGCATTTGACGATTCTGCGGTAAGCAAGATCAACGGCTGGGTAAATGAGAAAACTGATAATATGATCCCGAGCATTATTGACGAAATCGAACCCAACGCTTTGATGTATCTTATCAACGCGATATCGTTTGAGGCGTTGTGGTATGAACAGTATGAGGATAATCAAGTCAAAAAATTAACCTTTACCGATGAAAACGGCAATACAACCCGGTCTGATTATCTTTGCTCTGTGGAGGATCTATACATTCACGACGGAGACAAGGCGGAGGGCGTTGTAAAATATTATCAAAGCTTTAACTATGCTTTTGCCGCTCTTCTTCCAAAGGAAGGAACCTCACTCAACAGCTATGTTCAGTCGCTGACCGGCGAGCGTATCAGTGAGATCCTCGGCGATGTAAACAGAGACTATGATGTTTATACCAGAATCCCTAAGTTCAAGGTAAAGTATGGGGATACTCTTAACGATAACCTGATATCAATGGGAATGAGCTCGGCTTTTGATAACAGCGCGGATTTCAGCCGTATGCTTTCAAATCCGAACGGATTCCCTCTGGAGCTCAAAGAAGTCGTTCACAAGACCTTTATCGACCTTAACGAAGCCGGAACAAGAGCAGCCGCTGTTACCGCAGTTATTCCTAATCCCGGAGCGGCTCCCGATTATGAAGAGCCGGAGCGCAAGTATATCTATCTGACAAGACCGTTTGTGTATATGATTATTAATCTTGACACGAACACACCGATATTTATCGGAACGCTTGAGGATCTTTCTTCGGCAATAAATTAAGGCAACAGTATGTTTAGTGTGGAGTTTGGAGTGTGGAGTGTGGAGTTTCGGTCGGGGAGAAACATTTTATTTTAAAAAAGCCGTTGCTCCCGACTGTATTACTATGGCTACAGGCAATACTGCGCATCCGAATTATGCATTAGGATTGATATGATACAACTACGCCGCACGTTTTGTTTTCGGGCAAAATGTGCGGCGTTTTTATCGGAAAATTTTTCTTTGCTGCTGCGATTTTGTGAAAAATATACAAATACGGCGTGAGATTTATGTGTGTTATTAAAATTGAACTGAGATATAAAATATGGTAAAATAAAGTGTAGGGTAGTGATGTTTTAAAAAAACAAAAGGACAAAAAATATCACTGCAAAAATTAATTTGAAAGCGAGGTATTGTTATGAAAAAACTGTTATCCTGCGCGCTTGCCGCGCTGATCGCCATGGGCTCAGTCTCTGCGCTGAGTGTGGGCGCAACCACTTCTCCTCCTCCGGCTTCTGCTGTTCAGGCGGATGTTGACAAGGACGGCACGATGTCTGTTTTGGACGTGACCGAGATCCAAAAGTATGTTGCCAGCCTGACTGATTTTTCGGGGGACAGCCTGATCGCAGCCGACGTTGACGGCGACGGCGAGGTTATGATCACCGACGCAACCTGCGTTCAAAAGCTGCTTGTCAGCCTGATAAACAAGCAGGAGCTAAAATCGTTTGAAACCGATTCCTCTATCAAAGAAAAGGGCAGCCTTGCTATGAATAATTTTGCTGCCGAGCTGCTCAAAACCAGCGTTGAGCAGGGCGAAAACACCCTTGTGTCTCCGCTTTCGGTTATGTATGCACTTGCTATGACCGCCAACGGCGCAAAGGGTGCGACCCTGAGAGAAATGGAAGAAACCCTGGGAATGACAAACTACCAGATGAATCGTTACTTCCATATGTATCCAAAGCTTTTGAAGAACCCAGGCTCTGTCGGCAACGAGTTGAGCATTGCAAATTCGATTTGGTTCAACAACGCTCAGGGAATGCCGTCTGTAAGCAGATATTTCCTCGGCTCGTCTCAGGATTTTTACAATGCGGACATCTATCCCGTTGAATTCAACAACGCCGCGCTGAATCAGATCAACGGCTGGGTAAACGAAAAAACCCACGGAATGATCCCAAGCATTTTGGACGAAGTTGATCCGTATGCATTTATGTATCTTATAAACGCGCTTGCGTTTGAGGCAGAATGGGCGGAGCAGTACACCAATATTGACGTTCACGAAAAGACCTTTACTCCCGAGGCAGGCAAAAACGTTACCGCCGACTTTTTGTGCTCACAAGAGGACTATTATATCACCGACGGTGACGACGCTGTGGGGTTTGTCAAGGAATACCGCGGCGGAAACTTTGCCTTTGCCGCGCTGCTTCCGAGCGAGGGTACGTCGCTTGACAGCTATGTTCAGTCGCTCACCGGCGAACGCATTATGAACGCGCTCAAAAACAAAAAGTACAGTGCAGGAAACGTAAACGTTTGGCTTCCCAAGTTTGAGGTCGAATACGACGATCTGCTCAACGACAATTTGCAGTCAATGGGAATGAATCTTCCGTTCAGCGGCGCGGCGGATTTCAGCCGTATGCTTTCAAATCCGAGCCAGTCGTCGCTGAGCATAAGCAGGGTCATCCACAAGACCTATATCCTTCTTAACGAGCTCGGCACAAAGGCAGGAGCCGCAACGGTTGTTGAGATGAAAGAAACCTGTATGCCTCCGTCGGAAGATGAGGTTGACGTTCATCTGACAAGACCTTTCGTTTATATGCTTATCAACCTTGAAACCAATTCTCCGATGTTTATCGGTACGATCGAAACTCTTCCGTGATTTGAAAAATGGTCAAATATTGCTAAGTTTCGGATAAGTCATTGACAAGCAAAAACCGATATGCTATAATACACCTAATTTAATCAACTAAACCGATGAAGCGGAGATAACGGCAGTTATGCCTCTACAGAGAGCCTGAGACGCTGAGAGTCAGGTGAGAAACAAATTGTCAAATGGACCGCTGAGGGCGCAGTCAAACGGGAGCTTTCCCGGAGTATTCTGCGACGTTGCAGGCAGACGTTATTTGCCGGGGATATGTTGGTATCCTGCTGAGGGCACGGTTCAAACCGTGAGTTAAGGTGGCACCGCGGATATTTTGTTTATTCGTCCTTAACGCAACTCTACTGTTGCGTTAAGGACTTTTTTTACTCCGAGGAGATAAATCGGTTTGTAGCCTTACAGCGGTTGCCCGGTAGAAGTGTTTTGTTTTATCTTTACGTTTATAATAAACTTTGGTTTATCAATTATAATGTAGGGGCGACCATTGGTCGCCTATGCGCCAAACGTTTATGTTTTATGATGATTTGTAGGTGAACAATGGTTTTTGAAAAATAAAATCAGCATTATTCAAAACGTGAGTTCACAGGCGACCAATGGTCGCCCCTACAAAATATCTTATAAAAGTTGCTGTTCAATATACTTTCGGAGGTAGTTGTATGAAGATTTTTCCATCGTTAAATGAGATCAGGGAGATCGCGCAGGAGCAAAAATACGATATCGTTCCGGTGAGCTGTGAGATCCTTTCGGATTTTACAACGCCGATCGAAGCTATGAAGGTGCTCAAAAATGTTTCCACTCACTGCTACATGCTTGAATCCGCTCAGGCGAACGACAGCTGGGGCCGCTACACCTTTTTGGGCTACGATCCAAAGCTGGAGGTGACTTGTATTGACGGAAAAATGCGTGCAGGAGATTTGTTTGTAAACACCGACGATCCATCCGCTTATCTGCGTCAGATCTTGTCGCGGTACAAAAGCCCGAAAATGGAAAATCTTCCTCCGTTCACAGGCGGCTTGGTTGGATATTTTTCCTACGATTATCTGGGCTACAGCGAGCCCGAGGTCAGGCGTGAGGTCGAGGACAGCGAGGAATTTAAGGACTTGGATCTGATGCTGTTTGACAAGGTGATCGCCTTTGACAACGTAAAACAAAAAATCATTTTGATCGTGAATATAAAGCTTGATGATTACGAGATCGGCTACAACAAAGCGGCGTCTGAGCTAAAGCAGCTTGCCGATTTGCTGAGAAACGGAGAGAAGCGCGAGGAGCAGCCCGGGCGGTTGCTCGGAGAGGTCACACCGCTGTTTGACCGTGAGCAATACTGCGATATGGTGAACAAAGCAAAGCGGCATATCCGCGAGGGAGACATCTTTCAGATCGTGCTTTCAAACCGCCTGAGCGCGCCGTTTGAGGGCAGCCTGCTCAACACCTACAGGGTGCTGCGCACGGTGAATCCGTCGCCTTATATGTTCTATTTTTCGGGCACCGACGTTGAGATCGCCGGAGCCTCGCCCGAAACTCTGGTCAAGCTTGAAAACGGAGTTTTGAAAACCTTTCCGCTTGCCGGAACGCGCAGGAGAGGCAAAACCGAGCAGGAGGATCAGCAGCTTGAAAAAGAGCTGCTCGCCGACGAAAAGGAGCTTGCCGAACACAACATGCTTGTTGATCTGGGACGAAACGACCTGGGCAAAATCAGCAAATTCGGCACGGTGCAGGTTGAAAAGCTTCATTCGATCGAAAGATTTTCTCACGTTATGCACATTGGCTCGACAGTGCGCGGAGAGATACGAGACGACAAGGACGCGCTTGACGCGATCGAGGCGGTGCTTCCGGCAGGAACGCTTTCGGGCGCGCCGAAGATAAGAGCCTGTCAGCTTATCGGCGAGCTTGAAAACAACAAGCGTGGAGTTTACGGCGGCGCGATAGGATACATTGACTTTACCGGCAACATGGACGTTTGCATTGCGATCCGCATTGCCTACAAGAAAAACGGCAGGGTGTTTGTCAGAAGCGGAGCCGGGATCGTTGCCGATTCCGACCCCGAAAAGGAATTTGAGGAATGTCTGAACAAGGCGAGATCCTCGCTGTATGCGCTGGAGCTTGCGCAGGAGGCTGAGCTATGATTTTACTGATTGACAACTACGACAGCTTTTCATACAACCTGTATCAGTACGTTGGAGAGATCGACCCGGATATCCGCGTTATCCGCAACGACGAGATGACGGTTGAGGAGATACTTGAGCTAAACCCCGAACGGATGATCCTTTCGCCGGGACCCGGCAGACCCGAGGACGCAGGAATGATTATTGAAGCGGTGAAAAAGCTTGGAGACAAGATCCCGATACTGGGCGTTTGTTTGGGACACCAGGCGATTTGTGCGGCGTTCGGAGCCGAGATAACCTATGCGCGTCAGCTTATGCACGGCAAGCAGAGCGAGGCGGCTGTGGACAAAAGCTGCCCGATATTCAAGGGCTGTCCCGACAAGATCAAGGTTGCGCGTTATCACTCGCTGGCGGCAAGGGCGGACTCGGTTCCCGACTGCCTGCGCGTGACCGCCAAAACCGACGACGGCGAGATCATGGCTGTTGAGCACGCCAAATATCCGATTTTCGGAGTGCAGTTTCACCCGGAATCTATTTTGACCCCACAGGGCAAGACCATACTGAAAAATTTTTTGAGAAAGGAAGATAAGCATGATTAAGGAAGCGATCGTAAAAATCGTAAGCAAGGAGGATCTGACCTACGACGAGGCTTACGCAGTGATGAACGAGATCATGAACGGCGAAACCACTCCGACGCAGAACGCGGCTTTTTTGGCTTCGCTTTCGACCAAGAGCGCGAAGGCTGAAACGACCGACGAGATCGCAGGCTGTGCGGCGGCAATGAGAGAGCACGCGGCAAGGGTGGAGACCGGCATGGACGTTTTTGAGATCGTCGGCACTGGCGGCGACAACGCGCAGAGCTTTAATATCTCGACGACCTCGGCGATCGTTGCGGCAGCCGGCGGAATGAAGGTTGCAAAGCACGGAAACCGCGCGGCTTCCTCGCGCAGCGGCACGGCGGACTGCCTGGAAGCTCTGGGCGTGAACATCAGCCAAAGCCCCAAGCGTTGCGTTGAGCTGCTCAACGAGGTGGGAATGTGCTTCTTCTTTGCGCAGCTTTATCATTCCTCGATGAAATATGTCGGACCCATTCGCCGCGAGCTGGGCTTTCGCACGGTGTTCAATATTTTGGGACCGCTCACAAACCCGGCTTCGCCCTCGATGCAGCTGTTGGGAGTTTATGACGAATATCTGGTTGAGCCGTTGGCACAGGTACTTATCAATTTGGGCGTAAAGCGCGGCATGGTAGTTTACGGCACCGACAAGCTTGACGAGATCTCACTTAGCTCTCCGACAAAGATTTGCGAGATAAAGGACGCTTGGTTCAAGGCTTATACGATAAAGCCTGAGGATTTTGGCTTTGAACGTTGTGCAAAGGACGAGCTGAAGGGCGGCACTCCCGAGGAGAACGCGATCATCACCCGCGAGATTTTGAAGGGCAAGCAGGGCAGCAAGCGAAACGCGGTTTTGCTCAACGCCGGCGCGTCGCTGTATATCGGAGGCAAGGCTGAGAGCATGAAGGACGGCGTTGCTCTTGCGGCGGAGCTGATCGATTCGGGCAAGGCTTTTGAAACCCTTGAAAAGCTGATCGAGGTCAGCAACCGACCGGAGGCAGAGTAAGGTGACGATATTGGAGCAGCTTGCCGCTCACGCAAAAGAGCGAGTTGAGGCGGCAAAGAAGAAAAATTCTTTGGAAGAAATAAAAGCGGCTGCACTGGCAATGCCCGCGGGCGATTTTGCGTTTGAAGCCGCGCTGAGAAAGCCCGGAGTTTCATTTATCTGCGAATGTAAAAAGGCGTCGCCCTCAAAGGGGATCATAGCCAGAAAATTTCCGTATCTTGAAATAGCAAGGGAATACGAGGCGGCAGGCGCAGACTGCATTTCGGTGCTCACAGAGCCGGGGTGGTTTTTGGGCAGCGAAAGATATCTTGAAGAGATCGCGAAAACCGTAAAGATCCCCTGCTTGCGCAAGGATTTTACGGTGGACGAATATATGATATATGAGGCAAAGCTTTTGGGTGCGTCGGCGGTGCTGCTGATCGCGTCGATTTTGACTGACGAGCAGCTTTGCGAATACGGAAAAATCTGCGGCGATTTGGGCTTGTCCGCGCTGTTTGAGGCGCACGACGAGGAGGAGATCCGCAGGGCGTTGTACGCAGGGGCAAGGATCGTCGGAGTTAATAACCGAAATTTGAGCGATTTTTCGGTGGACACCGAAAACAGCCGCAGGCTGAGGAGCCTGGTTCCGCAGGAAGTGATTTTTGTTTCGGAAAGCGGAGTGCAGACCGCAGAGGACGTAAAAAGGCTGCGCGAGACCGGCGTTGACGCGGTGCTGATCGGAGAGACGCTTATGAAGGCGGAAAACAAGAGAGAAAAGCTCAGGGAGCTGAAAGGACTGTTATGACTAAGATAAAATTGTGCGGACTTTCGCGCACACAGGATATAGAGGCTGCCAACAAGCTAAAGCCCGACTACATCGGCTTTGTGTTTGCGGCAAAGAGCAAGCGCAGGGTCTCTCCGCTCAAAGCCACCGAGCTGAAAAGCAGACTTGACCCGGAGATCAAGGCTGTTGGGGTGTTTTTGGACGACGATTTGGACGCGGTCGCTGCAATGATGAATTTGGGTATTGTGGACTTGGTTCAGCTTCATGGCAGCGAGGACGAGGAGTATATCAAAAAGCTGAGAACCATCACCGACAAGCCGGTTATAAAGGCGTTTATTATCAATTCGGCTGAGGACGTTAAATGCGCCGAGGCTTCTACGGCTGATTATATTTTGCTGGACGGAGGAAAGGGAGAGGGCAAAGCCTTTGACTGGAGCCTGCTCAAAAATATCAGGCGACCGTATTTTCTTGCCGGAGGACTGAATCCCGGCAACGCAGCGGACGCGGTGCGCACGCTCGCGCCGTTTTCGGTTGATGTCAGCACCGGTATCGAGACCGACGGAAAAAAGGACGAAGAAAAGATGACTGCATTTGTGAACGCGGTCAGGGAGGGCGAAGAAAATGAATAGGATCGAGAGTGCTTTTGCAAACGGCAAGGCGTTTATACCCTTTATTACCTGCGGTGATCCGGATCTTGAAACTACTGCCGAGGTCGTTAAGGAGGCGGTTAAAAACGGCGCGGATCTGGTTGAGCTGGGAATACCCTTTTCCGACCCGACCGCCGAGGGTCCCGTGATCGAAAACGCGAATATCAGGGCGTTGAAGGGCGGAGTCAAGACCGACAAGGTTTTTGAGCTTGTAAGACAGCTAAGAAAGGAAATCACTGTTCCGATGGTGTTCATGACCTATGCGAACGTTGTGTTCTCCTACGGCGCGGAAAAATTCATCTCGACCTGCGCCGAAATCGGGATCGACGGACTTATCCTTCCCGACATTCCGTTTGAGGAAAAGGAAGAATTTTTGCCGATATGCTGCAAACACGGCGTTGCACTGATATCGCTGATCGCACCGACCTCGGAGAACCGGATCGGCATGATCGCAAAGGAAGCCGAGGGCTTTATTTATCTTGTGTCGAGCCTGGGCGTTACCGGAGTGAGAAGCGAGATAAAAACGGACCTGGCTTCTATTGTCAAAACTATCCGAGAAAACACCTCGGTACCCTGTGCGATCGGCTTTGGAATATCGACACCCGAGCAGGCAAAGAAAATGTCGGAAATCGCCGACGGGGTCATTGTGGGCTCGGCGATAGTCAGGCAGCTTGAGCAGTACGGCAAGCAGGCTCCGGAGCATATCGGAAGCTATGTCAGAGAGATGAAGGAAGCGATCATGCAGGACTAAAGCGCGAAGTGATTAATGATATGTATGTGTTTTTCTAACTATAAAAGGGCTTTGAATTTACAGGTCCTGAGGCAACGCTGTAGCTTGAATGCGGCGTTGCCTCAAAATTATTTTTAAAAAATACTTGACAAAGCAAAGGCTTTATGATATATTATACTTGTTCGGTTAGCAATGGGTAACTGAACGAAGAAAACGTCTGCAAAACAGATGTTTGTTTTTTGGATTTTAGTTAGCATAGACTAACTGAGTAATCAAAGCCATAGTGGAATAGAAAGATGTCGGAGGCTTTAATCTTTAGCACAGTTCTCCTACTCCTGCGTGTTTATGATTATTGACAGCAGGAAAAATGCTGCCATTGGATTTTGGCAAAGCACGCGCTGTGTATTTTGACCGACAGAGCTGATACTCACTCAAATTTAAACGTACTTATATTGCTGCTTGATTTTCGCACCAAACCGTGACGTTTCCCGGCTACCCTCCCGAGAACGTCAGAGGCTTTTCTTCATTAGGAAACTGCCGTGAACGCCGAGACTGTCGGAGGCTTTACGTCAATGAAAAAAAGCTGCGCGCGGATTTGCCTGAGAATTGCTCCGACATCTATTCCAAACGGCTGCAAGGCAGTCAGTCAACAAGCTGATCGTTGATCGGCAAAAAATATAGGGTACCTATAATTGAAAGGAATGTTTTTGATATGAGTAAGATCGCAATTGTTTTTTGGAGCGCGACCGGCAACACCGAGGAAATGGCGAAAGCCGTTGAGTCAGGAGCGCAGGAAGCAGGAGCGCAGGTTAGTGTTTTTTCTGCTGCGGAATTTTCGGCAGATATGGTCGCTGATTTTGACGCGATAGCCTTTGGCTGCCCGGCTATGGGCGACGAGGTGCTGGAGGAGGATGAGTTTCAGCCGATGTTCGACTCGGTCCTGCCTGCACTTGCCGGCAAAAAGGTGGCTCTCTTTGGCTCCTACGGCTGGGGCGACGGTCAGTGGATGCGCGACTGGGAAGAGGTTTGCCAAAATGCCGGAGTTGATTTTGCCTGCGGCTGTGTTACCGCAAACGAAGCTCCCGGCGAAGAAGCCGTTGCTGCCTGCAAAAAGCTGGGCGCGTCCTTGGCTTGATTTTTGCAAGCTTGAAATTGTAGCCTTTATACCAATTTCATAATTTTGCACCAACGTCCGCCTTGCTGCGGGCGTTTCTGCATGGGCGAGGAATGGGCGATTTTTGGCATTGGGGCTTGACAAAACAATTGATTACTGTTATAATATTCCGGTAAGGTCAGGCTAACCGCCTGACTTTTATAGTTTAAGCTGAGGTTAGTTTGGGCTAACTTTTTTTGCCGAGGGGTCGCAAATGGAACAGAATCAAAAGGTTGAGGATTATATGAGAGTTATCTGTCGCCTTAGAGAAAACGGCGCGGTGCGCGGCGCATATATTGCGCGTGAGCTGGGGGTTACTAAGCCCACGGTGTCGGTCGCGCTGAGAGAAATGGAGGCGGCAGGCTTTTTGGTAATTCAGCCCGACAGAACGGTTGAGCTGACCGAAAGGGGCGAAAAAATCGGAAGATATGTTATTGAACGAAACGAGGTGCTCTTTGGTTTGCTGACCGATTTGGGGGTGGACAAAAAAACTGCCGACGCCGACGCCGGAAATATGGAGCACGGGATCAGCGAGGAATCGCTGAATGCCCTCAAAAGGCTGCGCCTGGCTTTGCGCAGCATTAAGGAGTAAATTTATGCCAAATGGTTAGTTTGAACTAACCACTGCGAGAACATAAGGAGGTATGGCTATGCCGCTTACTCTTGCCGCCTTGGGCGAGGAATGTATTATAAAACGAATCGGCGGAAACAGCGAGGTCAGGGCGCATCTTCAAAACCTGGGCTTTGTGCCGGGAACCGCCGTTACGGTTGTTAGCTCAATGAGCGGCAATCTGATCGTAAATGTCAAAAATGCGCGTATTGCCGTCAGCAGGGAAATGGCGCAAAAGATTTTTGTATAACTGCCTGCCCTGATCGCCGGTTTGCGGCAAGGGCGAGGGGTGATTATAATTACGCGTTATATTTAGGAGGTCAAATATGAAATCATTAAGAGATGTTGCCATAGGCAGCACCTGCAAGGTCAAAAAGCTCCACGGCGAGGGCGCGGTAAAGCGTCGCATTATGGACATGGGCATCACCAAGGGGGTTGAGATCAAGGTGCAAAAGGTGGCTCCGCTGGGAGATCCGATGGAGGTCACGGTTCGCGGCTATCAGCTTTCTATTCGCAAGGCTGACGCGGAAATGGTAGAGGTCGAATAAATCAATTGACAATGGAAAATTGACAATGGACAATTTTGGTCGTGGAGAAACATTATTTTTAAAAAATACGTTTGTTCCCGATGGTATTTATATTTATTTGACATAATTTTACCGTAGGAGCGCTCCCGCGTGTGCGCCCTTGTAACAAACGTTGGCTTAATAGGTAGGTCGCACACATGGGTGCGACCCTACGGTTAATAGCAAATAATATCAAATCAATAATAATACAGTTGGGAACAAATGTATTTTTTTAATCCATTTTATATTCCCGACCGAAACTCCACACTCCAAACTCCAAACTCCACACTAAAAAAGCACTCCACACTGAAAAAGCACTCCACACTAAAAAAGCACTCCGCAGCCTGAATTATGCGGTATTGTCTATATCTAAGTAATCAAACGGAAATGAGGAACTTGTATGAAGATGACGATTGCCTTGGCAGGCAACCCCAACAGCGGAAAAACAACGCTGTTTAACGCGCTGACGGGCGCGAATCAATTTGTCGGCAACTGGCCCGGCGTTACCGTCGAGAAAAAGGAGGGCAAGCTCAAAAAGCACAGTGACGTGACTGTTACCGACCTTCCGGGTATTTACTCGCTTTCTCCCTATACCATGGAAGAGGTGGTTGCGCGTAACTATTTGATCGACGAGCGACCCGACGCGATCTTGAATATCGTTGACGGTACGAATCTTGAAAGAAACCTGTATTTGACAACTCAGCTTTGCGAGCTGGGTATCCCTGTTGTGATCGCAGTCAACATGATGGACGTGGTTGAAAAAACAGGCTGCAAAATCAACACTGCCGAGCTGTCACGAGCTTTGGGATGCAGGGTCGTTGAGATCTCTGCGCTCAAGGGCAAGGGAATACAGGAGGCAGCCGAAGCTGCGATTTTTGCCGCCGAAGCAAAGAAGCCGGTTCCCAAGCACCCCTTTGAGGGCTCGGTGGAGCACGCTATCGCGCATATTGAGGAAGCCTGCGTACATGATCTGCCCGAGGAGCAGCAGCGTTGGTATGCGGTCAAGATTTTTGAGCGCGACGAAAAGGTTATCGAAAAGCTGGGTCTTGACAGCGCGACAAAAAATCATGTTGAAAATGACATCAAGGCTGTTGAGGAGGAATATGACGACGACGCGGAGAGTATCATCACCAACGAGCGTTATGTTTGGATCGGCAAAATCATCAACGGCGTTTATAAGAACAAGCAAAAGGGCAAGCTGTCAACCTCAGACAAAATCGATAGGGTAGTTACAAACCGCTGGCTCGGTCTGCCGATTTTTATGGTTGTTATGTTCCTTGTTTATTATATCTCGATGGTAACGGTCGGAACAGCGGCGACCGACTGGGCAAACGACGGCTTGTTCGGCGACGGTTATCACCTTTGCGGTATCGGCACGGCGGAGTCAGAGGAACAGGCTGAGGCGATCGGCGTATTGGTTGGAGCTGCCGAATCAGCCGAGAATGACGCTGTGCTTGAGGCTCTTGATTTTGAAAATGAGGAATACGATCCTGCGGCTGCGATTTCGGCTGTAAAAGCCTTTGCCGCAAGCGTGAGCGACAGTGACGAATTTACCTATGAGGTCGAGGACGAGGAGACCCTGGAGGTATCGGAGGAAACCTCAAGCGGAGAGGACGTTAAGGGGGCTGCCGAGACCTTTGAGAAGAACGAGGGCAAATCCGACGACCCGGCTGAGTTCGGCGTTTGGGTCCCCGGTATTCCTGCGATCGTGGGCGGTTGGCTTGAAGCGGCAAACGCTCCTGAGTGGCTGTCGGGCTTGATCCTCGACGGTATCATCGCCGGTGTGGGCGCGGTGCTCGGCTTTGTTCCGCAGATGCTTGTGCTCTTCCTGCTGCTTGCGTTCCTCGAAGCCTGCGGCTATATGGCACGTATCGCCTTTGTGCTTGACAGAATCTTCCGTCGCTTTGGCTTGTCGGGAAAATCGTTTATCCCGATTTTGATCGGAACGGGCTGCGGAATCCCCGGTATTATGGCGTCGCGTACTATTGAGAATGAGCGTGACAGGCGTATGACGATAATGACTACCACATTTATCCCTTGCGGCGCGAAAATTCCGTTTATTTCAATGATCGCAGGTGCGATTTTCGGCAAATCGCCGTGGGTTGCGACCGGAGCTTACTTTATAGGCATGGCGGCTATCATTGTTTCGGGCATTATGCTCAAAAAGACCAAGCCCTTTGCCGGCGAGCCTGCTCCGTTTGTTATGGAGCTGCCGGCGTATCACCTGCCGACGGTCGGAAATGTTCTCCGTTCAATGTGGGAACGCGGCTGGTCGTTCATCAAAAAGGCAGGCACGATCATCTTGCTTTCAACGATCGTGCTTTGGTTCCTGAGCCGCTTTGGATTTGTTGACGGTGCGTTTACGATGCTCGGCGATGATGAGATCGGCAGCAGTATGCTGGCGGCGTTCGGCAACGCGATCGCGTGGATCTTCGCGCCTCTCGGCTGGGGCAACTGGCAGGCGGCTGTGGCTTCGATCACAGGACTTATCGCAAAGGAAAACATCGTTGGCACAATGGGCGTGCTCTATGGCGGCGGAGAGCTTTCCACCTGGGTGACCTTGGCGACTGTGTTCACAAGCGTGACCGGCTTCTCGTTCCTCGTGTTCAATCTGCTTTGCGCTCCGTGCTTTGCGGCTATGGGCGCGATCAAGCGTGAGATGAACTCGGCAAAATGGACGGCGTTTGCGATTGCATATCAGTGTGGCTTTGCCTATGCTGTCGCCTTGTGCATAAATCAAATCGGCGGAGCGTTTACGGGCAGTCTGAATGTTTTGGGCTTGATAATCGCAGTTCTCCTGATCGCGTTTGTGCTGTTTATGCTCTTTAAGCCGTACAAGGAAGCTACAAAATTAACCAAAAAATAAGGAGTTGAGCTTATGCTGCAATGGCTTGCAGGGAATTTTTGGACGATAATAATTTGCGCAGTGCTGATTGGCATTGTCGCCGCGATCATCGTTAGCATGGTGAAAAAGAAGCGCGCCGGAAAATCCGTGACGTGCAACTGCGGCAACTGTAAGGGCTGCGCCATGCACGGCTCCTGTCATAAAACATAGGTTAAGAAAATCCATATCGGCAATCAGAAGAAGCAATAAAAACGCATCATACTATATATTGAGTTTTTATTGATTATTATCAACGTTATATATCTATATATAGAACAGCATTTTGGTTTTAGCACAGTCTGAATGAATAATTTATAAAAACAGCGTGCAGGCAGTGAGTTTTTCACAGCTTGCACGCTGTTATTTGATTGTTTGCTTATAATGCATTTTAGTTTTCACTTTGCAAAAATTGTTTTATCAATATGCCCAAACTGTCGGGCTGACCGCAGAACCTGCATTTCCGTCGCAGTGTATCGGCTGCGGAAAATGCTGCGTCATTTAAGTGAATTTTATAATAATAAATTGTTAAATATCAGAAAATCAAAATAATATATTGCATTGTCCGTTAAATGATACAATGCTTATGAGATAATAAAGATATTAAGATATTAAAATGCATTGTATAGCAGCAAATGTCTACAGAAATAAACCGGTATAATCATATTCAGCCGGAAACAATAAGAGCAGTGTTTGAAGCTTGGTTTTGCTCAATATGATTATTTGTGTAATTTATCAGCATCTCAAGATAATTCTGCAAAGATATCGTGTGGATCTATAATCAATTTCAAAATAAGAATATGATACAATAATCCTGAATTATCTATTGAATTTGTTGAAAAATGTGATATAATTATTATGACATTTATTTATTTTAACGAGGGGGATATCTGTGAAAATTGCGCATATAAACGAAACAACTCAAAAAATGCAAACGGTAAAAGAGCACAGTGAAGCGACTGCCAAAATTGCTTCGGATTTTTCTATTGCTCCGCTTAAAGATTTTGTCTACAACATAGGTTTACTTCACGACATTGGTAAATACCAGAAGTCATTTCAGGATAAAATTGTGAACGGCAAAAATATCAGAATAGAGCATTCAGCCTGCGGCGCGATAGAATTTCCCAAAAGAGTCAAAACTGCATTTGTACAAATTGCTCAATTCTGCATAGCCGGACATCACACCGGGTTGCCCGACGGCGGCAATGCCGCAAATGATAATTATGATCCTACATTATGCGGACGGCTTTCAAACCCGGAACGTTTTGAGAATTATTCCGATTATCTTTTTGAGCTTAATTTGCGCGAAACAGATGATAATGAGCTTTTTAGTCTTTTCGACGATGTGCGCAGTAATCCGGAAGCATTTTTGGAAAGATACGCCTTTCTAACGCGCTATTGCTTTTCCTGTCTAACGGACGCCGACTCTATTGACACTGCAAATTTCTGTACGGGCAGAGAGGAATTTTTAATCAGAAGTGATTTTTCCGCCTGCCTTGAAAAGCTTAACCATCACTTGGATTCCTTTGTTTGTGAAACTGAGTTGCAGCGTGCAAGGGCACGGCTTCAGGCTCAGGTCTATGCAAAAGCAGGCGAAAATGCGGAAATATTTCTTGTGGACATGCCTACAGGAAGCGGCAAAACCTTGTGCAGTATGAAATTTGCGTTGGAACGCGCTATTAAAAACAATAAAAAGCGGATCATATATGTTATCCCGTACAACAGCATCATAGACCAAACGGTTGAGGTGTTTGAAAAATTATTCGGAGACAGTGCGCAGATTTTGCGGCATCAATCTTCTTTTTGTGTTGATGACAGCGATTATGACGAGGACTATAAAGAACTGCTGAAAAATGCTTCGGAGAATTGGAACGCGCAAATCATTGTGACTACATCGGTTCAGTTTTTTGAATCTGTGTATAAAAACAAAAGAAACAGACTCAGAAAGCTGCATAATATGGCTGACAGTATAATCGTTTTTGACGAGGTTCATATGATGCCGATGCCTTACTTGCAGCCATGCCTGAGAGCTGTTGCGCAGATTACCGGATTGCTAAACAGTGACGCTGTTTTCTTGACCGCTACTATGCCGGATTTTGAACGATTGGTACATACATACGCTTTGACGCACACTAAAATTTGCAGCACGATCGAGGATAAATCAGAGTTTGAGTTCTTTCGGAAATGCGATTATAAAAGCATGGGTGAAGTCAGCGCGGAATCGCTGATTTGCGACGCGCAGGAATATCCATCGGCACTGATCGTGGTAAATCATCGAAAAACAGCACTAGAGTTATACAAAACAGCTACAGGCAAAAAGTATCATCTTTCAACCTATATGTCGGCATTTGATCGTCAGCGGACAATCTCTGACATAAAAAAGGAATTGGAAAAATTGCACACAGATTTTCCCGACTTAAAGGATGTGCCCGAGGAAAGACGAGTGACGGTGGTTTCAACTTCATTGATAGAGGCAGGAGTTGATTTGGATTTTTACACCGTTTACCGTGAATTGTCAGGGCTTGATAATATTCTTCAAGCCGGAGGAAGATGCAACCGTGAAGGAAAACGGCAGGACGCAGTGGTAAAGGTGTTTGAGCTTAACGCTGTTTCAAATGATGTAAAGGTTCATATAACCAGGCACTTGATCAAAGAGTATCAGGATATTTCCGATGAAAAATGCATCCGCGAATATTTCAGAAGATTGGTTGATTTTAAAGATGAAGAAATCAAATTAAATACCATTTCATCAGGCTGCAAAAAACCAATAGACCTAAAATTTGCGGATTATGCAAAAAGGTTTAAAATGATAGAAGATAATTCGGTTGCCGTCGCCGTTGCCGAGGATGATCAAAGCAAGGAGCTGATAGAACAGTTGATCGACAAAGGGTATACCGATTATCGCAAGCTTCAAAAATACACGTTTTCTGTATATGAAAATGAGCTTAATAATTTGATAAAACAAGGTGCAGTAAAAGAATACGGCGGAGTTTTTTGCCTTATAAATCACGACTATTACAGCGAAGAAACAGGCGTTAGCTTTGAAGCACCGGACTATTTTATATGATAGGAGGATAAATATGAAAGGCTTTAAGATCATTGTGGAGGGAGATTACGCGCTGTACACTCGACCCGAACTAAAAGTTGAAAGAGTCAGCTATGATGTTCCGCCTCCGGGAGCACTTGAAGGGCTCATAAAATCTGTATATTGGAAACCCGCGATACGCTATGTGATCGATAAAATCATAGTGTTTAATCCGATAAAGTTCGTCAATGTCAGAAGAAATGAGCTAAAGGATAAGATTTCGCTCAGCAAGGTAAAAAGTCAAATGAAGGGTAAGGGAGCAGATCCGTGCATCTATACCTCGGAGGAACGCACACAGAGGGCTTCTATGCTGCTTAAGGACGTTTGCTATGGCATAGAGTTTCATTTTGAAACGACAGGGCTAAAGAGCGAGAGAGATGACGAGGATGAAAAAAAGCATTATAATATCATCAAACGTCGTCTTGAAAAGGGACAGTGCTTCCGAACGCCGTGCTTTGGTTGTGCAGAGTTCCCGGTAAAAAGAATTGAGTTGGTAGAGTCGTTTGATTATTCTCAAATCCACCCCGAGATAATTTCTATGGGTGATACCGACCTTGGATTTATGAGCTACCGGGTGAATTTTGAGGACAAGGGTATTCCACTTAACGGCGATTGGGAAAATCCTGTGTTTTCTGACAGAGCGACAACAGAATATTACAGACCGCACATGATAGGCGGCGTGATAGATGTTAGAAAATATCGGGAGGCGATAAAATGCTGATATCTGCGCTATGCGATTATTATGATGATTTGGCTCGTGACGGAGAGGTGGTGCCGGAGGGGTACTCAAACCAGGCAGTTGATTTTTTGGTGATGCTTTCTCCGGATGGAAGTATTGAGGATATAATCGACTGGCAGCTGACGGAACAAGTTCCTATGAAAAACGGAAAGGTAAAGGAGCGCAAAACTCCCAGAACCGTTTTGCTTCCGAAACGATCTGAAAAGCCGGGAATTGATTTTAACTTTATAGAGCACCGTCCGCTTTATATCTTTGGCTTGAATTTTGATTCGGGCAATTTGACGCCAAATGATAAAACAGATAAGGCTAAAAAATCACATGCTTTATTCAAAGAAAAAACCCTGCAATTGCTTGAAGGATTGGATTCTCCTGTAATCAACGCATTTCGCGATTTTATTATCAGTTGGAATCCGGAGAACGAAACCGAAAACCCGGTGTTGGTTTCACTAGGCAAAGCATATGCGAGTGGATATTACGCATTTTGTTTGAGCGGTCATCCTGATGTTCTATTGCACGAGGATATTCAAATCAATAATGCTTGGCAATCCTACAGAGAAAGTATTGCCGCCAAACCCGAAAACCTGTCACAGTGCGCAGTAACAGGTGATAATTTGCCGATAGCGCGTATTCATAACAAAATCAAGGGGATCGCAGGCGGTCAGGCTTCCGGAACCGTTTTGGTAGGCTTTAAAACTACTGCCGGATGTTCCTATGGAAATGAACAGTCGTTTAACAGCAATATCTCTGAAAATGTTATGAAAAAATATACCTATGCACTCAATACATTGCTTGCGGACAGAAGGCACAAACAGTTGTTAGATGATATGACTGTTGTATATTGGGCGGTGGGCGGAGAAAAGCACGAAATATACGCCGACTACCTGAGCTACTGCCTTTTCGGAGATGATGACAAGCCTGATAAAGACCAAGCCGAAAAGATGCTTAGCAGCTTGGTGGAAAAATCACGAGAGGGAACAGTTTCCGAAAACACTATATCCTCTTTTGATGAGATAGATGAAAGTGTGACCTTCTATATTTTGGGGATCAAGCCGAATGCTTCGCGCTTGTCCGTCAAGTTTATTTATCGGCAAAAATGCGGAGATTTGTTCAACGCGATCGCGCAACATCAAAAAGATATACAAATCGGTGATTTGTTCAAGCCGATTCCGTTATGGGTGTTGAAAAACGAACTTAAATCACCAAAGAGCAGTAAAGAAAACATTGACGCTTCTTTGTTGACGGCAATTTTTAAGTCAATTATCTACGGCTCGCCCTATCCTGATTATTTGTTTTCGGCGGCGATAATCAGAATAAAAACTGACCGTGTGATCAATCGCGTCAGGGCAGGCGTTGTCAAAGCGTGTATAGACAGAAAAGCAAGAGCAAAAGGACAAAAGGAGGAATTACAATTGGCTCTCGATTTACAAAACACAAACCAAGCCTATCTTTGCGGAAGGTTATTTGCTGTACTTGAACACATACAGCAAGCTTCCGTATCCGCAAATCTTAACAGAACGATCAAGGACGCATATTTTTCATCTGCTGCTTCAAAGCCGGCACTTGTTTTTCCAAAGCTGCTGATGCTTTCGCAGAATCATATGAAAAAATTGAATGATAAATATGTTTATTACAATAAACTGATTGAAGAAATTATAGGCAAGCTTAATGATGAATTTCCAAACACCTTAAATCTTGACGATCAGGGCAGATTTATGATTGGCTACTATCATCAAGATCAAGATTTTTATCAAAAACGTTCAGAGAATAGCAAGGAGGAACAATAATTATGTTGAACAACCGTTACGATTTTATTATGCTTTTTGATGTGGAGAACGGCAATCCAAACGGCGATCCCGACGCAGGCAACACGCCGAGAATTGACGCGGAGAGCGGATTCGGATTTATTACAGATGTTTGCATAAAACGTAAAATCAGAAACTATGTGGAACTGGTCAAGGACACTGAGCCGGGCTATAATATTTTGGTAAAGGCAGACAAGTCGCTAAATACCAAGTTCGCCGAGGCGTATGACGCTTTGGAGTTGAAAAAAGGTCAAAAGGGAAAAAATCCCGACGACGTGCAAGCTGCAAGAAGCTTTATGTGCAAAAACTATTATGATGTGCGTATGTTCGGAGCTGTTATGTCCACCGGCGACAATCCATGCGGAATCGTCAGAGGTCCCATACAGATCAATTTTGCACGCAGCATTTCGCCAATCAACATTCAGGATATCACTATCACCCGTCAGGCACGCACAACAGACGACAGAATGGAAACAGGCTCAACAGAAATGGGCAAAAAGAGCATCGTTCCCTACGCGCTCTACCGTGCCGAAGGATATGTTTCTGCTGCTCTTGCCAACAAGGTGACAGATCTTTCGGAGGAGGATCTTGAGTTGCTTTGGTCAGCGATAATCAATATGTTTGAAGAAGATCACAGTGCAGCCCGCGGTAAGATGTGCATGAGAAAGCTGATCGTATTCAAGCACGAAAACATTCTCGGCAATTGCCCCTCACACTTGCTTTTTGACAAGGTCAAGGTGGAGGAGATCGCATATCCGCCGAGAAAATACAGCGATTATAAAATCACTGTTGACACCGATATTCCAAACGGTGTGGAGCTGATAGAAAAAATATGACAGAAGATAGCATCTCCATTCGTTCTGTTCAGCATTGGCTTTATTGCCGCCACCGCTGGGGCTTGATGGAAATTGATCGGGCATGGGCAGAGAATTATTATGTTACAAAGGCAAATCTGCTTCATAAAAGGGTACATGAGAATAATCGGTACACATCAAAATCCAAGATTTCCCATACTGATGTGACGGTATATAATGATTTGCCGCAGTATGGCTTGTATGGCGTTACAGACTGCCTTGAAGAATCTCACGGACAGTATACTATTGTGGAGTATAAACCTACTCAGCCTAAGAACGAATTGTATCGTCACGAGGATTTGATGCAGGTTTTTTCGCAAAAAATATGCGTGGATTATGTTTTTCGCTGTAACAGTGCCGGTGTGTTGTATTACGCTGATACAAAAAGACGGGTCAAGCTACCGTTGCAGGAAAACTATGAAAAATATGATGCAGAACTAAAACAAATTTTGCAGGAAATGAGAAAAAACATACGTGAAGGAACAATTCCGCCCATAGTAAAAGGACAGAATTGCAGCGGATGTTCCATGAAAGACCTATGTATGCCAAGCTGCAAAAAACACAGCAGCCTGCAAAAATCCATAGCAGAGCTTTTGGAGGGCAAACCATGAGAAAACTGCTAAACACAATTTATGTAACAAACGAAAACGCCTATCTTGCCTTGGACGGCGAAAATCTTGTGTGCCGTTTGGATAATGACGATAAATTCAGGATCCCGTTTGATAATATCGAAAATATCGTATGCTTTAGCTATTTGGGCTGTTCTCCGGCTCTGATGGGCAAATGCGTCGAAAAGAGTATTCCGATTAATTTTATTTCACCTCACGGTAGATTTCTTGCAAAGGTTTGCGGAGAAACAAAGGGAAATGTATTTTTGCGTGTAGCTCAAATTGATGTTTTTCGAGAAAACTCACTGATTTTGACGAAGAATACAATGCTTGCCAAATTCTGTAATTCCGTTCAGACCATAAAGCGAACGCTGCATGACGTTGCCGATCTGCGTAATGATAAGGATATACAATTGGTCATTTCGGTGTTGGGTGAAGGTGCAGGAAAGCTTACATCGTCTAACAACCTTGAACAGATTTTGGGAATCGAGGGGAATTGCGCACAGGCATATTTTTCGGTGTTTGATAAGCTTATTACCAAGAAAAACAGCGATATGCATTTTTCGTATAGAAACAAACGTCCTCCGCTTGACGAAGTAAACGCGCTGCTTTCGTTTGTCTATACAATGTATACTTCCGAATTTGCTTCTGCACTCGAAACCGTTGGTTTGGACAGTTATATCGGCTTTTGTCACGCGCTTCGCAGCGGACGACATTCGCTTGCCTGCGACTTGGTAGAGGAAGCAAGGTGCTTGGCGGACAGATTTGTTCTGACGTTGATCAATCTTCAAATAATCAGCAAAAAGGATTTTGACAAACAAGTTTCCGGTGCTGTTTGGCTGAATGACAACGGCAGAAAAAAGGTTTTGACGAAATGGCAGGAAAAAAAGCGAACGGATTACTTGCATCCGTATCTCAAACAAAAAATCCCGTTTGGGTTGATCCCATATGTCCAAAGCAATCTTTTGGCAAAATTTGTTCGCGGAGAAATAGACGAGTATCCGTGTTTTCTGTTGAAGTAGGTGAAGCGTTATGATGGTGATTATAAGTTATGATGTATCAACCTCTGACCCTGATGGAAAAAGAAGACTGCGCAAGGTGGCAAAGGAATGTCAAAATCACGCGCAAAGGGTACAGAACTCAGTGTTTGAAGCCGATCTTGATTATTCAGCTTTTTTAAAACTGAAAAGCAGATTGGTGGAATTGATCGACCATGATAAGGATAGTTTGAGATTCTACTATCTTGGAAACAATTGGGAACGTAGGGTCGAGCACATTGGAGCAAAGCAAACGTATAATCCCGAAGGAGTCATAATCCTTTAAGGCGAACCTGAGGTAGAATAAATTTTGCGGCAGGTTCGCCCCAAAAAAACAGTAAAATCAGAAGAAATTATTCTTCTGCGGAAATAAAAATTCCGGTAGTCCGCCTCTATAGTGAGGTGTGATCGCAAAAGCACAATATTTTGCGGTCACGCCTCGCAAGAGGCGTGTGAGTAGAAATTGAAAACACACTAAGACTTCTGCCGGATAAAATGTCACGCCTCGCAAGAGGCGTGTGAGTAGAAATGACGTGGTTAGAAAATACATCGGCGGTGGGAACGTCACGCCTCGCAAGAGGCGTGTGAGTAGAAATGACAATCTTCTCAACAATGTGATCGCGCCACATGTCACGCCTCGCAAGAGGCGTGTGAGTAGAAATTGTGATTTACCGTATGGAACAACAGCTTGCAAAGTCACGCCTCGCAAGAGGCGTGTGAGTAGAAATGCATAATCAATGTGCAGAAGTTCACAAGCCTTTTGTCACGCCTCGCAAGAGGCGTGTGAGTAGAAATAAAATCAATCCGCGGTAATAGGGAACTTCGACCTGTCACGCCTCGCAAGAGGCGTGTGAGTAGAAATGACTGAGCCGTCCAAAACATAAAGGCTCCTGTTGTCACGCCTCGCAAGAGGCGTGTGAGTAGAAATAGACATTTTGACGCACCACAAAAAAGCCCTATTGCGTCACGCCTCGCAAGAGGCGTGTGAGTAGAAATCATTTTTCAAAATCAGTTTTGATACAAGCTCAATGTCACGCCTCGCAAGAGGCGTGTGAGTAGAAATGCCCCTCATACAACACGCGCTCAACGTACCATTTGTCACGCCTCGCAAGAGGCGTGTGAGTAGAAATGTTGTTTCTGCATAATCTAAAATTTCATCTAAGGGTCACGCCTCGCAAGAGGCGTGTGAGTAGAAATTGCCTGTATTGTATAGTTCATTCATGGTATCACGTCACGCCTCGCAAGAGGCGTGTGAGTAGAAATCTGGCGTGAATTTTGAACCATAATCAGATACCAATGTCACGCCTCGCAAGAGGCGTGTGAGTAGAAATTTCCGCATTAATGATTTCTATAATTTCTTCCGCGGTCACGCCTCGCAAGAGGCGTGTGAGTAGAAATTCAAAAAGCTATGAATGTGCTACATAAAGAAATCGTCACGCCTCGCAAGAGGCGTGTGAGTAGAAATTTGCATATTCATCAAATTGAACATTAGGTATATATGTCACGCCTCGCAAGAGGCGTGTGAGTAGAAATGTCAATGCCCTGATTAAGAAATACACCTGCTTCAGTCACGCCTCGCAAGAGGCGTGTGAGTAGAAATGTATGTGTTATGAATTTCAACATTTTGATTTGTGTCACGCCTCGCAAGAGGCGTGTGAGTAGAAATTGCCTACATATGCTTTCAGAAACTCACATCTCAGTCACGCCTCGCAAGAGGCGTGTGAGTAGAAATAATGCCGTTTGAACACTCTGCTTATATGTTGGTGTCACGCCTCGCAAGAGGCGTGTGAGTAGAAATCTGTCCGTCTCTGCTGTATAGTTCCCGTAGCCTTGTCACGCCTCGCAAGAGGCGTGTGAGTAGAAATTTTATAAATTCAAAAAAATTCAAAATTTCACCTGTCACGCCTCGCAAGAGGCGTGTGAGTAGAAATATTTGACCAAATCCCTGAAATGTACGGATCAAGAGGTCACGCCTCGCGAGAGGCGTGTGAGTAGAAATGCTTGATTACCGATTCAGATTCTTTGCTTTCAACGTCACGCCTCGCGAGAGGCGTGTGAGTAGAAATTGTTTTTTGCAAAATTCGGCGTTTCCTGCGCAGTCACGCCTCGCGAGAGGCGTGTGAGTAGAAATTCTCTCTCTGCATCGTCAAGCCTATTGCAAGCAGTCACGCCTCGCGAGAGGCGTGTGAGTAGAAATGCAAAAGAAGAAATCCTGCTGACCAAAGTGCCGGTCACGCCTCGCGAGAGGCGTGTGAGTAGAAATAACATGCTGCTCTGCGGCAAACAAAAGGCTGTTAGTCACGCCTCGCGAGAGGCGTGTGAGTAGAAATTATTTTTAAGCCATTGTTTAAATTCTTTGCGAATGTCACGCCTCGCGAGAGGCGTGTGAGTAGAAATCCGAATTGCAAAAGCATAATATTACCCAAATAAGTCACGCCTCGCGAGAGGCGTGTGAGTAGAAATCGTTGTCGCATATTGATTGCTTTATCTCCATGCTGTCACGCCTCGCGAGAGGCGTGTGAGTAGAAATGATCGTATAGTTCTGTAATCATTTTATCACCTCGTCACGCCTCGCGAGAGGCGTGTGAGTAGAAATGCGCACCTCATCAGTCGTGGGGATCACGTATTGCGGTCACGCCTCGCGAGAGGCGTGTGAGTAGAAATAAACAACATGAACGCTCTAGGGAAAACGAAAATGTCACGCCTCGCGAGAGGCGTGTGAGTAGAAATCCAAAATCAGGAATTATTAACATCAACACAGCCAGTCACGCCTCGCGAGAGGCGTGTGAGTAGAAATAAAAGCAGTTTTCAATCTGCCGGGCTGTGGTCAAGTCACGCCTCGCGAGAGGCGTGTGAGTAGAAATTAAAGCTAAATCATCAAAAATCGTGTCGGGAATATGTCACGCCTCGCGAGAGGCGTGTGAGTAGAAATTGAAAATGTGCCGCAAAATTTGACAATGAACGAGTCACGCCTCGCGAGAGGCGTGTGAGTAGAAATTTGACACCCTTGTTAATGACTATGAAAGCATAGCCGTCACGCCTCGCGAGAGGCGTGTGAGTAGAAATATCTTGAGTTGCATTCGCGTTGCATAACGTTTCGTCACGCCTCGCGAGAGGCGTGTGAGTAGAAATCGCATTATAATGATAGCCGTTACCATTTTCTGAAGTCACGCCTCGCGAGAGGCGTGTGAGTAGAAATGTCCAGTCCGTCCACCTCAACGCTCTGCACCCTGTCACGCCTCGCGAGAGGCGTGTGAGTAGAAATCTTAATAATACACGCACTGCGCACGTTTGCCAAGTCACGCCTCGCGAGAGGCGTGTGAGTAGAAATCTGCAAATTCCGGTTATAAATATAATCTTCATTGTCACGCCTCGCGAGAGGCGTGTGAGTAGAAATCCTATAGCTCTGTGTCCGGCTTCAAAATTTCCCGTCACGCCTCGCGAGAGGCGTGTGAGTAGAAATTCGTGAGGTTTTAACCTCTTCCTTTATCTTACAGTCACGCCTCGCGAGAGGCGTGTGAGTAGAAATTTGTATCTTGTAATCTCACTCTTTTTGGGTTCCATGTCACGCCTCGCGAGAGGCGTGTGAGTAGAAATCCAAGCTCCACGCCGAGGGAATACCGGATCAATAGTCACGCCTCGCGAGAGGCGTGTGAGTAGAAATATCCCGAAGAACAATGATCCGTTTTCAGATATTAGTCACGCCTCGCGAGAGGCGTGTGAGTAGAAATGGACAGCACACAACGAACATGGTTTGAGAATACGTCACGCCTCGCGATTTGTCGTGACCATAGTTTATCATAGTTGTTATTTCGATCTTTTTTGAAAAACACTAAGTCTTTATCCTGTCTGATTCCAACATATCCCAATTTGTTATAAAATGGGTAATTCACGCTTTCCGCCTAAATAACATCCAGCCCTTGATTATCAGGATCGCAAAACAGAATATGCCTGCATAGGGCTGTCGGGTGATAATAAACAGCAGACACGCGATAACAGAAAGCGCAATACCAGTTATCAATCGGTGCTTGCTCCACAGCGGCCTATCAAACCGGCTGATTATTATTCCGCAGATGCCGTTCAATACGGTTAGACCGATGATAACAGCATATGCGATCTTGATCCAAGGCTGTGTATCGCTCAGTGCAAATAAAGACACCGATTGTTTGTCCGCGCCGTTGCCGAAAACGGGAATAAATAACAGCAAAGCCGTGAATATATCCAACACATGACATAACAGTGAGGTGTAATCTCCAATCAGCTCCTGCTTTTCTTCCTTTGCCGCAGTGATTATCTCATCCGGAGAGATCAGCTCGTCAATAGTAACAGAGAAGAATTTGGCAAGCTCCTTGAGAGAGTCGATATTCGGGTATCCTCTGCCGGATTCCCATTTTGACACTGCGGTTCTGGAGACAAAGATTTCCTGCGCCAGTTCCTCTTGCGTCAGTCCTTTATTCTTTCTTAATTGTTGTAGCTTTTCGTTAAACTCCATTTTCTTTCCTCAAATCTATCGCAGTTACCGCGCTTTGATAGAGCTTGAATAAGCCAAAGCTCAGTAGAATAGAACCGATAATATCCGTTATCCAATGAACGCCTGAAATCAGCCTGCCGATCACCATAAACGCAGAAAATAACAAAACAAAGCCTATGACAACATTTTTGATGGTTTTGTTATGGCTTCTGTGATTGATCTGTAATATAAGAGTAGGCATTACGGATAACACCAAAAGCGTTGTTGACGACGGATAGGAGGCTTCCAAAAATCCGTTGATCAGGATCGGGCGGTAGTTGACCGGCACCATCTCAAAGAACAGGTAGCCGAAAATCACCAGAATATAATAGCCGCCTAACAGCAGAATGTCCGCGTCCACCTTGAATAGACTTCTTCTTTTGATGAGTCGATAGAGCCCCAAGCAGCCGAAGCACAGACATACGGCGATTGGCACTAACCCCAACCAGTCGGTGACGATATATAACGTCATATGTACGCCTGTCAGTTGATGAAACCATGTGTTGAAGGTCGCAAAGCCGACCTTTGAATCGTTCGGTCCCACTGTCTGCACATCGACGAACATAATCAATACTGTCCAAAGTGCAAATGCGATCAATAAAAAAATCCCGGTAGTCAAATTCTTTTTCAATTCAATCAGTCCTTTCAAATTGGTTGATTTGAAAGTAACACAGAATGATTAAAAAGGAAAGAATCGCTCCGTCACATGGACGACACGATGCGTGTCATGCGAAAAATGGTACATTGTTGACAGTTATGCTGTTCATATCGCTGATCCTCACTTTATGAAATTATTATACAATATCAAATGTTTTCTGTCTATAAAAAGCTCCGAGTTTTCAGGCTCGGAGCTTTTGTTAAGTCAGGTCTTTGCCTGAGGAGATGTAGCAGTGCTTGCACCGCCGGTCGCACTCGTCCGTAATATGCATTGAAATGAAAAATATTGTTTCATTTTTTTCTTGGGAAGATACGTTCAGTTAGAGAGCTATTTATAATTCGTTAAATTATTATCAAATAAACTTCATCATAAAAATTGCCTGCTGATCTGGTTGACCGGCAGGCGTTTTTCTATAGGGGGCCTCAAAAAATCATTGATGTGTAGAAGTGCGGAAGATTCATGGCAGAATTCTGTCAAAATTTTGATGTCATATTGACGTATAACGAAGAATTATGGAAAAATTATGCCGTGAAGAATTCGTGCTTATGCGCGGCAAGGAATAATTATACTAAACTCAAATAAAAAATAGACAATCTTTGCGGTCTATTTTCCGCAATACTTCGTTGTCGTCCTTGCAAGGCGACAGCCTTGCGGCGTCCTTC
>OMZU01000023.1 GCA_900315605.1 uncultured Eubacteriales bacterium | reverse complement strand
TATAATGTTATAGATTGTCCGCTGTTAGGCGGATATTATTCTTAATTGGAATTATGTGTGATAGGTAAATAAAAATTATCAATTTTTAGAGGTTACCATAATAAATACTATGATTTTTTTCTTTTATCCGCTTCGGCAAGAAGTCTTTCGTTAAGCTTCTCGGGATCTGTAATATGCGGTTTTTTTCTAAAAATAATAACAGCAAGTGCAATTATTATCAGCGTTGGAACGGCGATAATTGCCGCAATATATGTTGATTTGATTTGCAGAGCTTCCGCAAGTATCATAATATCGTTTGAATCTATTGTCTCAATCATATGACCCCTGACAAGTAATCTGTGCGTGTTTGTACCATATGGTGTGCAGGTAACAAGCGTACAGTAATTTTCACCTTTTTCGATATTCAGAGTTGAAAGATCGTTTGGTTCAACTATGTTGATTTTATCGACCTCATAAGTATACACTTCGTTTAGTGTTCTTATCATAAATTTATCGCCCTCGGCAAGCCTGTCAAGCTCCGAAAAGAGCTTTGCGCTTGGAAGTCCCCTGTGTCCGGACAGTATACAGTGTACACTATCCCCGTCAACCGGCAGCGAAGAACCCTCAATGTGACCAACCGATCTCAAGAGCACTTCGTCATTCGTTCCATGATATACTCCAAGTGTTATGTCGATTTTCGGGATCTCGACATAAGCCATCATCCCGTTACCACCGGGATTGAGAAGGGATGAATACAATCTTTTTTCATCATCAGACATTCGCCAGTGAATGCCGCTTTTTGCTATTCTTTTGTTATATTCCCTTGCGTCATCAAGCATTCTTGCGTATTCCTCTTCGTTGAGTTTATCGATATCTTCAACATAGGATCTTACAGCCTTGGTTTGCGAAAATGTATTCCAGTAGTTAGCAAAAGTAGGATACAAAAACACAGCCAGACCAAAAAGCAGGACGACTAAGGGTAGTATGATCGGGAGCTTTCTTTTCATATAACAAACTTTTAAAGACTAAATCGCGGGGAGACCAAGATAGGTCTCCCCGGTTTTTTCACTCATTATGAGCGTAACTAATAACTGATTATGTGTGTTCTAAAAATTTTGATTCAGATTAGAATCTCTCTCTTTTTCTTGTTACGATAACAGAAACGAGGATAACTGCTGCACCGAGTACGAGGAAAGCACCGATGAACATAAAGATTGTTGTACCGATACCACCGGTATGCGGAAGAACAGAACCCTTGTTATTCTCTACTGTGATTCTGAATGTGCCTGTTGTGCCATCATAGGTTACGCCGCTCTGATCGTCAACTGCAACAGCAAAGCCGTTTGTCTCGTCCCATGTGATCTCAAACTCGATGGGCTCTGTGAGGAGGTTATATCCATCAGGCTCTTCAAGCTCGGTGAGGGTATATGTACCTTCTGTCATACCGTTGAAGGTGATTCTACCGTCAGTACCTGTTGTTCCGTCATAAACAACGCCTGTTGCTTTTCTTGTATAATTTGTATAGCGAACAAGAACATATGTGTCGCCTGTGTAAGAATCAGGCTGTGTTTTTGTGTAAGTACCATCAGCGAGGAGATAATATGTGTCTGCGTCAACAGTCTCCTTTACATCAGCGTTTACTACAGGTGTGTAAGGAGCAACCTCAAATCTTGTACCCTTTGTGATTACAGTATTCAAGCCGTCGCCTTCGATCTTGAACTTTGCACCCTGGAGGAGCTTAGATCTGTCGCTGCCGTCAACCTTGATGAGGGTAAGACCTGTTGAATAGGTGATTGTCTCTGAATCGGGAGTGATACCTGTGTCGCCGCCATCGCCTTCGCCGGTTGAAGAAGGATTGTTAGAATATTTGAAATCTACTGTATTGGGGTTACCTTCAAGACCGATAACAGCGTCATCATTAAGAATAGCTGTGTATGTTACAACAACCTTGCTGTCTGTAGCTGAATATCTCTTATAGCGGATAAAGTTCTTGAAGTCAACAGTAAGTAATGTTGAACCGTCAGCCTTTTCTTCTGTTTCAACAGTATAGCCGTTTGCACCGTTCTCTACGAGTGTCTCGCTTGCAACAGTAACGCTCTTGATCTCGTTGAATGTAAGACCCTTTGAAAGAGTATCGTTCATGGTAAAGGTATAAGCCTTGTAACCATCCATCTTTGGAACATCAATTGTGATTTTGAATGTGATCTCATCGCCGATAGAAGCAACGTTTGTAGAAACTTCGTTTCCGTTTTCAACGATCTTCTTTTCAGGAACCAGATGTTCGTCCTTAGCTTCGATTGTAACGTCACGTACAACATTGAGCATGTACTTTGAATATGCTTCGCCTTCTTCAGTAACAGAATCGTTCTTATCCTTGATGAAGTAATAACCGTCTCCCTGAACAGCAATAGTGTAAGGAGAAGCATTCTCTGTAGATGTGCCGGCAACGGTAGCAAGGTGATTACCAACTACTGCCGCAAAAGTATCAATAGCTGTTGAGTTATTGTCGTCGATGTAATCAACCAAAACATTAGCAACGTCGCTTGCGCTTGTGCAGGAAGCAAAATCAGTCAGGTTAGCTGTAAGATCTGCAAGAAGAGCAGCTCCGTCAACACCGTTGCTCCAGTTGATGTCTGTTAAGATCTCTTCGTTAGTGTCGAGGTTGCCTTCAAACACACGATAAGCTTCATAGGTATGCTTAACTGAAGAGTCTGTGTTTGTGATTGTGATTGTGTGATTCACATTGTTTGGTGCAGCAGCAACTGGGAAAGTAAGTGCAGTTACCATTAGCAAAGCAATCATGATAGAAATAAACTTTTTCATTTTTTTGTTCCTTTCTTTTTGAATTTTTAGGAAATTCCTATTTTTCCACGCCGTTTTTTATTCCGTTTAAAAAACGGTTTTTACAGGCGGGTTAATGATGCAGCATAGAGCTGCGCGTTCAAGACGCTTTCAGGAGATCATTCATTCCTCCTTTCGCACCGTCTCCGTTTTAGATTGATGCAAAGCGTCAAAACAGCTATACAAACAAGCATTATACCGCCTGTAGTATACATCCAAGTGCCCACGCCGCCGGTGTGCGGAAGCATTACGCCTGTGCCATTTGCAACATAAACAGTAAGCGTAGTTGTTCCGCCTGATTCAACAGGCTGCGCAGTCTGCAATTGTCCGGCATTGTAGTCCTTTTGAATATAGACAACTTGTCCGTCCTCTAACGCGGTTATCTTGACAGGATATTTTGCAGTAACATATCCGTCGGGGGCTGTTGTCTCAAACAGGAAATATGTGCCGAACTGTAATCCGCCGGGGATCAAGATAGAACCGTCTGCTCCGGATACAAGATCAGTTTAACCGGAAAGAGTCACAACTTCGAGCTGCTCCGGATCAACTACTCCGGTATCAGGATCAATAAGATCTTCTTCATCCTCCCCTTCGGGCAGCTTATAAAGATTGAATACTGCTCCTTCAAGAGTGACCTCGGGATGTTCCGCATCAATTTTTATGATACGTAAATCTCCGGAGGGTTCATTAACAGCAATAATAGTATAATACGGAATATTTGTACCGGAAGTCAAGGTTGCTGTCTGAGTCGCTCCTGAATCATTCTCAGGCTGAGAATAAGTTATTGATCCCGATGCTACGGTAACAATAATAGGCTCAGCCAATAATCTGTAGCCCGGCGGAGCGGTCACCTCGTACATGTAATATGTGCCGGCAGGTAAATCAATTCCGAGTGAAACGTCACCGTTTTCATCCGTGGTGAATCGCGTCTTTCCTTTTATGGTCAGAAGGTCGGAAGGATTTTTTCCGGGAGCGGAATAAATTTCAAATACTGCATCGGGTAGAACAACGGTATTATTATCCTTGTCTACCTTATGAAGCTTGACCTCATAATGAACCAAACGATTGTAGAATGTGACCTCATGCGCTGCATTGGCAACCGTAGAATGATTAATAATGTATTTTCCAAACGAATTAGGACCGTTTTGAGCTTTTACAATTTCGCCGTCAATCTCGATATTTGCATGATCGAAGTTCCAGCCACTTGGAACATTAATTTCTTCAAAAGAATAATCTGTGCCGATCGGAACATTGATAATACGAATCATCTGATTCGACTTGATTTTTACGTGGTCCCCATCGTCGAGTGTACCCCACCCGTCTGCGGTATCGGGAATACCTGCAACATCATTTTCTCCAAAATAGTCACCGTCCATATCTACATCGGTGAACATTGTATACCAAAGCGGAAATGCATTTGGATCATACACAGGATGACCATTTTCTTCACCGATAATAAATCTTTCCGGAACTGTGTAGTGTAAAATAAATTCATACTCATCATCGGTATAAATCCGGTTGCCATCTTGACCAAGAGTTTCCTTATAAAGGTTGATACCACCGCGAAGATCGTTTGTACCGGTAAGTTCTCCGTCTCCGTCAGCGTCGTTTAATAATATCATGGAGCCGTCGGAAAGCATCGGTATAACCGTCTCTTGACTAAACTCATAACGATAATCATCATTTCCGTTATGAAGATCATGGAAATTACCATATTTATCTGTATATCCAACTTCAAATACACGATAAGTATGACCCTCATTGATTGGATCGTTTCCGTTGATTTCGGTCTTTATGATACCGGGAGAAATTTCAATCTGTTTTTTCCATCTATGTGGATCGTTAGGATCCTGGTCTGAAGCGTCCAGAGTAATTGTTGCATAAGTAGAGTTGGTTGCCCCGGGAGAATCATCGTAATCCTCATAAACTTCAAAGACAACCGATCTAAATCTGTTTGAATCTTGCAGGGTATCATTCCATAATTTTGAAACGTTCAAATAATGCTTTGTCGTTTCCATATTCGGGAAGGAATAACCCGCCGTTTCTCTTCCGAGAGATTTTGGAGTACCGCCATCCTCAACTATAAATCGTTCATAGTCTAACTCTGCTTCTGCATTAGACTGAACAATAAAGTGATTCGCACTGTTTTTTCTTAAGTAAGGATAGACATCCGGATAATGCTCTATGCCGTAGGCGTCAACCTCTTCCGGAGTCATTACATTGTCGATCTGATAGTTTAAATCAATAATCGCATCGTACGCTTCCTGATTCGGCCAAACCGTAAAGCCAAGGGTGTAGGTAGTGTTTTCTTCGAGCATACCAACCGAAGCGAGATCCCAGTCTACCTTTTTGGTATCTTTGTTATATGTTGCAGTCGGTGCTCCGTTCCATTCGATGAGAGTGCCGCCTGCGGGATTTTTGTAATACTTAAAGTCAGACACATGTCCGATAAGATCTCCTGTTGTAAGTGCAGCAGCGGTCATTGAGTCCATGATCGACACGTTGCCGTATCCAAAGTCCATAGTGATCTCATGGATAATGTCTGCGAAAATATCATTAAGAACCGAAGCACTATTTGCATATTTGTAGTTTTTATTTTGCTCTTCAAGACCGAAATAAGTAAAACCTGAGTATGCATAGTTAACGATATTGTTCATGTGACGAAAAGATTCTTCGCTGTTGAATATACCAACGGAGTATAAGTTTACTCCCGCGTTAACAAAATCTCTTGCATCGTCCTTAGCGTTTGTGTAAGCGTGCTCAACTCCTCTATAATAGTAGGAGTTATCGGCCAAATTCGCCCATCCATGCTCATAAAACTGCTTGCCTGTTTTAGAATCTGTATTAGGTCCCAGATTTCCGTTCGTCATATTGTATTCACAGGCATCACGGGTATCATACCAGTCGCACCAGCTTACACGGCAGGTAGGCTCACCGTCGGAAACGAATATAACGTACTGCTTTGCATCCTCACGGTGCTCGGCATCCCACAGAGTTCGTCCTGTTTGAAGCGCATCCTCCCAGTTAGTTCCGCCGCTATATGTTGACGCTTGATTTGCAAAAGCAAAGCCGGAATTAAAGTCACTCAAATTGTCAACATATCCGAATTCCTTCTTAGCGGTACTTGCATAGGAAACACAAGCTATTCGCACAGTCGGATCTTCATCATCAGTGCTGTTGTATGCAAAAAGTGTTTTTGCAACGTCTGTAACAACGTCTTTAGCTACATTATAACGATCAGTTGTGGCCATACTGCCTGAAGTATCATATATAAGCAGTATATCTGCCTTTGTTTTATCACTGACAGATGCAGCCTTACCTGTAACGTCAAGATAAAGGGTATATGTACCGTCCCAATCGCCGTTCGTGTAGTTTGGCACCAGTCTTTTGTTGTGATCCGGTGCGCCGAAGGGGAACTCATCTTCAGGCAGAGAAGATGAAGATAACTGATCTATGATCTGATTTGGAAGGAGACTTCCTTCCTCAGCATACGCAAAATAGATGTCGATCATATGATCTGCCCTGTTTGTCAGGTCTATGCTGTCTATAACATCAGTAACATTATCGATGCCTCCGTATGTGTAAATATGCGGTACGTTGCTGGAATTGCTGTTGAGCATCTCCTGATTTTTCAGGTTTATAATGATTTCTCCGCTTGAATTATTCTTGTCGTTTTGAACGTATCTTACACGGTCACCTTTTACGTCGCCGTAACGTGCAACAATAAAATTGTATCCTTCAATGGGTTTAGCATACTCTGTAGAATTTAAATCAACCGGAGATTCGTTGTATTGCATGGTCTTAACCTCAGTCGGAGCGATTTCGTTTCCGTTGCGGTCAACATAATGCAATTTAACTTGGTATTCACCCTCGGTATTATATTCAATAAAGTAAAACTGTGAAGCGGTGGAATTAGACCTTGTGAATGAACCGTTTCCTGAGGCTAAAACAAGATTATAATTATTTTGGTTTCTGATGGTTGCTTTGCCGTTGTTTCCGAATGCAATTGTAAGCGGAGTCGAAGTCATGGACGCCATTGTAGTTCCTGTCCAAGAGCCTGACATAACGATATATCTGTTGGAGTTTTTGTTTCTCAGTGTGGCACCGTTATTTGTGGTTCCGTATGTCCATAGACAACTATTAGGAAGAGTGGTTCTGTTGTTGAACGTAACATTTGAGCCGTCTATGGTGAGCGAAAGCTCCTGAGAGGGCAAATTAGAACTGCTGTTGCCTACAGCGTAATATCTTCCGTTATTCTCGGCAACCAAGACATAAGTCGAACCTGAGTGCAGATTAGATGTTGAAGTCACCAAAGTTCCTGTTACAGAGAAGCTGCTCTGATTAAAGGGAACAACACTTCCGCCCTTTTTTGCGTCTGCCGTTTCAACATTACTGTTCAACTCTGCGCCGGAATCAGTAAAGTGAACAGACATGACCTCGTTATCGTCTTCAAGATCAAGCGGTTGATCGTAGGAAATCTTTACGCTGACCTCGCTTTCAGGCTCTATCTCCTGGCCGTCATTTATAATCGAGATATCAAAGAATCTTGCTTCCTTAATAACTTTTCCGGCAGGGAGCTTTCCATATGCTTCATAGAAACATTCTTCATATTCCTTTGAGTTCGGGTCGAGCTCAGAAACTTTAAGCTCAGCGGTCTCGGGAATTTGCGCGTCCTTGTCATATTCCACGCTGATCGCATAATTTGATCCGTCGGCAGAAATGTATCTGGTTGTAAGCTCGTGAGTTTCGACAATTGCATATACCGAGCTGTTTTCGCTTTCGAGATAAACCAGATCGGCAAATTCTTTTCCGCTGATCTCTTCGGCGTTGCCGTTGTTGTCGATCCTGACTATTACGGGATCGGACGCTTCGGAAATGGCTTTTCCGGAAAGTGTAAGGTTAAGCGGTGCATCAGGGGACTGAACCGAACCGTTTTCATCCTTGAACGAAATCTCAACGGCGCGAACCTTATCTGCTTCGCGGAATTGCTCGTTGGCTACATCAACTGCGGCGTTGATGATACTTTCATCGGATATCGGAGTAACTTCCATTTGAACGCCTTCGTCAAAGACGCCGTCAGTCAGTGCCGCGCCAACCGATAAGTCTGAGCATGAACCATATCTGGAAACAAGATCGGTCAAATCACCCGGAACCGAATCCGACAAAACAAGCTTTCCGTCTCCTTCTGTGTTATAAACATCCAGACCAGGCTCGTCGATCGCTGTATCCTTGTCGATCGTTATAGCCGGAAGGATAAGCGCGTAGGTCGTTGAAAAAACCGTGATCGCCGAAAGAACAGCAAGAACCTTTTTAGCATTCCTTCGGCTGATTTTTATATTTTTCAGTTTTAACAATAATCTCTTAATCATAGCAAATCCTCGTCAAATAAACGATTTACCTCCGTCGGTATCATCATATATATTTGTGATTTTACAAACGGAGTAATATTCTATGCGTATTATTCCCCGGATATCCGGTGCAGGCTTGTGTTCCGAGCCTTTTCGGCAAAGAGTATAATGAAATTATTATACCTTTCCAAAGCCGGACAGCGGCCAAACCTTGAATACAATTTTTCCGACTATCTGCTCTTCTGCAACACAACCAACGGAAGTGTTTCGTGAATCGACCGAAACATCTCGGTGATCTCCCATAACAAACAGTCTGGATTCCGGAACCTGATAGGGTAATTCGATATCGCAGTCGCCAAGAGAAAATTCAGAAACGTAGGGCTCGCTGAGCTTTTGGTCATTTACAAAAACGATGCCCTTGTCGTTGATATCGACCCAGTCACCCGGATGCGCGATAACACGCTTTACAAGAATTTTGTTGTTGTAATAAAACGCCACAACCTCTCCTGTTTCAAAGCTGCTGCTTTTAACAAAGATCACAATGTCTCCTTCGCTGAGCGTCGGATCCATGCTGGTGCCGTAGATCCTGAGCACCGGCAACAGCAATGCAGCGATCAATACTGCTGCAGCCGACACGGTGACCAAAGTAAAGATCGTGTTTTTTAATACCTTGCGAAATCGTATCTTATGCTTAGTTATTTCGGATTCTGCCTTTAGCTGCTTTATCGTCGGCATGTCGGCAGAGGAAGCCGGCTTGTATCTGTTCATGAAACACTTTCCCGGCTTTCGGTTGATCTGGTTTCCGATACAGAGTGAATCATATTCTCGCTGTTTGATCCCGGATCGGCGATCTGCTTTGCACCTGCAATAATATCATCTGCGCGACGTTGAGCCTGGGCTATGATCTCTTTGCAAGCGTTTTCCGTTTCGCGATTGCGCCTCTCGATATTTTCAAGATAAAACCTTGCCGCACGATCAACTGATTCAAAAACCTCACTGATAAGCACGGACGCTTCTGCCATTGTGCCGGATTTTTTTATTGCAATATCTCTGCGCGCCAGCTTACTGTTGGCAGAATCAAGCTCCTCTCGTAATTTTCGGTTTTGCTCGGTTTGATAGATAAGAATGTCAAGCAATTCGCTGCGTTTGAGCTTTTTTAATTCCTTGTCCGTCATATTATGTGATAGCCTCTCCTTTGTGCGTATATACAGCGTTTACATCCGGCAAACGTTATATATGCTCTAAAAGTATTATTGTTTATATTTCAAGCTTGTGCAAAATTAAAAACCGAAATAATTTGTTAATAAAAGTATACAAAAAATCTATATCATCTATAATACATTATATATATACCTCATTATTTGTCACTAAAAATTCACTAAGTGTCACTTTATTGTCACATTACTATCACATTCATATCACATTGTTGTTTTTTTTATAATTTATACAGTCTTGTATCTGGTTTCTCGCTTAAATTTATGCACTTTGCGTATAAAATATTTAAACTATAGGATTCGTAAAATTCCTAAAAAGTCAAAAAAAGGTGACTCAAAAAAGTCACCCGTTTTCCAAAAATCATAATGAATCCTCCTGCATCATAGAAGCAAGAGTAACCTCTGCCCAACTGTACTGGAACATATATTTTCCGGCAAATTCAGCACGCGCCTGGGGCTCGCCCTTGAGCCACCTGTAGTAGTCGCAGTCAATTTTGGTTGTGTCGATCCCGATTTGTCCGCGGCGTTTGATGAGCACATTCTCGCAACCTGCGTCTTTAAGCGTTTTTGAAAGATCCGCAAGCAAATTACTGAGATATGAACGGTGAGCGGAGGGATCGTCGTCTCCCCAAAGTATGCAGATAAGCGTGCCGTTTGTACACATGCTTCCTTTGCAGTCGATAAGATAAGCAAAAATCTCTTTTGTTTTCAGATACGAAAACTGCAACGGCTTGTTGTTGACAAAAACCTCGAAATCGCCAAAGGTGCGCACACGCATCTTTTTTTTCGGAATAGTCGTCCACAGGGGTTCTCAGATTAGAAAGCTCTCCTTTGATTTTTTCGGGAGTAACAGGCTTGACGATGTATCCGCTCACATGTATTTTGAATGCTTCTTCCATGTAATGCTTGTGACCGGTCGTAAATATTATATTGATTTTGGGATTCATTTCCTTTAGTCTTTTTGCAAGATCAAGTCCGCTTTCCGCGCGAAAATTCACGTCGAGAAATGCGACCTGAGGATGATTAACATAAGCATACAAAAGTGCGTCGGAAATGTTTCCGAAGCCGTTCACCTCTGCGTTGGGTACGACCTCGGAATCGCACTCATAAGCCCCTTAAGAGCAATAGGTTCATCATCAACAGCAAGTATTCTCATGATCTCTCTCTTTCGTATATACGTAAAATTAAAGGCAATGCCGCAAAAAATTGCCTTTAATGCGTCTTTTGGTGAAAAAGCGTTTTGTTAGATACCGAGTCTTTTTGGTTCCTCGGTATGCTGATGGCGGCAACGGTTGATTTTCCGATCTCGCTTTCAATAATAAGTGTTGCGCCGAGAAACCGGTTCAGCCTCTCCCTCACATTCTTTATACCGATATGGGATTCGTCGTCGCGGTTTATTTCATTGATATCAAATCCAACTCCGTTGTCCTCTACTATAATAAAATCGGATTTTGCCATTCGGCGAGTCCTGATAACGATCCTTCCGATTCCGTCAGCTTTGTTTTCTATTCCGTGCTTTACCGCGTTTTCTGCCAGAACCTGTATGACCATCGGTGGGATCATGATGTCAACAAAGTCAATGTCGTATTCTATCTCAAGATTGTCTCCGTACCTCATTTTTTCAAGCTCCAAATAATGCTCAACATTTTCGAGCTCCTTATCCAAGGGTATAAGGCTGACCCCTTCCAGGTAATCCAGATTTGCTCTCATATATTCGGAAAAATTGCTTATGGCTGACTGTGCCGCCTTTGGGTCATTTTCGCAGAGCATATATATCGAGTTGAGCGTGTTGTAAAGGAAATGAGGTCTTATTTGATTTTGTAGCCTGAAAAGCCTGTCGTTGGAAATTATGATCTGCTGCTCCCGGTTTTGTTCGACCTGCCACATATAGGCAAAAGAGAACATAAAAATAAAGGAAACTATCGTTACCGGATATATCAAATTATAGTCCATGCCGAAAAAGTGCATAACCAATACAACAGCCGGACACAGAATGAATAAAAGTACCGTAAATAAAATCGGCTTGCTGATCTTATTTACGGTACTTTATGAACAAAAATATCACAAAACCGGCGATATAAAGAACAACCCCGGACATCAAATAAAAAACATTTGTACTTCTCTTACCGAAAATATCCATAGAATAAAGCATGTTGCTTACTTCTGGGAAAAAAATCGAAAGCAAAAACAGAACTGCGGTAAAAAAGCTCCCGATCAAAGATGTGACTGTCAGAAGCTTAACTATCCGGGACTTGTCCTCAATATATGTCACTATGCAAATAACGTATTCAGTCAGCATAAGAAACAGAGTTAGGTTGGAAAGCCCTCTAAAAACACAGTGCTCACTCTCAAGCGCAGCCGAATGTGCGGTAAGCATCGCCTTTTCGGAAATGTGCTGCAATAAGCTAAATATAATAAAGCTCAGCTCCATCACCAACACGATAATAAACAATAATACAACCGGTATCCGCTTTGGTCTGCGGGCTTCAAAAGCCACGAAAAGCCCGTGATGATTAGCATTATAAAAATATACGTTGTTTCTATACCGATCAAAGCGTCAAGACTTATCATTATTGTTTCCTCTCGGGACAGAACTATTCATAATTCCATTATTTTGATGGATCGTTCGGCGTATATTAGTATAATAGCACAAAAAAGCACTATAGTCAATGAACAATGCAGCCTGCTTGCCTGCTGACCCGAATCAAAGAGATTTATGTTCGCTTCTTGCTATAACGTCCAGCTGCTGCTCGCGAGTCAGGTCTATAAACTTGACTGCGTAGCCCGATACGCGGATAGTAAAGTTTGCATATTCCGGCTTTTCGGGGTGCTCCATTGCATCTCTGAGCTTATCTACGCCAAAGACATTAACATTGAGGTGATGCGCGCCCTTGTCAAAATAACCGTCGAGAACATGATAAAGGGTCTCGGCTCTTGTCTCGTCGTTGTTTCCGAGCGCAGAGGGGCTGATTGTCTGTGTATTAGAGATTCCGTCCAGCGCGTACTCATAGGGCAGCTTGGCAATTGAATTGAGCGAAGCCAAAAGTCCGTTTTTCTCAGCTCCGTAAGCCGGGTTCGCGCCCGGTGAAAGCGGCTCTCCCGCCTTTCTTCCGTCGGGCATTGAGCCGGTTGCCTTGCCGTAAACAACGTTTGAGGTAATTGTCAAAATCGAGGTAGTCGGCTCGCTGTTGCGATAGGTTTTATATCTTTTGATCTTGGTGATAAAGGTTTTAAGCAGATTCACTGCAATGATATCGGCTCTGTCGTCGTCATTGCCGTAGCGCGGAAATTCGCCCTCGGTCTCATAATCAACGACCATGCCCTGTTCGTTGCGGATTGTCTTTACTCTTGCATATTTTATTGCGCTGAGCGAATCGACAACATGTGAAAAGCCAGCGATGCCCGTTGCAAAGGTACGCTTAACGTCGGTGTCGATCAAAGCCATTTCCGCAGCCTCGTAGTAGTATTTGTCGTGCATATAATGAATGAGGTTAAGGGTATTGACATAGACCCCTGCCAGCCAGTCCATCATCTTGTCGTATCTTTCAACAACCTCTTCAAAATCAAGGTACTCTCCGGTGATACGCGGATATTCAGGTCCAACCTGCTCTCCGGTTACCGCGTCTGTTCCTCCGTTGATCGCATAGAGCAGACATTTTGCAAGATTTGCTCTTGCCCCGAAAAACTGCATTTCCTTTCCGGTTTGGGTCGCAGAAACGCAGCAGCAGATAGAATAGTCGTCGCCCCAGACCGGACGCATAACATCGTCGTTCTCGTACTGGATAGACGAGGTCTTTACAGAGATCTGTGATGCAAATCTTTTGAAGCTTTTGGGCAGTCTACTGCTGTAAAGCACAGTAAGGTTAGGCTCGGGAGAGGGTCCCATATTTACAAGCGTATGCAAAAAACGGAAGTCGTTCTTTGTTACCATTGAACGACCGTCCTGACCCATTCCGGCTACCTCAAGCGTTGCCCAAACAGGATCGCCCGAAAACAGCTGGTTATAGGTTGGGATACGCGCGAATTTGACCATTCTCAGCTTCATAACAAAATGGTCAATAAGCTCCTGCGCTTCCTGCTCGGTAATCGAGCCTTCTTCAAGGTCTCTTTCTATATATATGTCAAGAAAGGTCGAAACTCTTCCGACTGACATTGCCGCGCCGTTTTGGGTTTTTATAGCCGCAAGATATCCGAAATACAGCCACTGCACCGCTTCTTTGGCGTTGCAGGCAGGGCGCGAAATATCATAGCCGTAGCTTTCCGCCATGACTTTCATAAGCTTCAAAGCGTTTATTTGCTCGGCAACCTCTTCTCTTAGGCGGATAATATCATCAGACATGGTTCCGCCGTCGGCGTTGCTCAAATCCTCAAGCTTTTTTTCAATAAGAAAATCTATTCCGTACAGCGGGATCCTTCTGTAGTCACCCACGATCCTGCCTCTGCCGTAGGTGTCGGGCAGACCGGTAAGGATCTTGTTGTGGCGGCATTTTCTCATTTCGGGTGTGTAGGCGTCAAAAACCGCCTGATTGTGAGTTTTATGATACTGAGTAAAAATCTCGTGAAGCTTTCGCGAGGGCTGATAGCCGTAGGTCGCACAGGCGTCCTCAGCCATTTTGATTCCGCCGTAGGGCATAAACGCGCGCTTGAGCGGCTTGTCGGTCTGCAATCCGACAATCTTTTCTCTGTCCCTCAATTCGTCGCTGATATACGCCGCTCCGTAGGAGGTGATCGAGGAAACGACCTCTGTTTCCATATCCAGAACTCCGCCTTTTTCGCGTTCAAGCTTTTGGAGGCGTTGAACTTCGTTCCAAAGCTCAACGGTGTCCTCGGTCGCGTCGGTCAAAAAACTCTCGTTGCCGTTGTAGGGAGTGTAGTTGTGCTGAATAAAATCCCTAACGTTTACTTCGTTATCCCAATGTCCGCTTTTAAAGCCTCTCCATTCGTTTTTCATTGATCCTTCTCCTCTTTCACAAACACTCCGTCGGCTAAACAGCACCCAGAATTTTTCTGACGGTGTCAAGCCTTGTTTCGGTCGGGGGCTTGATATCCCCCAATGTATATTTTATACCGAGCTTTTCCCATTTATAAACGCCCATTCCGTGATACGGCAGAGCTTCAACGCGCTCAACATTGTCAAGCGAATCTATAAACTCTCTTGTCTTTCTTAGATATTCGTCGTTGTCGGTTATCCCTTCAACAATAACATGACGAATCCAAACAGGCTTTTTGATTTTGCTAAGATACCGCAGGCAGTCAAGAATATTATCATTCGGCTGAGCGGTAAGAGCCTTGTGCTCAACAGGATCGATATGCTTTATATCAAACAGCAAAAGGTCTGTGTATTGCATAAGCTCTTGAAAGCGCGAAAAAAACGGCTCACCGCGCGAAAACGGCTGACCCGCTGTATCAATGCAGGTATTGATCCCCCTAAGCTTTGCCTTTTTGAAAAGCTCCAAAAGAAAATCAAGCTGCAAAAGCGGCTCTCCCCCACTGACGGTGATACCTCCGTCGCTGCCCCAGTAGGCGCGGTAACGCTCGGCATGATCGAGCAACGCGTCGGCAGAACGCATATCATCGGAATCCATCCGCCAGGTGTCGGGGTTGTGACAATATCGGCAGCGCATTTTGCAGCCCTGCAAAAAGATGATATATCTTATCCCCGGACCATCCGCAGCACCAAAGGTTTCGACTGAATGAATCAAGCCTTTTGTCATACAACACCTCGAAAAAAGTCACGCCCAGCGCGCATTTTTGGTTAGTCACAATCCGACCATGCGCAGCAAAAAGCCTAAAACAAAAGCATAAAAGCTAAAAAAACCGAGCAGGACAAAACGCCGTGTCATCAACTCCCGGTAGCTTTATTATCAATATGTTGTATATTATATCATATAATTTCCGTATTTTCCACCCATATCTTGTGGTTGAATTGCAATTTGTGAAATGTGTATAGTTTTTATATGATGCTTTTATTTTTAGTGTTAATAATTAGGGTCGGTGGCACTCTCGCCCACCTATCCAAACTATGTTGATAATGATAAACGTGTTCAACAGCTAGATATGTAATTTCCTATATCGTAAAAAACGAGGGAGCCTGAAAAGACTCCCTCGGTTAGATTTTTAATCATCAAAACACAGAAAATTTCCGATCAAAAATCAATTCCCTGAGCTATGCAGTCATCATAAAACGGCTGGATAAAGCTTGACAAATAATAGGTATTACCCAGTGCTATCCCCTCTCTTGTGCATGGACAGAAGAAATAATTCATCAAGTGAGCTTTTATAAATTCGGGCGTTTCGTGAGATTCGATTTCTTCGGAAAGCAAACCGATATTGTCAAAGCCGTCCGTAAGCTCGGCAAGGTAAAGCTGTATTTCGGTTGCAGCGTCAACCGTCGGGTTTTCAATGTCATTCTTGTCAAAGCTGCGGTATTTCACCTCGGCTCTCATTCTCTGAGGAATGGTCAGCTCACACAAATCGGCAAGATACAGCTGAACCATTGTTGAGTCGCCGACCGTTACGCTTCCGTCGCCGTCAACGTCTCCCTTTACAAAATCCTTTTCGGCAACTGTGTTCACGGTTTGAAGCAAATCGTGAAAAGCGTATGTTAATGCTTTTGACTGTTCGTCGCTGTAGATGTACCTTGTAAGAAGCGTCGGCTCGCCGGTTATCTTGTCAGGTGCCCGGTAATTTTGTGTTTCCGAATAATCATCGGCAGCCGATCTCATTGCAGAAATCTTGGTCTGCAAAAGCTCCCAATCCTCAGGCGAATACCAATTATTATAGTTTTGCTCCTGCTCAATATTTTCAAGAGCCTGACGAGCATATTCGGGATCTATATTCGCCGAATAAACAGAGGATATCATTTCAGAGTAGACTTCGCTGTAATCCTCGTCTGTTGAAGCCTCGTCAAAATAAACCTCTTTTGCATTTGACAAAAAGCTGTTTATCGAATAGCCGTAAGCCTCGGTTCCGCCGTAAAGCTGATTGCGATCATCAAGAAAATCAATCAGCAGCTTTAGCCTTTCTTTTGGGTTTGAAGTATCAGCCGCCGACGCTCCGAAGCACACGGAAGAGGTCATCATAGCAGCAGAAAGTAAAATTGTTAAAACCTTTTTCATAAAAATCACTCCTTGTCATTCATGTTGAGTTATAAAGATAGCAGACTGAAAATTGGCAATATTTTGTTTGTTACTTTCAAATTAATATTACCATTTTTTTGAAAAAGTCAATGTTTTTTTTGTTATATTTTAGCAAAAACATACTAAAATATAACATCTTAAAATCACACAGGAATTCAATAAATATACACACCAAAAACAGTCGGTAACAAAACGAGTTTTTGTAAACCCTTTTTATTCCCGACAGAAATTTCAATTTTCAATTTAGATGTGCCATTTATCTTATGCCAAGAAGCCGTTAATGATCTGCTCCTCAGCCTCCTGCTCGGTAAGCCCCAGCGTCATAAGCTTGATGAGCTGTTCTCCGGCGATTTTGCCGATCGCAGCTTCATGAACAAGCATAGCGTCAACGTTGTTAGCCTCCAGCGACGGAACGGCGAGGATCCTGCCGTTATCCATAATTATGGAATCACATTCTGTATGGCCGCTGCACTCTGCATTTCCGTCAACGCACAAGTCAAGTTTCTGGAATGAATCGTCTCTTGCGACGGAACGCGACACAATGTCCGCGCTTGAGCCGTTGCCGTTGAGCTCGACCTTGTATATGCTCGAAGCATTTTGCACGCCGTGAGTCATCAGCCTTTCGCGAACGATCAGCTTTGCGTTTTCCTTTAGCTCGGCAACGGTTGTTCTTTCTGTGGAATCAACGCCCTTGATCTGCACCATTTCCATCTCCATAAGGCTGCCTTCCTCCATATAAACCTCAGTAACCGGGTTGAGGATCCGCTTGCCTGAGCCATCGCCCGAGCCGTAGTGCTTTTCCATGTATTTTATTTTTGAGTTTTTGCCAACATAAAATCTGTGAACGCCGTCATGCTCGGAATCGTGCGCGCCGCAGTTGTCTATTCCGCAGCCGGCAACAATCACAACGTCGCAGTTGTCGCCGATGAAAAAGTCGTTGTAAACTGTTTCGTTCACGCCGCTTTCGCTGATGACAACCGGAATATGAACTGTCTCGCCCGAGGTATTCGGCTTGATAAAAATATCAATTCCGCTGCCGTTTTCCTTGGAATTGATGTCAATATTCGCGGTTGTATGTCTGCCTGCAAGCTGACCGTTGGCTCTGAAATTATACGCGCCCTGCGGAACCTCGCTGAGATCGGCGATCTCGCGCATCAGCTCGTTTTGAATCTTACTTAAATCAAGCATTTTTCAGTCCTCCTCAATCAACCTTTGCACACATTTTTACGGCTGCGGTCGTTCCCAAAAGCTTTGGCAGAATCTCCTGAGCCGCGCCCTGCTGAGACACCTTACCGTCGGCGATCACAATGATCCTGTCGGCGATGTTCAAGATTCTTTCCTGGTGAGAAATGATTATAATAGAGCGACCCTTGTCGCGCATTTTTTCAAAGGTTTCGATAAGATTCTTAAAGCTCCAAAGGTCGATCCCTGCCTCCGGCTCATCAAAGACCATAAGCTTTGACGGACGTGCAAGAACGGTTGCGATTTCGATTCTTTTCAGCTCGCCGCCCGAAAGAGAAGCGTTGACCTCTCGGTTGACGTAATCTCTGGCGCAAAGTCCGACCTTGGCAAGATAATCGCAAGCCTGAGCAACGGTTATCTTGCTCTGAGCGGCAAGGCGCAGCAGGTCAATAACCCTTATACCCTTGAATCTTACCGGCTGCTGAAAGGCGTAGGCAATGCCCAGCCTTGCCCTTGAGGTGATGTCAAGTCCGGTGATGTCCTGTCCGTCAAAAAATATGCTTCCGCCGACCGGCTTTTCGATTCCCGCAATAAGCTTTGCAAGAGTTGATTTGCCGCTGCCGTTGGGACCCGTCACTACAACGAACTCGTTTTTTCCTACCTCCAGGCTGACGTCGCTGAGAATAGTCTTTTGACCCTTTTCGTCGTCAACGCTGAAGCTGATATTTTTAAGCTCTAGCATTAAAATTCCTCCAAATTATACCAATAAATATATTATACTATAATCCGCACAAACAATGCAACACTTTTTCGAGGTTTTTTTCAAGCTGTGTCGCGCGTAGCTATCACACAAAACAGAAACCGGAATAGAATGATTCAGAAATCTATTTGGAGGCACAGCATGGATCCACTGAAATATTCCAACCAAACCTCGCCGCTCCCGATGGGGCAAAGTCCGTTTACTCCCGAATACGACGAATTTGTTCACGAATACCCGGGCAGAGGTTCACTCAAAATCCAGACGAGCGTTGCAAACGAAGCATTTCCGATCAAGGACGTTTTGGTTGATGTTGATTTGATTTACCGTGGCAGACGGTACACTATCTACACCGACGTCACAGACGAGTCGGGGATTATCAACAACATCGTTCTTCCTGCCAGTCCCGGTTCAACCTCACAATCGCCCCAAACCGTCGTCAGCGATCCCAGCTATTTGATCTCGCTTTATCATCCGAGCTTTGGAACGATCACAAACTGTGCGGTGACAATCCACGACAGGATAGAAACTATTCTGCCCATCGCGCTTACTCCGCTGAGCTCAGGCTCCGAGGACTGGCAATGACCGGCGCGCCGGTAATACCGGAGAGCATAACCGTTCATCTTGCCCGACCCGACGCTGCGGCAGAAAACGTGACGGTCAGCTTTACGGAATACATCAAAAACGTCGCTTCAAATGAGATATATCCCACCTGGCCAAAGGAAGCGATCGAGGCAAACATCTTGGCGCAGATTTCCTTCGCGCTCAACCGGGTTTACACCGAATACTATCGCAGCCGAGGGTATGACTTTGACATTACCAACGACACCGCAATCGATCAGGCGTTTTCGCCAAACGGCGAGATCTACGATACTATCAGCAAAACGGTTGACCGGATTTTTAACAACTATATTGTCCGCTCCGGAAATATAGTACCGTTATATGCGCAGTTTTGCGACGGAGTTTACACGCAGTGCAACGGGCTGTCGCAGTGGGGCACGGTCGAGCTTTCCAACAGAGGACTGAGTGCGTTTGAAATCCTAAAGTATTATTACGGAGACAATATTGAGCTTGTATACAACGCCCCTGTTGCTAACAATATTCCATCCTATCAGGGCAGACCGCTAAGGCGCGGCTCGTTCGGCGACGACGTTCTCGAAATCAAGCGCGAGCTTAACCGCATTGCAAAAAACTATCCGGCGATCCCGAACATCAGCACAACAAACGGAGTTTTTGATACAGAGACCGAAGAAGCTGTGCGAAAATTTCAGGAGATTTTTAATCTTACGGTTGACGGAATTGTGGGCAAAGCGACCTGGTACAAAATAAAGCAGGTTTTTGCGGCGGTAAAGCAGCTTTCGGAGCTGACCGGCGAGGGGCTTACGATTTCTGAGGTTGAACGCCGTTACACAAGGGTGATGTCGCTCGGAGACAGTGGAGCGGATGTTGAGGCGTTGCAGTATTACCTGGCTTTTTTGGGGTATTTTTACCCGGAGCTGCCGCCGATTTCAATAACCGGATTTTTTGACGACATGACGCGCGACGCGGTTTTCTCATTCGAGAAATTTTACGGCTTGCCGATAAACGGAATAGTTGACGCAAACACCTTTTACAAAATCGAGGATATATACAAGAGAGCCGTCAGCGAGCTTCCGCCAAGCTATCAAAGTGCGATCGGAGAGCCATATCCCGGAAGATTTTTGGTCTTGGGCGACAGCGGAGAAAGCGTGAGGATAATTCAGGGTTATCTTTCAAAAATCTCACAAACCGATCCGAATATTTCAAACGTCGAAGTAACCGGAACCTATGACGAAAGCACCAAAAAAGCCGTGACACAATTGCAGGCGCAGCTTGGTATTGAGCAAAACGGAGCAGTCGGTCCGGTTGAATGGGCAGAAATCATAATCAGAGGAAATAATTTGTAGAAATTAAAACACTTTCACAAAATTGCGCAACCAAAAAGCGGCAGGCGTTATACCTGTCGCTTTTTAATACATTATGAGGTTTTAACTGTAAAACTGTTTGTATCTTATGATACTGTTACTTTTGAAAGCTTGGCAGAAGCATACAAATACTGTCCGTCCGTAACCTCAACGTAAGGAACATATGTTCCTTTCTCTGTAAAGTTATAGCTGTAAGAAGCACTTGCAGCAGTTACAGAAGAAAGAGTTTTAACAAACGTGGTCTTGCCGTTTTTGATATAACCAAATCTGTATGTATACGGAGCACTGCCGTTGCTGACTGAAACAGATGTTTTAAACGCCTGATTTGTTTTAATTGAGTAGGAAGAACTTGTTTTGAAATTCGCCTTGAAATCTACTACCTGCACACTCGGATTTATTGTTAAAACCGAGGTCACACCATTGGCGTCGGTAACCTTAGCCATGAGGAAATAATAACCCACCTGTGAAAATTTATATGCGCACGTTGATGTAGGAGCATAAGATTCTTCGGTTTTAACAGAGTATTTTTCACAGAGACCCGAGTTACTTTCGTAAAGATACTCATATTTATAAGGAGCCTTACCGCCGCTTACGTTGATCGCAGCCTGAACACCCTGCTGAGTACTGATTTTGTTAAGTGATGAAGTCTTGCCAAAATTCACTTTGAAATCCTTAACAGTAATTTTGTATGGATAAGTTACGGTAACTGTATCATCAACATTGTTTTCAACTACAACAGAAAGTGTGTATACACCGGGAGTATTAAACTTATATGTGAAACCTCTGCTTTTAGAAGTGCATGAATGTGAATCTACTATTGTAGGTTTAGATCCACCTTGCTTTAAATAACGAAACTTTGTGTTTATCATGTACCTTGGGTTACCGCCTTTAATATCAACATGAAGTTCAAATTCCGAGCCGACTCCGATAGTTGTGCAATAATCTGAGGACAGAGTTGCTTTTAAAGGTGTAGAAGTCGATTGAGTTGTAGCTGCACTTACCGGTAATGTTGCAATTCCTGATGTTATAATCATCAAGATCGCTATAAGTGCAGACATGCTTTTTTTGATTGTTTTTAATTTCATTTTTCAATCCTGCCTTTCTTTTTTTGCCGATTACTCATTCGGCTAAATAATAATACATTATATTTTCTTGCTTTGTCAACACAAGACGGCAAGAATGAATAAATTTTTATTTTTAATATAAAAAATATAATTGCTGTTACTTAGTTTTAGCAATTTTTAAATTCAAAACGAATCCGCCTTAAAAATGCCTGAATAAAAATTCAAGCGCGTATTCGGTCGCCTTGTCGTGATATTCTCCCGAAAAACCGTGACCTGCGCCCTCGATAACATGATATTCGCAGTCAAGGAAAAGCTTTGAAGCATATTCGGCAGTTTCGGGAAGAACTATATTATCCTCGCTGCCCTGCAAAATCAGCACAGGCTTGTCAAAATCCGGCAGATAATTTCTCACGTCATAATCCCAAAGATCCTGTCCGTATTTTTTGCCTACTATCATGCTGCCAACATCAAATTCCTCTGGCGCGTTGTCGATATCAAAATAAGCGTGAATATAATCGTAAATGCCAAAAGCCGGATAAAATAGCAGCAAGCCGGCTATATTGTCGTAATTTTCGATCCCGGCTATTGCGCTGACAAGTCCTCCCTGGCTTCCGCCCTGCAAATAAATACGGTCGGTGTCAACAAAATCCCAGTCCTCCCTTGCAGCTTTGAGAACAGTCTCAACATCCGAAACCTCAGTCATAACCGACATATCCGTTGAGCTTCCGTCGCTCTTGTTTTCGTTGTTCTTGTTGCTGCCTCCGCGAAAATCAAAGGTATAGACCGCAATGCCCCTGCGCGCGTATTTTTCGCCGTATGACGCACCGGAATTATGGTTCGCACCCAGTCCGTGAGAGGTAATAACCAACGGCGATTTCCCCTCGGTAACGGGAACATACGCCTCGCCGTAGATTTTTTGTCCGTTATTATCAAGCCAAATTTCGCGCACTTCATATTCGTAGGTTTTGTCTTTGTCAACGTTCGCCGAAGGAGCACTTGCAGACTCAACGGCAGCAGCGGAAGTTGTCTGTTGCTGAGTTGATTTGGGCTCTGTCGGCTTGGTTTCGCTGCCTGAGCAGCCTGCAAATATAGTACTGAAAACAACACAGCCGCAGAGCAAAGCAGCCGTTTTGATTTTTCTTTTCATGATTGTACCTCCGATTTGTTCAGCAAATTTAATAAGAATATTATAACACAGCTGTATAATATTTTCAATCGAAAAACGGCAGAAGTGATTTACCGAAAAAACGATAAAAGCATTTCTGCCGTATAAATTCAAATTTAATTTTTAATGTATTCCCTTCATAACCATGCCGAGGGCTTCGTCCTTTGAAACATCAAGGGCAGTTGAGATCTCGTCGCAAACCATTTTCTCGGCTTCTTTGAGTATTCTTTCGTCCGAAATATGAAGTCTCCTGCCGTGCTCGATTTGAGCCTGCTCATGGCTGCGAATAAGCCTTACAAGCCCGATAAGTTCACTGCAATCGCCTCTTGTGATGATCGCCCTGAATTCTTCTGCGCGCTTGGTTTTGTCGTTATTCCATTTTCCGGGTGACGATAAAGACGACAAAATCCCGCGGATCTCTTTTGCAGACTTTACAAATCTTATTCTGCCGACAAGCTGCTGATTTTTGGTAGGCACAAACAGAGTAGAGGATTCGGAGAAAATCGGCTTTAATACGTAATACTGCATAAGCTGCTTGCCGATCTGTCTGTCGGTGATCCCGGCAATATTACACACTCCGTTTGTTCCGTACAGCACAGTTTGACCAACGCTATACATTTTAAACACCTCTTCTTTTTATACATCTTTTAATTCATAAATATATCATTTTAAGCCGAAAAGTTATCATCCGGCAAATATGCGATCATCAAATATCCAAGATAATTATAGCACTTATTTTTAAAACATGACATAGGCAAAATCACTAAATTTAGGTGAATTTTTCGCGCAGAATAAAGCAGCCGGCGTATGACACCGACTGCTTATTAGGGGTATATTGGGTTATAGAAGGAATCATGCAAAACTCTAATTAATCTTAAACTACAGAATTAATGAAGCTTTGTCAAAACACGATACAAAACGGAAATAAGCATTGGCAAAACTAAGCGGTCGAACAAAAATCATGTTAATATCAAAACTCCAAAAAATTACATAAGCACAAATGCAACCAATGCTTATCCCGTTTAAATTTTACAAATATATTGTACCTTAAAAATCACTAAAATTCAATTGCATTTGCAACGAAACAAGGTTTTGAATATAGAAAAACACTATGAAAAACTGTTAATTATTAACAGTTTTATTCAGCATGATGGTAATTTGGGAAATGACAGTAAAAAAACAGCGTTTCTTACCGCAGGATCAACACGCTCAAATCACACAGCGTTGTCTATATTTTCTTTATTTCTGTTAGAGAAACAAAACACTTATAAGTTTTGATAGAATATAGTAAGTTTGAAATATTCTTCTTTTTTATTTATGCGGAGGTTAAAAAATGCTTAACAAAAATCTGATTGACCTTGAGGATCTCAGCACCGCGCAAATCGACAAGCTGATCAGAAAAGCAAAAAAAATCAAGCAGAGTCCTGCCGATTACCGCCACACCTGCGACGGCAAAATCCTTGCAACGCTTTTTTATGAGCCGAGCACCCGAACTCAGATGTCGTTTCAGACTGCCATGCTAAAGCTCGGAGGGCGCACAATTGGTTTTGATAATCCGATGAATTCATCAGTCTCAAAGGGCGAAAGTCTGAAGGACACGATCACGATAGTGAGCGGCTATGCAGATGTTATAGCGATCCGTCACCCGATCGAGGGGACAGCCAAAGCATCGTCGCTGTATGCCGACGTTCCGCTCATCAACTGCGGCGACGGCGGTCACCTTCATCCCACCCAGACTCTCACAGACATTGTGACCCTGAGCTGCGAAAAGGGCAGGCTTGACAACCTCAAAATAGGAGTTTGCGGAGACCTTTTGAACGGCAGGACCGTTCACTCCCTTATCAAAACTCTTGCAAAATACGAAAACAATTCATTTGTACTCATATCTACTCCGGAGCTGAGCGTTCCGCTTTATATTATTGATATTCTTGAAAAAAATCACTGCAAATATGAGGTGAGCCACAGCCTTGCCGACGCTATTTCCGATTTGGACATGCTCTATATGACGCGGATCCAGCGCGAAAGATTCAAAAGCGAAGAGGAATATCAAAGTCAAAAAGACGTGTTTGTTCTTGACAAACAAAAGCTCTCCGCTGCAAGAGACGATATGATTATACTTCATCCCCTGCCGCGTGTAAACGAAATCACCGTTGACATCGACGACGACCCCAGAGCATTGTATTTTAAGCAGGCTCTCTATGGAATGTACGGACGAATGGCTTTGATACTTATGCTTTTGCAGGACGAGGATTTCTTGATCTATCCGCGTGAAAGCACGCTTTGTCCGACAAGATGCTCCAACCCGAAATGCATCACCCAAACCGAAAGCTACCTTCCAAATCTTAGCTACGAAAAGCTTGGAATGACAATGTGCGAATACTGCGACAAAAGGTGTCAATAGTTTTTATATCCGCCTTTTTCCTGCTTCGTTTTTAGGGTTTCATTTAACATACAAAAACATAAAAAAATCAACCGGGAAGCTTTTCCCGGTTTTTATTTTAGTTTGATATTCAGTTCTTGCTCTATAGCTAATATGCTTTCATCATCGATGCTCATTTCGTCGGTTTCATCTGTTCCGCTGATAAGATAATCAAACGAAAGCAAGTCGAAATTTTTAGGTATATCGGTGATAAGCACGTAATCCGCACTTCTGTATTTTTCCGGAAGCTGAGCAATATCCGCTTCCTCCGGAACAAACAAAAGCGTCCTCTCCCCTGCTGTCAAAAACTGGTAGGTGTCTCCGTCCTCATTTATCAAAAGGTCGCTTGCCTGAGTGCCCGGTTCCAGGTCAAGCTCGCAGTTTTTGCCGAACAACAGGTAATCCTCATCATAAAAGCTTTCCATGCCTTTGTTTGGTTTTCCGTCGCTGTCATAAACAAAAATTTTACCAATATCATAATCCTCGTATATCATCGACAAGCCGCTTGCATACATAGCGTCCTGACGAGGAACAACGCAGAAATCGACCGCAGAATAGTTACCGTTCAGCTCCTGCGCAACCTTTTTGGCGTTTGTTCTGCCGCCTGCCGACAAAAACGAGATCCCGCCGTCGCTTTGCAGCGTTACAAAAATCCCGGTTTTATCCCTAAGCACGGAAAGGCTGATCGTATTCAGCTCAAAAAGCGTCGCCACGCCCCAGCCGGCAATCAGCATGGCAACCGACAAAAGCACCGCGCAGCGAATATAAAAGCTCTTTGCCCTAACGATATATCCCACCGCGACAAGTATTGCAGAAAACAGGATCCAAACGTAAAAATACAGCTTGTCCGCCCTGACCGAGCTAAACGGAAGCGAGGCAAAAAATCCGATTACATGCAGTATCAAGCCGCAAAAAATCTCTGCAATGAACACAAACGGAAACGACAAAATCGAAACAAAGGGAATTGGGCTCAGCACAGCAATGAACATAGAACATACCAAGACCACACTGACCGGGATCTCGCACAGCACCGCGACCGCGATCACTACTGGAGACAGCTTTCCGAAGAACAGCACCGAAAGCGGTGCGACCCAAATTGAAGCGGACAGCGAGACTGCCACGGCGTTTGCAATTCCCCTAAGCAGTTTTTTTCTGAAATGAAGCCGGGTGCAAATGTATTCGCCGAGCTTTTCAGCCCACAAAAGGATCCCAAGGGTCGAAGAAAAGGACAAGAGCAACCCGGTATCTCCCACCGAATACGGATTCGGCAGGGTGAGGATCAGCGCAGCCAAGCCGAGCGAATTGATCCCGTTTGCCCTGCGCGATACCAGCGGAGAGGCATACGCCGTCAGCGCAACCACAGCCGCACGCATCACCGAGGGCGTAAAGCCGGTCAGCGCAACATATGAGAGCACAAACAAAGCAATGATCGCCAAGATCAGCTTTGTGTTTCGCGTGACCCGCTTCAAAAAGAACATCACTGCACCGACTGCAATCGAAAGATGCATTCCCGAAACGACGATCAAAAAAGAGCTTCCGGTTTCATAAAAATCATTCAGGATTTCTCTGTCAAGAGCGTTTTTGTCGCCCAACAACACCGCTTTGCAAAGAGCGGCGGAGTCAAGTGATAGCCGGGAGCTGAGCGAACTTCTGACCGACCTTCTCAGCGCGATCGCGCCGGAATACAGCGAGACCTGCTTTTCTCCGACGGAGCTCAGTTCAAGAATATCTTCACCCTTAGATCTCAGAAAAATCCTCCGGCTCATGTAATAACGCTCGGCTTTGTGTACGGTCAAAACAGCCGTGACCTTGTCAAAATCCGAAACGCCATAGTTTTGATAGGCGGTCAAGGCAAGCTTTTGCCTGTTTGGTTCTCCGTTTATTTTGTCGGTCTGAATCGTAATGTAGTTTACTTTTCCGTTTTCTGTGATCTCGTCGCAGACATATCCGCTGATTTCAAGCTCCTGCTCAAACAAGTCCTCCGCCCCCGAATACGCAAGGGCGGTATAGCCTGTCATTGACAAAACCGCACAAACAATAGTTATCCCAACTGCGATCACAGAATTGAAAACCCGAACACTCCTGTGAGTAAGCTTAAAAATAATTCCCAAGGTTGCTGTGAACGCGCCCAAAGCAGCGGCAGCCATGCAAATTATCGGGCTGAAAAAATAAAAAATGACCGCAAGAGCCGACAGGTAAACAAGTCCTATCAAGCCAAGCGGTCTTTTCATAGCCTACTCCTTTAAACAACCAAGTTGTTTTAATTAATGTTTTCAGGAATTACGATCAGCTTTACACCTTCGATCGCAGTGACGGTAACATTTGTGTCCTTTTTGATATGCGCGTCGGAAGCTGCCGACCAAATCTCACCCAAAACCTTAACCTGACCCACCGAATTGCTGTTGGGGATCTCGCTGATAACAACGCCGGTTTTTCCGATAAGCCTGTCTGCGTTGGTGCTTTCGATCTTGGTTTTCTTCCTGAATTTTTTAACGATCGGCCGCGTTACAAGCAACGCGACAAGAGAAACAATAAGGAATATAGCGGACTGAATAGGTATCGAATCAGTAAAAATGGTTGAGATCGCCGCGCTGATAGCACCGACAACAAACCAAATTGAAACAAGCTGGGTGGTCGAAGCCTCGCACACAGCCATAATTATCGCAAAGCCTATCCAAATAAAGGGCATATATTGAGCCATACAAATCACCTTCCAAGGTAATTTTAGCACAACAACAGCAAACAGTCAATTATTTAATTTTGCCAAACAATTATTTTTTAAGTTTTTCTACACATTTTGGTTTTTATATGTTATAATAATGACACATAAACCGAAAGCAGGTGAACTTTATGCCGTTTGACGCCTTTGACGAGGGTATCGCCCTTGGAGGAATCAGAAGCAAAAATGAGATCAGGATCCTGATTTGCTATCTTTATAATTCGGTAAACGACAGCATGAGCAAAAGCATTGTGCTTGAAGCGATAATGGCACATGAGCTGGCAAATTATTTTGAGATCAGCTCGGCGTTCGACGACCTTGTGACAAACAATAACCTCAAAGTCAGCGGCACGATCGACGGTGAAACAACCTATGCTCTGACCGAAAACGGAAAAACAATTGCCACGGAGCTTGAAGCCACTGTTTCGCGCTCTGTAAAGGAAAAAGCCTATATCTGCGCGGTGCGTTTGCTCTCGGAAAGAAAAACCGCGCGCGAAAACCACGTTGAGATCATCAGCGGCGAAAACGGCTGCACGGTCAACTGCAAAATCTCGGGAGGAGACACGGAGCTTATGAGCTTTTCGCTTTACGCTCCCGACTATGAGCAGGCACAGATCATGAAAAAATCATTTTTGAGCAACCCCTCCGCCATCTATAAGACCATGCTCGGTCTGCTGACGCGAGACAAAGAAAATGTTGGCGAGGCACTTGAGGAGGTCTACGCGGACCTTTCTTAGAAAAATAAATCAAGAAACATCAAAAGCGTGACCCCCGGAACTCCGCCGATCACCGAAACCAAAACCGAAAGCAGGCTGACGGGGATCTTGACCCCGGTAAAGCCGGAGCCTAGGTTAATAAGGATCAAGGCAGCAAGCCCCGTACACATTGAGATAAACGCCCTTTTGAACGGGCGTTTGTTTTTTGCGGCAAAATGGATCACCGCAAAAACAAGCAGAGTAAAAAGCAAAACAAGACCGATCGCCCAAGCAGGCATACAAACATTCCCCCAAAGGCGGTTTTGCCGACAAAACAAAAAGACCGCCAACAACTGACGGTCTATAATATGCTTGCTGATTAAAAATTATTACACGATGCCAAAACGCGAAAGCGCGTTAAGTGCGATCACAAAGATAACAAACGCCGCAGCGAATACCTTTGTCCAGCGCGAAAGAAACGCGTCGATCGAGCGAGCCTTATTCTTTGAGAAGTATGAGTCAGCCGCACCGGTAACAACGCCGAGACCCTGCTGATTACCCTCCTGAAGAATAATAACAATGATGATTGCCACAGCAACAACTGCAAGCAAGCTTCCGAGAACAATACCCCAAACGCTCATATTTATCTTCCTTTCTTAATTAATAAGATAATTGTAATATTCAACTAATTAATAATATCACAAAACTCTGATAATTTCAAGTGTTTTTTCATTTTTTCTTACTTGAATACGGTTTGATAACAAAATTGTAATTTTTATTTTGTTATTGCCTCGATTTTCTGCGTATGCATTACCTCCAAAAATTCCGGAAAAATATATCTCCAGTATTTTGAGCGGTGATCTCCTTTTTCGTAGAGATCAATCGCTTTCTTATCCTCAGGATAATCGAGTTCGTCAAGAAGCTTATTCATTTGTTTTGTGTAAATTCCGTTGTCCTTTATATCGTCGCCGGCATACAAGTAAACGAAAGGAGCGTCCTTTGAAAAATCCTTTTGCTTTAAGGTCACCTCTAAAAATTCCTCGCAAAACGAATGAGAATATGGTATAATTAAACCATCAAAAGATAGATGGTGATGATATGCAGTTGAATTTATT
>OMZU01000048.1 GCA_900315605.1 uncultured Eubacteriales bacterium | reverse complement strand
ATAATACACCAGAAACGCCCTAAGGGTTCATCTGATTATACACTATTCACTATTCATTATTCACTATTCATTGAGCCTCACGTCAGTGAGGCGTTTCTGTCCTATCCGTATAAAAAAGATTTTTTTCGGCGATTTTATGTCAGGGACTTGAACTCCCGAAAGAATTCGACATAGTCACTATCTTGGTCAGTCAGTGACTAAGATAGTGACTATGTCGCTGACTGAGATAAAAGCCGCAGTTTTTTACTCGGAAACATATTTGCATTTTACGGTTGGGATTATCCGGGATAGTCAATAAAACGGACTCGCTTTTGCCTTGACTCATTATACGCAGGTATATCCTCCATCGACGGGCAACATAACACCGTTGACATAAGCTGTCTTGTCGGAAGCAAGGAAGATTGCGGCTGTATCAAGTTCGCCTTCCTCGCCGTAACGCTCAGCGGGGATGACGCTGTCGGCGTAAGCTTTGAAAGAAGGTGTGTCGAGAGTTTCCTTTGTGAGCGGTGTGTAGAAGTATCCGGGACAGATTGCGTTAACAGTAATACCGTATTTACCCCACTCAGCCGCAAGCGCTCTTGTGAGATTCACTACGCCGCCTTTAGCTGCGTGATACGGAGAAGATCCCGCAATCTTGTTGCCGACCAAGCCATACATTGAAGCGATGTTGATGATCCTGCCGTATTTCTGCGGAATCATCGCCTGCTTTGCAACCTCACGAGCGACCTTGAAAGTACCGAACAAATCGACGTTCACTTCGTTTGCAAACTGTTCGTCCGTGATGTCCTCTGCCGGGGCGATGGCTCCCGTTCCCGCGTTGTTGATCAGAATATCAATTCTGCTGAAATGGTCAAGAGCCTGCTGAACCGCCGCTTTAACAGCTTCGGTATCCGTAATGTCGCATTTGACGGCGAGTGTATCTACGCCGAACTGCTTGTTGATTTCCTTTGCGACAGCTTCTATTTTGTCCTGCCGTCTGGCAAGGGCGACAATGTTCGCTCCCTGATTGGCGAGCGCCTTTGCCATTTGAACGCCCAAGCCTGTTGAACAACCTGTCACAATGGCTGTTCTGCCGTTTAAATCAAAATATCTTTTCACATATCTCACTCCAATACATCGTGTAATACTGCCTTTAAGGTGTCGGCGGATTCCTTAAGAGCCGCCTTTTCTTCGGCATTAAGTTCTATCGGCACAGTACCCTCAACGCCTTGCTTGCCTACGATGGCGGGCATACTGAGCGCTACACCGTTAATCTCCTCGGTGTTCTGAATGCTCGAAACAGGAAGGATGGATTTCTCATCTCTGACGATTGCTTCACAGATTCTGCGTACCGACATTGCGATTCCGTAATAGGTCGCTTTTTTCTTTTCGATAATCTCATAGGCGCTGTTCTTTACGCCTTCAGCTATTTCTCTTGTTGCCCTTGTATGGTTGTAATGTCCGCGCATCTCACAGAACTTGTGAAGCGGAACGCCCGAAACATTGGCGCTGCTCCAAGCGGCAATCTCGCTGTCGCCGTGTTCGCCGATAATGAAAGCGTGAATGCTTCTGCTATCTACGCCGAGGTGCTCTCCGAGCAGATACTTGAGCCTTGCGGTATCGAGTACGGTACCTGAACCGAATACTCTGTTTGACGGGAAACCGCTTAGTTGTTTTGCGACGTATGTCAGAATATCAACGGGATTGGCGACTACCAGAAGAATACCGTCTTTATTGTACTTGGCGATTTCGGGGATGATTGACTTGAAAATCGCCACGTTTTTCTTAACGAGGTCGAGCCTTGTTTCGCCGGGTTTTTGTCCCGCTCCTGCGGTTACGATAACTACCGCAGCGTCGCTGATGTCCTCATATGTGCCTGCGTAAATCTGCATAGGCTTTGAGAACGGAAGTCCGTGGCTGATATCGAGAGCTTCTCCCTCGGCTCTGTTCTTGTCCGCGTCGATGAGTACGATTTCCGAAAACAGGTGACTTTCCATAAGCGCAAACGCCGAAGCCGAGCCTACAAATCCACAGCCGATGATAGCGGCTTTTCTGCTGTTCATTTCTACCATAGTTATCTCTCCTTTGAGTTGTGTGTTATTTTATTCTATTTCAATTGCTCCTACAGGACAGCCTTCCGCCGCCTCTGTTGCCGCGTCTATATTGCTTTCGGTTACATCGCCGAAGCATTCTGCTGATTCGCCGTTCATTCTGAACACGTCAGGTGCAACATCTGTGCAGAACTGACAGCCGATACAATCCTCTCTTTTCATACAAACTCTCATATCAATCACTCCAATGTCATAAGCAGCGCCATCTTGAATTTGCCGTCTGCTTTTACCCAATGCTTACCACCTGCGGCGAACTTGAAATTCTCGCCTGCCTGAATCGGGTGAGCCTTGCCTTCGTAGCCGATAACGCCTTTTCCGTCGAGAGCAAAGATCAGCGCTTCACCCGGCGCGGCGTGTTCGGCAAGTCCTGTGCTTTCATCGAAGCTCATAATGACGAACTTCATCTTCTCGTTATGAGCGACATCCATATTGATTATTTTGCCATCCTGATAAGGGACAAGTTCCGCTAACTTAAAAACTTCTCCGGCTTTTACTGCGTTATTCATAGTATTCCTCCTGATAGATATTTCTGTATAGATTGCCTTTGTGTCTGTCCTCATACCGACAGGTATCTCCATAGGCGTGAGGAGTGCTTTTCCCTCGTTCAATGTCCATACCTGTTTATCGGTAAAGACCTCCATAATGCCCTCGTGAAGAATCAACAGCTTATGATAGTTATAGATCTCTGCGCTGATGTCGGTGTCCTGTGCAAGCGAGAAATATGAGATGTAGTCTTGTCCGCTTGCGTAAACTTCTTTTGAAATGGTACAGCCTGTTACGGGCTGATTGTCCTTTGCGATACTGAATACCGCGCCTGTCTTTTCGTTCATACTACATTACCTTTACATCGGGATTCTTCTCTCCGAATTTTTCCATAAGCACAGCGGCTATATCCTCACGACTCTTGCCTTTGCGTTCCATATTCTTGATGGTCTTGTATGCGGCGAACAGCGTTGACGGTCCAATCTCGGAGCTGAAATATCCGATACCCTGATTCCACGCAAACAGCTCAAATACATCGTCGAGCGCTGCGGAATTCAACCCGTGAATGTATGCCTTGACAAGCTCTCTGGTAGCCTGACGCATCCTGCCTGAGCCGACAGCATTTGTAAGCGAGAGGAGCAGTCGGATTTCATAAGGCAGATAACGTTTTCTGTCATTCCAAGTCAAATCCCAAAACTGTACTGTAACCTTTCCGAGTTCCTCATCAATCAGCGGCATATTAGTAAGAGCTGCGGGGCGCATCGGAATGTCGTCGCTGTCTTCTTTGCTTTCAGTGCGGTAGAAGTAGGCGTGAAACTCATTTTCGCTGACCTGTTCGGTGTGATGCTCAAAGCCCAAGCCCTCCATTACATCATAGAGCGGAATCGGATCAAAGCTCTGCACGATCTCCAAGCCATTGCCAACCTCTGTATTGATTGCGTGTTTTTTGATACCCTGAAAGAAGTTACCCTGAATACCTCTTACGTCGATTCTCTTGAAACCGGTTGTTTTGTCTTTCCAATCTGCGTAGCTCATAATATTCTCCTTAATCCAAAATCTGTCCGTCTCTTGTGATGGTCACCACCTGCCACGGGATGAACTTTCCGCTGTTTCTGAGCGCCTGTTCTGCGGCTCTCTGCAATCCTCCGCAGCAAGGCACTTCCATTCGGACAATAGTAACGCTCTTGATGTCGTTATTCTTGATGATCTCGGTCAGCTTTTCGGTGTAGTCCACCATATCGAGCTTCGGACAGCCGATAAGTGTGACTTTACCTTTCATAAAATCCTCGTGCATATTTGCGTAAGCATAAGCAGTGCAGTCGGCGGCGATCAACAGCTTTGCACCGTCATAGAAAGGAGCCTGAGTCGGCAGCAGTTTGATTTGAACGGGCCATTGGTTCAGCCTTGAAACAGGCTTTCCCGTAACAACAGGCGTTTCTTCTGTTTCGGTTTTATCAAAGGTCATCATTCTTGAACCGGGACATCCGCCGTGATGTTTATGTTCAGTCATTTTCTTTTCCTCCTGTGCGGCTTTGACTGCTTTTTCGTCATATTCGGGAGCCTCTCGTTCCTCAAAGGTGATCGCTCCTGTCGGACAGTTGGGTAAACAATCGCCGAAGCCGTCACAGAAATCCTCACGCATCAGCTTTGCCTTGCCGTTTACCATCTCGATTGCTCCTTCGTGGCACGCATTGGCGCACGCTCCGCAGCCGTTGCATTTTTCTTCATTTATTTTGATTATTTTTCTAATCATTATCCTCACCTCTTGATTATAGAATAATTCATTTATTAAGAAATAGCTGTTGCCACAGCAACAATTTTGTGATATTCTAAGAATGAGGTGATAATCGTGATTACTAATCAAGACTACTTATATTCCATTCGCAAATGCTATCTTTTCGACGGTATTAATGACGAGCAATTACCCGAAGCAATTAAGCTATTGAACGGTCGTATTAAAAAAGTCGAAAAGGATGATTTCATCGTACAGCTCGGTGGTGTTTTGCAAAACGCGGGACTGTTGCTGAAGGGCAAGATTGAAAGCTCCTTTCAGAACGAAAACTATGATCAAATCACGATGCACACTTTCACAGGCGGTTATCTGTTCGGTGAAGCCTTAGTTATCAACGATGCAAAAAACAGCCCTGTACAAGTCAGAGCTGTTGAGGATTGTATTATTCTGTTTATTGATTTAGCAGCGATTTATCAATCTGATGTTCACTCGCCGGTTCGTGTTGTTCTTGCTGAGAACCTGATAAAAAGCCTTGCCCGCAAGAATCTTATCCTGAATCAAAAGGTCAGGATACTCAGTCAGAAAAGTCTGCGTGATAGAATTCTGATATATCTCGGTACCTTGCCCAAGGATAAGAACGGGTTTGTAAAAATCCCATTCACACAAACCGCACTCGCCGAATACCTCGGCGTAAACCGCAGCGCCTTATCCCGTGAACTCGGCAGGATGCAGAATGAGAAATTGCTTATTGTAGACGGACGTAGGATGAAATTGTACTGATTTTCAATTCTGTTTCTCGAACTTCTTTATGTTCATACATCACCTACTGTTTTCTTTATCACTGAATCATTTCAATTCCCATTTGCCTCAAGCCTTCCTCGAATTCCTCTCTGTCCATCTCTCCGCTGTCAAACAGCTTTTGCAGATTGGGACCGATAGAAATGCTCTTGGGCAGGCCACTGTTTGTCGCGCGGAACAAATCGTCAGGTTTCCAGCCACAGTTCTGCCATAGGTGGCTGTGATTGTTGAGATCGGTGTATAGCTCAACGAATTGCTCAAGCTGTGTTTCTGTCAGTGCGACGCCTAATTCATTATCCAAATATCTCAAAGTGTAGTGCAATTCATCCCCGAGCCCGGCGTGAAAATGGTTGCCAAGTTGAATTTTTATTCGGATATATTCCTTAATCTTTTTTAACGCCGTTTCCTTATAAAGCTGACGCAGCGTCTCCTTCTTGGATTCACTCTTGTAGTAATCAATATCAAACTGCTCATCGCGTGTGTAGAATACAAAGTCGGACAGATACTTTCCTATTACCGGATTGCCGTCGATATCGAGAATATCTCCCATAGGTTTACCGTCATGATTCTTAAAAACTCCGTTTGTTTTCAACTTGCTCAGAAATTCCGTCATCTTTGTGCCCTCCGGCGAAAGATAAAATTGGTCGGTCGTGAAGGCGAGAAACTCCTCTTTGCTGTCAGGCTCCCATAAGGGTTTATCAGCTGCCAAGTCTACCAAATGATAAATTCGGGCAAACTTGCCATAGCCCAAGCCGATCAGATCGTTGTTGACGATTAGCCGCATATCTGACATTCCGGCAGGCTCGCCAGTGTAAACTTCGTTCAGTTCCAATATCGTATAGGGGAGATCGGGTTCTCTCTGAACGATCCCCGAAAATGTGATAAAGTCCTTTTTGCGGATTTTATTGCCCTCATAGTATTTAAAAATGTCCCAAGCCTCGCGCACTTCAAGTATTCCGTACAGATTAGCAAAGCACAGAAAGTAATTGTGCAGCAAGTCGGTTTTCGCTTTTGACAGTCCAAGCTCGGCATATTTTTTCTCTAATGATTTAGGTGATAATGGCTTCATTTGTCATTCTCCTTAAACAATCGTTTATTTTTGATTATTGGTATTTGATTCATCCGATAAAAATCCCAGATACTCGTCAAACACATTGAACAGCATATCGCCCGAGCAAACGGGGAGGATTGAATCGCTCTTACCGATCGCGACGAAATCAAAATAGTCCTTCGCTGCGGTAAGAACCAGAGCGGGAATCACTTCATAGTCTGTGCCAAATACAATTTCAAGGTATGGCACATACTTTGCCGCTTGGGAGACTTCCTCGGAATCTAATTTATCTTTCATTTTGAATTCCAATGAAAATGCTTTGTTTTCCGTAATCACAAGAACGTCTGCGTATATGCGCACATAACGCCCTCGTTTCAGTCGAAGCTCGAAAACGATCTCCCAATCCAGACAGGCGTCGCCCAGCATATCTCGCAGGTCAGCGAATAAATTTATCATCTGTCCCCGGCAATCGCGGAAGGAATGGAGCAAACCGCGCGTATCGTTGAGATTGCGCCCGATCCTTTGGCAGCCCTTCATCAGCTCGTCCATCCACTCGTCTTCGCTCAGTTTAAGAAAATCCGAAACCTTTGCGTAATATCCTGAAAACTCATACAAGCCGTCATGCGGAACGGACTGCCGGATAATACCGTGCCACCGGTAATCGTCATCCAGATAGCACAAGTCCTTCAGAAGCGGCGACGCATACAGGATGCGGTTCACCGTACTTCGGTCGAGGTTCAGCTGCCGGGCGATATCCTTGGCTTTTATGCCGTTGCTTTGACAGATCGCCGCGCATATTTTTTGTTCTGTTTGTTCTCTGCTCATATTTTGAAATCATCCGTATCAGTATGCATACCGTTCTTTTCTGCTCTTTGCTCTGATAAGCGCACTGTCCCATTCGGCTTGTTCGCTTTCGGATTGAAGGTCAAGCCCGTATCGGATCGGTGTTGGCTCGCCGTTGTTATTGACGTGAACAAGAATCAAATAGGCGTGATTGATGGCGAACCGTTCGCCGGATTCAACCTCCTCAACGTAAGTATCGACCCTTACTTCGAGCGAAGTGTTGCCCACATAAGTGACTTTACCTGTTAAGACAACGACCTGATTAAGCTTTGCGCCGTGCTTAAAAACAAGGCTGTCAACTGCGCAGGTCGTAACAAGACCGCCGCAGTGCCGCATAGCCGTCAGCGCGGCGACCTCGTCGATCCACTCCATCAGCCTGCCGCCGAACAATCTGTTCTGACCGTTGATGTCCTTGGATTGCACGATTTTTGAGCTCTCCGTCATGGAGTCTGTTACTTTTTTATTCTCGGATTTTGGGTTCATATCATTGTTGCTCCTTATCGTTTCGGCTTCTTCTTTTATGATAACAGAATTACGATTCTTTGTCCATCGAAAACTTCTGATAAACCCGGAAAATTCTATTATCCGGAAATCATTCAAAACAGCAAACACCTATAAGGCTGAACAGTCTCTCAGCCGCATAAGTGTTTGCTGTTTTTAGCTGAGAGGCTGATCAATCTCTGTGCCGTCCTTAAACACAATCTTGATTTGTTCTTTGGACTGTACGACTACACATTCAAGCATTTGACGAATGAGATTGTCATCAAATTGCAGCGGTTGGTTCTCGATAATTTCGGTGATGTGAGAAATTTCTTTGAGCTTTGATTCCGGTTCCGATGTTTTTCCGAACCCCTGATAACTCTCCAGCTCTTTTTTCAAAGCTCGTTTTTCTGTCATCAGCTCGGCAATGGCATTTTCGGTATAAGCATTATTTTCCAGGTCTACGGATAGAGAAGAGAGCAGTTTTTTGAATTCAGCGTCGATTTCGGCAATTCGAACTTTGATTTCTATGATTCTGTCCTCTTTATCGTCACGCTCCATATGCATGGCTATATGCGTTCTCAGCGTTTGAAGAAGATAGGAATTTTGCATAGCCATTGTCTTTATTGCTTCCGTGATAGCCTTGTGCAGGACGCCTTCCTCAATAGTGGGAGAATCATGGCAGTATTTTTTTCCGTAATCCAGGCGGTTGATACAGCGCCATACAATCCTTTTACAGCCGCTTGCTGTCCATGTGCATCGCCGGTAGGGAGAACCGCATTCTCCGCAGACGAGAAGTTCTGTGAGCGCGTATTTGGAAGAGTATTTTCCAAGCTCTGTTTTTGTGCCGATTTGCTTGACTTTTCGCTTGCTGTTTCGCCTTGCAATTTCTTCCTGAACCTTGCCAAATGTGATATCATCAATTATCGCCGGGTGGTTGTTCTCAACGTAGTATTTGGTTCTTTCTCCGTTGTTTTTCTTGATTTGTTTTGAAATGCAGTCCACAACAAAGGTTTTGTTGATGATCATATCGCCTTTATATCTTTCATTGGTGAGAATAGAACGTATGGTGCTGTAAGACCAGATTCCTTTTCCTGCGGGACTTGGAATGCCTTTTTCCTCTAACGCGGATTTGATCGTTCCGTAACTGTCGCCTGCGAGAAACCGGTGATAGATAAATTGTATTGTCTCCGCTTCCTCGGGAACGATCTCCGGATTGCCGTCATCGCCTTTCCGATAGCCGAGGGTGTTTTTGTATCTGAATTGGACATTTCCTTCCTTGGCACATTGTTCTTTACCCCATCTGACATTGGCGCTGATATTTTCGGACTCGCTCTGTGCCAGCGAACCGTAGACGGTTATGTAGAACTCAGAGCCTTTTTCGATGCTGTGAATGCCCTGTTCCTCAAAATATACGTCAATGTTCATATCTCGCAGCATGCGAATGTATTTGAGACAGTCGACGGTATTTCGTGCGAAACGGCTGATAGATTTCGTGATGATCATGTCTATCTTGCCGCGCTTGCACATGCGGATCATTTTATTGAATTCGTCACGGTGCTTGGTGCTTGTACCGGAAATGCCTTTGTCAGCAAAGATTTTGACGAGCTTCCATTTCGGTTCGGCATTGATTTTTTCTGTGTAGTATCTCGTCTGAACCTCATAACTGTTGATTTGTTCTTCCTGCTGGGTGGATACCCGGCAATACGCCGCAACACGCTTTTGCCTGTATTTGTTCTTGACATCTTCGCTGACGCTGACGGTCGGAGAAATGACATGAATCTTTTTCTGTTGTTCCATAACTGCGCTCCTTTCCTACGGTTTGTCCGTTGATTAATGTAACCGTAACACTCTCATCGCCGTCAAAGCTGATGGTATTCACGGTTTGATTGAATAACTCTAAGGGGAATTTTTTGAATGGTGCTTGGGATAGGAAGAGATCCCTTAACCATTGTGACTCGTATTTTGCGGTATCAATGTCGCCGTATTGCAGTGAAACTGCTTCGATTAGCTTGCCTCTAATCTGGTCTTTGTTTGGATTCCTGCTGTCGAATAAGCGGTTGATTTCATTTTCTGCGCGCTGAGTTTTTATGCTGATTTGATTCTCGGAATCTGATGGCGTTATCAATTCAGGATTTGAAATTATTGAATTGAACAGGGCTTGTATTTCGGATAACAAGTCGACATCTGATATGGGAATGATTCTGTGACAACCGGCTCTTTCACATCTCCATCTTTCGGGGATTTTGTTCCTTGGCTCAAATATACGTTTCATTATATTTCCGCAGCAAGGACAGCAGACGGTTGCTTCAAGACTGTATATCATATTGTCCTTATCAATATTCGACTGAGTGTTTTTTCCTGATTTGAGGGTGTTAGCTTTCTCAGATAAATCTTCACTGATGATAGTGGGATAGTCTTGGTTACCTAAATAACGTTTATCTTCGATAATGCGTTTTATTCTGGCCTTATTCCAACCAACTACTCCGGGACGGTATTCGATATTCATGTTGTTCAAAAGGGATGAGATGTTGAGCAGCGAATTTCCATTAATGTATTGCTTGAATATCTCTTTGACAACACAAGCGGCGGTTTCATCCACTACGATCTGTCCGACATCGTATTTATATCCGAAGGGTATTGCTCTTATCTTCACGACTTTTGCACCTCGCTTTCTCGTTAATAGTTTCTTCAAATTCTATATCGCCAAGCAACCTGAATCTGATAGTGGAATTGTCGATTACCGTGATCCTTTTTATAACTTGTTCAAAGAGCACCTTGTCTATTTCTGCAGAAAGTTCACATTCATCAAGACATCTGTATAATGATTTCAGTTCATCGAGCATTTCATCATCAGGGTTTTCTGACAGCGTTTTTCGACGCTGAGCCCTTAACTCCGATATTTGGTTTTCGATGGAGGATGCTTGACATGCGTAGTCTGTGGCGGTAAGAATTCCACTGTTGTGAAGCTTGGTAATAACGTGTTTCTGTACGCAGAGTTGAGCGATTTCCTCGTCTATCACACTGATACTTTCGCTGTTACCATTCATGGCTTCCATTTTTTTAAGTTGGTAAATCAGGTTGCCGATAAGGTTTTTGCGATTGTCTTTGAGCTTATACATCATAAGGGTAAATGCGGTGAACACGCCCTGCTCTGATAATCTGTTTTTTTTACAATCACAGTCGGATTGCTCTGTTATGGATGAAATCCAATATTGTTTTCCTCTGACTGTTAATCTGCGAAATGCTCTGCCGCACTTTTGACAGAAGCACATTTGAGTTAAGGTATGGTTTGCGTGATGCTCTGTTAAACAAGCTCTTTTTTGTGATAGGGCTTTTGCTGCTTCGAATACTTCTTTGGATACGATCGCGGGTCCGGCATCCTCTACATAGTATTTTGTTTTTTCGCCTTTGTTGGGTCGCTTTTTATATGGCAGCGTATCAGTCGTATAAAACTTTTGAAGTAGCGCATCGCCCATATATCGTTCGTTAATGAGAATGTATGAAATCATTCGTTGATTCCATCTTTTGGTATCACGCTTTTTCGGAACACCTTCTTCATTGAGAATATCCGCAATGCGTTCCTTGCCGATTCCCTGAAGATACATGTCGAAGATTCGACGGATAACCGCCGCTTCGCTTTGATTTACAACTAACTTGCCATCTACAAGATCAAATCCGTAAGCGGGGGAACAGGTGTTGAACTCACCTGACTCCATGCGTTTTTTGTAGCTCCAACGCATATTCCCCGATATGGACTCGCTCTCTTGCTGAGCGATCATACCGGGGAATGTCAGAAACATCTCACTGTTCAATTTTGCGGTATCAATACCTTGTTCTTCGAACATTACCGTAACGCCGAGAGATTTCAGCAGACGGACTGTTTGCAATAAGTCATGAGTATTGCGAGCGAAGCGTGATACGGATTTTGTAATCACACGGTCGATTTTGCCATGCTCGCAATCCTGAATCAGACGTTGCAGCTCGTTGCGGTTTTTCATGCTTGTGCCGGAAAGTCCTTCATCAGCGTAAACTCCTACTAACTCGATATCGGGGTGTTGCTTTTCGTAGTTTGTGTAATAGCAAATCTGAGCCGCGAAGGAGTGAAGCTGATCTTCCGAATCGCTTGAAACTCGGCAGTATGCTGCCAAACGCTGTTTATTATCCGCTTTTTTCTCAACCGTTATGTCGGTTATTTTCATCTTTGAAGACTCCTTTCTGAGATTTTGCCTTTTGGCAACACAACAATATACGGAAGTTCGGTACAAGTCCAGAGAGAATCGGGAACTTTTTCAGAATTATTTGTGCTGCTTTCAGCTGTAATAGATATCGGTTACGCCGTAATGCTCCGACAGTGATTTTTTGATCTTAGCGACCTCGTCTTCGGTTAAAAGGTTCATATCCTGCAACAGCTTCAGCATATTAAGGCTGTAATAAAACGAAGCCGTGTTGACTGATTTGTTTTTCATAGATGTCGCTCCTTATTGTGCGCAAGCCTGTTTTTTGTTATGAAAGGCTCTTAAAACAGAAATCGTACTTGTTGTTTTGAAAATCTCGCCGTCAATCATGGTGAATAAATCCACGCCCTCGTTCTGAAGCTTGTCCACGACAGAAAGAGCGTTTTGGGAATTTGAAGCAACGTCCCGGATCGACGGTGTAACGATGCAATCAACAAAAAGGATGCGTGTAATAAATGATTTGAGAAAATGCTCGGCGCTGGTTTCGTTGCCGATCAACACACTTTCGCCGATTATGTGAAAACCTTCGGCTTCGCAGATCGAGCTGAACAACTTCATTTCCGCAATAGCGTCAATATGGCTTTTGCCTTCCTCAGCGCGGACAAACAGCCATGCGTTTCTTTTGGAATGATCAAGTTCTTCTCCTGTTGGTCTGTTCAATTTGATGTACGCTAATGTGTTCATGGTTTACCTCCCTTGTTCTTTAACGGTTTTTATCTATATTCAGTTTCCAGATTGAAAACAGATAAAAGCCGTCATTTGGCTTGGATAAATGCTGCCGCCTTGAAATCGGTTGCTTTTCGCCTTGCTCTAAGGCGGCAGCTTATTGTATCAATCGTTTTTATACTGAGTCCGAATCAGAAACACAGACAGATTTTTGAGCAGATTTTGTGTCGGGCAAGCAAGATTCCGCAGGAAGGCTGTCGCCTTCCGAGGACAGCTTGCGTAGCATGGTGCTTGTATTTATCCTCAATATCCCCAAGCAAGGGAACATATCCTCCGGCTATGCCTTTAGCCTCATTGGAATCTCACCACCGCCGGGATCTCCCGCGGACGCCCTCCTTAGTTGTGACGGTCTTTTCTCGCTCGACTTGGGACGGGACGCAAGTATCATTATTTCTTCTGCATGTCATCGCTCGTCACGGTGGCACCGTGATGTCAAAGACTAACAGGCTGCGGCGAACGGATGCCCACAGTAGCCCTGCTTTCGTAGCTTGCCGTATTACCGGCAGCAGAAGGAACGTAAAGGATATGCTGATATTCAATTTTCAAGGTGCTGAAATTGTGTGTTTGATAGAGGAGCTGTTTTACCCCTCTAATCCTCTATTCCACACTTTTTTGAGATTTGATAACCTGTTTTTTAATTTTTCTTAAAAAAATTTTTTATTTTCTTAAAGGCGGAATTTTTCCTTTTGTGGATTGCTGGTTGAGAAACATTTAACAGTGCTGCAAGCTCACGTTCTGTCATTGGATTTGGAACCAGAAACATTTTTTCTATTACTTCATATTCCTTCTCACTCAGAGTGGAAAGAGCTTTTTTCAGCGTTTTAAGATCAAGACTCCTGATTGCAAGCGTATCTACACTTTCATCCTGACTTGCAATCAGTTCTTCGCCGGTAATTCCATCGTCGGAGTCCATATCACCCAAATGGAGAATAGTGAATTCCTTATTTTTCATGCAGTCGTTGACATACTGCTTTCTTCTTTCTTCTTTTCGAACTGTTTTGACTTTTTCGGGTGGAACTTCAACCAAAACCGTATCTCCACCTGTTTCCTCAGTCTGTGTCCGGTAAAAGCGCTTTCCCTTGCACTTTTTGCTTCTCAAAAAAGCATACGCATCCTCGCCGGACACTACGGAAAAACTCCTTTTTTTATCGGCAGAAAATACTGTGCCGTTTTTATCCTCGTAATAAATGAAAATCAAATTTATTCCTCCGTTCGATTTGAAATGTTCGAGTGTTCGATTTTTCAAATCTGAACGGAGGAGCTCTTGCCCTGAAAAAGAGTAAATGCATTGTTCCTCCGCTTCGGAGTAACAACCAGCATATAAAAATAGCCGAACATCGCTCAACAGACATAGTAATGCCTTGTTGTGCGACGTCCGG
>OMZU01000008.1 GCA_900315605.1 uncultured Eubacteriales bacterium | reverse complement strand
TTCGGCAATTAAATTATACAACGAAAGCACTGACCGGGCAACCCTTTTCGGGCTACCCGGTCTTTTTCTTTTTGTTAGGGCTTAGTGCGACAGCCCCTTTGCGCATATTTTATGCACATAGACGAGTTTAATACTATTCTCTGATAAAATCCTTTAACATCTGTTGCGTTAAATTCCGCATAACTGCGTTGTCGTTCTCGGAATCCGTCAGGATTCCTGCGTCCTCCGCCTTGTTCTGCAAAATTTTCCGCTAACATCTGTTTTAAAGTGTTTTTTCAGAGAATAGTATAATTCGCCCTGGAACAGATCCGAGGTTCAAAAGGTTGTGATCCAAGAAGGCAGCACCGGCATTTTTCACTGTGCCTTCAGCAACTGCAACAGAATGCCAAGCCTTCATATCCCCAAAAGCGTTACTCAGATTTATCAAGATTCATTTATCGATTGCTTTTATCTTTCGCGGATAACGGTTGACAGCAGAAATCCAAAATTTGACAGCCGAAATAATTGCAATGCGATCATCGAAACCGCTTCAAACAAGCTTTGCTTCGGCTGTAATTCAACAGTTATTCCCGGCGACATTGAAAGCATAGGAATAGGAGCTTTCAGGTCAAAGACCGGTCTTACCAGCGTGACTGTTCCGGAGGGCGTAAAAGCCATAGAATATGATACTTTTAAAGGCTGCACCGGATTAAAAGAAGTAAACCTTCCGCAAAGTCTTGAGATGATCGGAGAGTCCGCTTTTTCCGACTGTATCAATCTTTCAAAAATCAAAATACCAAACAACGTTAAAACAATCAGAGAATATGCATTTTTGAATTGTTACTCGATAAAGGGCAAGGTCTTGCCAGATAAAGTAGAAACAGTATGCTACGGGGCTTTTGAAAACTGCAACAGCATAACAAGCATTATTGTTCCAAAAACCCTGACAGAAATCAACAACATGGCTTTCAGCGGATGCCGCAGCTTGATAAACATTTGGGTAGACGCTGCAAATCCCGTATATGACAGCCGCGACAATTGCAACGCCGTGATCTATAAGAACAGCAACCGTCTGTTGTTCGGCTGCTGCAACACATATATTCCCGACACTGTTACCGCGATCGATAACAACGCGTTTTATGCGTGCAGAAACCTCAAAAGCATAAATATCCCGGCAATCGTAACAAGCATTGGCTATTATGCGTTTAACCATTGTTTTGATCTTACCGACGTTTATTATTCGGGAAGTCAAAACCAATGGAATCAAATTCCTGCCGCTCTTGACTATTACACCAACTTCTCAACCAACACAAGCCTTGACGCTGCAACCATTCATTTTAACAGCCAAAAGAACAAAACCGGAGACGTTAATCTTGACGGAAGGGTAAATATAAACGACGCCACCTATATTCAGTACTATTTGGCAAGCATCAGACCTTTGAGCAACGAGCAGCTTGAGCTTGCAGACATTGATTTCAGCGAAATAGTTGACATAAAGGACGTTACCAGAATGCAAAAGAATCTTGCTTATATTTTATAATAATATTTGCAAAAATAAGAGCTTTTGAATTGTTCGGCACAAGGTTTTGCATTAATGTAAAAAAGTGACGGTGGGCACTCTTGCCCCGACTGTCACATTAAGCAAAAAACACTGACCGGGTTTCCCAAAAAGGGTTGCACGGTCAGTGCTTTTTGCTGTTATATTATTTTTGATTTTGATATATTTCTATCAACGGATCGTCGGTTGCTTCCATTCTTGCCCTGCCGCCGATTGGAAAAGTGATCATCGGGAAAACGTGTCCGAAATCTACGCCGAATATCACAGGGATATCCTTTGGCAGTTTATCTGCAATGATCCTTTTCGCAACATCAGAGCTCATCTTACAGCTATCGTCAAATCTGCCGAACACCACGCCTTTTATTTTATCTGTGCCGTAAGCCTGCAACAAAGACTGAAAATTGCGGTCGAATTCATAGATGAAGTAATCGCCCATAATGTTATCATCTTCAACGAACAGAACGATCTCGTCCGCCTGAGGCATAAACCGTGTGCCTTGCAATAGATTCAGTGTACAGAGATTGCCGCCGATTATCGTCCCTTCGCAAACGCCTTGCTGAATGACTGTATATTGCTTGGCTGCTTGCGAGGGTTTAATTAAAAGCTTTTCCTGCTTCATCACGCAATCAAAGAATGCTTTTTGCGTATATTCCGGCTCTGTTTCAAAGCCAAAGGTGCTGAAATGCGCTCCGTGATAGGTAATGAGCCCTGTCTTGGCATAAACAGCACTTAGCAATGCGGTAATATCCGAATAGCCGCAAATCCTGCCTTTCGCAGGTGGCAAAATGATAGGATAACCACTTCTCAAAGGTTTTATCATCAAATTCTTCGAGATATTCTCTAATATATCTGCTTGCGCCGTCTGTTGCAACGAGCTTGATTCGTTCTACGGGTATCGTAGCGTTCAATCGTTCTATATCCTCCACGCGCACCATTTCAAACAGGTCTTTCGGCTCGCTGATACATTTCCAGTCGTCGGTTATCATATTCAAATCCATTACCGATTTAAGCTGGTTGCAGCCGAAAACATATTGAATTACTGTCGCTTCATTCATACAATAAGCAACCAAGATATGACCGCCCTGCTTTGTGATTCTGACTGCTTCATTGAGGGCGGTTATCTTGTCCTCTTCGGAATACAAATGATACATCGGACCGAGCAGGAGGGTAATATCGTAGGTGTTATCCTCCAGCATATTCAGATCAAGCGCGTTGCCGAGATAAGTTTTGATGTTCTCGCTGCCGTCAAGCTTGCTTTTGAGAATATCAAGATTATGTTGCACCAATTCCACTGCGGTGACATCATAGCCTTCTTTGGAGAGTGTGACGCTGTATCTGCCTGTGCCTGCGCCGATTTCCGCAACCTTGCAGTCTGCGGTTAACAGCGGATCTAAATATCTGCGTGTAGTAAGATATTCTACTCTGCCAAGACGATTGCTTGCAAGTCGTCCGTCCTCGTCGTATTCATTATAAAAGTTTTCTAAGAATGTGTTATTACTCATTTTCTGACCTCGTTTTAATGATTTCCATTTCTATAATATCCCAAGGCTCGTCTTTTACCACGTCCACATCTGCAAAGCCAACCTTTTTATAACATTTGTATGCAGGCGTGTTGTTTTCAAAAACACCTATTGTTACCTTCTCCGCACCGAAGATTTCAAAGGCGTATTTTAGCCCTAAACGAAGCATTTCGGTTCCGTAACCTTTACCTCTTGCAGAGCTGTCAACGATTACCCAACCGAACCGGATCACCTTATTATCTCCGTTGATATACCTCATAATAAAGTGACCGACGATTCCGTTATCATCAAAAGCCGTCCACGGATAAAAATTGTCCGGCTCTGCGCAGTCGCCGTTAGCTTCACGATACTTTTTATCAATGATTTCCGCTGTGATGGGATAGTCGCCAAAGCGTTCTCCGCCCCAAATCGTAAACACATCTTTATCTTGTACCCATTTTGCGATCGCTTGCGCGTCGCAGCTTTTATATTGTCTTAGTTTAAGCATAAATTAATCCTCAATCCTTTTCATAAAATACGATCGTCATTTTGTCATTGATTTGCTCGGTTTTGCCTGTTTGGTGATAGCCGAACTTTTCGTACAAATAGCAGTTGCCTTTTTCCTGCAAGATCGTGTCGAGTTTCCAATGTTGCTCTCCGTGAATCCTCTCCGCTTCTGCGATCGCCTGCTGAGCATAGCCTTGATTTCTGTATTCGGGCATAATAAAAATTGGTGATATTCTTTTTCGGGTAACACCGTCCTTATGATCTGCCACACGAATCACGCCAACCTTTTCATCATTGGCTGTTATGAAATAGTATGTCGTTTCGGGTTGGTTGAAGCGGAACAAGATATCCTTATACTTTTCCGTTGCAGGACTTGTTTCCGTATCCTGATACTTAGCGTACAACTCGGAAAACGCTTCTTTTTGCATTTGCAGGATCGTATCTAAATCATCAAGATTAGCTGCAATAAGCTTTATATCCATTTCATCCCTCATAGCCATTGTATAAACGCTGTTTTATCCGCGCAATTGTAGCCTGCCTGTTTATAAAAATTCAGTGTGCTTTCGCTTTTTGAGCCTGTGAGCAGCATCATCTTATAGCAATCAGCCTTGACCGCTAATTCTTTTGCATAATTCAGACAGGCGGTTGCGTAACCTTTTTCTCTGAAATCGGCGTGCGTTACAACATTTTCGATAAATGCGTATGGTCGGCTATTTCTTGTCAAATTCGGAATGATAACACATACACAAGAGGAAACAAGCTTGCCGTCAAACTCGCAGACGATAATATGATGATTCTCGTCGCTGCAAATCGCCGCCCACGTATTAAGTAAATGCTCACTGTTTTCAGGCACACCATGCTCGTGCAGGTGGGTGTATAATTCAAGCAAAGCGTTTAATTCGCTATCTTTGATTTCTCTTACAGTCATTTTTCACCCTTCTGTTTTTGTTTCCAACCTCTTTATTTCTCTGTCAAAATCGGAAATAATCTTCTGCGTTTTATTAAACTCGTCATATTCCCGATACGCCTTTTCTAATGCTCTTTTATGAGAAACCTTGCCGTTGTTGGGGAGTATATCATAACGGCGGAAAGCCAAAAACTCATTGACGCTGCTCTCAAATTCTTCCATTGTGAAGGTGTTTTCACGTTCAATCAAATCCTCTATGTAGTCAAAATAGCCTGTGACGGCACGCTCTAACTGACGTATCTGCTTTTCTTCAAGATAATTCTTGGCAACGGCAACATCTGATTTCAGGATCCGTCCGTCGGGAGCGTTCTTCCAAGTCGTCAAGCCCATATGCTCCTTGCTTTTATCAGCACTGTCATAAATGATTTCTGCGGCTGTTTGATTTGTAATCGCATAATGGAATTTGTTTTGCACGGTGGCATAAAAGCGTTTTGTGACATCGGAGGTTTTGTCGTAGTCAATACTGCACTCTGCAAAGATATCGGTGATTTGCTGCCAAATCCTGCGCTCGCTCGCACGGATGGAGCGTACTCTTTCGAGCAGCTCTCGGAAGTAATCCTTGCCAAAGGCGGCGTTGCCTTGCTTGAGTCTGTCATCATCAAGCGCAAAGCCCTTGATCATATATTCTTTTAATACGCCTGTCGCCCACTGTCTGAAATGCGTAGCACGCTTGGAATTAACACGGTAACCGACCGAGATGATCGCGTCAAGATTGTAAAAATCAATATTACGCTTTACCTGACGGCTGCCCTCGTGTTGAACTTGTGCAATTTTTGCATAAGTTGAGTTTTCAGCTAATTCTCCGCTTTCATAAATGTTTTTCAAATGTTTATTTATTACGCTTCTGTCAACCTCAAATAACTCTGCCATTGACTTTTGCGTAAGCCAAATGGTATCGTCCTTTATTACAGCGTTGACCGATACTTCCTCGTCAGCCGCCTTGTATATCAAAAAATCAAATCCGTTGTTCATATCATTACCCTCCGTAATCAATGATATCATTCTAACACGAATACGTCGTATTGGCAACCAAATCGTTATTTTACTGAACTATCCCCTAAAAAACCGGCGGCACAGCCAAAAGCTGTACCGCCAAATGATAATAATACTTATTTATTGCACCTACATGCACAAATTCGGGTGCGTAATTATAGAATCACTGCTTGACCAACTTGCATCTCAGGGTCACTCGTTCGCTGCCGGAATAGTTACAGGTGAACAAAGTCAAATCCCAGTCGTTTTTCTTGGTTTTTGTGGTCAACTCCTCGACCTGATCGGGGCGGAGAGTTTCTATATCCACAACCTGAGTGACATATCTGTGGTTCTCCGTATCGGTGAAAATCACCTTTGAATCAAAGTTCAGGGAGCTGATCCTGCCGAAATGCATGTCGTAATTATGCGCAGCAATCACAAGATCACGGGTATACATTGAGCCGCTGTAAATGCAGGGAGAAATTTGCAGAGTTCCGTAATCAAACTCCGAAGCTACAGACAACATGAGATCAAGGTCGGGAATTTCGAGAATACCTGTGTAGCCCATGCCCTCAACATAGATCTCGGGCATTTCCCTGTCCGGATTGTTCGTAGGAAATTCAACATCCTCGTTCTCCGCACTTTTCATTTGCTCAGTCATAATGCCTGCGATTCGAACCGATTCCGAATAAGCATTGTCGCTTTCGACCTTGTTAAACATAAGCAGCGCGGCTGCCGAAGCAAGACAGAGCACGCCGATTATGATAAAAACAACGCCCTTTTTACTCATTGGTTTTCTTCCTTGCCAAAACAATACCGATCGCTATTAATATGATACCTACTGCGATCAAAACCGGTACAGGCCAGTTCAGCTGACCGGTCTGCGGGATCGTACCGCCGGACACGCCGCCTTTGGTTGAAGGTGTAGAGCCTGACTTGGGAACGGTAGTTCTCGGAACTGTCGGCTTTACAATAGTTTCATCGGGAATTGTCGATGGAGTAGTTGCTGACGGCGATGTTGTGACCTGCTCCTCCGGATTTGTGGTCTGAGGAACGGTTGATGCGTCGGGAACAATGATCGTGTTTGTGATCGTAAACAGGTTTTTGTCCCTGCCGATATCAACAATGCAGTCAACGTTGGGCTTGACCTCGGTCACGCTCCAGTTATATTTGCTGTCAAGATCATTCCAAGTATATTTCCAGCTGTTTTCCTTGCTCAGGGTCACAGTGTCAAAAACCTCGTAATCTCTGAGAAGCTGAACCGTTATGCTTGGATTGGTGCTGTCAGAGCCGTTTTTCCATATTTTGATAACGCTCAAATCAACGGGTGTATCATCAACGGGATTTTTCTCGAATTTTGAATTAACGTTTACGTCGTAGAGATATTCGTTGCCTTCTTTCATCGGAAGAGAAAGCATGACCGGCAGGAAGCTGTATTTTTCGTTGCCGGAGATCACATCATTGCCGAGGATCAAATACACGCCCTTTTCAAGCTCGTCAAAATAGGCGTCGCCTTTTCCGTCGGTAAACGTAGTTTTTTCAGGCGCAACCGCGTCGCGGCGCAAATACAATGAAAGTGTGTAGGCAGCGTTTTTGTCGTACAAATCAACATTATAATCGCTGAGCTCATCAACCAAGCTTGCTTTTCCGTTGTCAGCAATGTTTCCGATCCTGTAGAGATCGAACTGAACGTCCTCAAGCTCAAAATCAATCATTACCGTACACGGCTGTTCTGACGCGCCGAGAGCTGTTGAAGTTGAACATAAAGCCATTGAAAAAACAACAGCAAGCAACGCGCTGAGAGTTTTTATACCTTTTATTCCTTTCATTTCATTCCCCCCCTTGTAATGGTAGAAACCGTTAAGGCAACACCGCAATTTTCGCGGTACACACCTTGTTTAAACTTTATTTCTTCATTTCACCCTAATACTAACATTAAACAAAGCTTTTTGTCAAGCATTAGTATAAAGCAAACTGATGAAAAACATTTTTAAAAATCTGTTTTTTTGTTTTTCTTGTGTGTAATAACAACAATAAAAAGTATGATCACGACCGGCATAGCCAAAATCGGAGCAACCATCATCGGGTCGATTTGCAAAGCGTCCGCCGTTACCCTCATCTCAATTGCCTTGGTGTCCTCGATACGGTGTCCTCTGACCAAAAGTCTGTGAGAGTTTACGCCGTAGGGCGTACATGTCATCAGCGTACACAGATCCTTGCCGGGTACGATCTGCAAAAGCTCCGTTTCTTCGGGAAGCACAATGCTGATTTTGTCAACCTCGTAGCTAAGGGTCTCATCAAGCGTTCGGATCGAAAAGGTGTCTCCTTCAACAAGCTTGTCAAGACTTGTAAAAAGCTTTGCCGACGGCAAGCCTCTGTGACCCGAAAGCACACAGTGAGTGCTCCTGCCGCCAACCGGAAGCGACGAACCCTCAAGGTGACCTATTGCGATCTGCAAAACGTCGGTATTTGTGCTGTGATAAACCGGAAGCGAACAGTTGAGCTTGGGGATCTCAACGTAAGACATGATTCCCGTTCCGGAAACGTTGAGGATCTGTGAATACTCAGCTTTTTCCTTTTCGCCCAACCGCCAGTGGGTCGGCATTTGTGCAAGCCTGCTGTTGTAATCAACAGCCTCGTCCCACATTCTCTGATACTTGTCCTTGTCGGTGTGAGCAACGGATTCGGCATAGGTTGAAATATCCTTTGCCCTGCTGATGTTGTTCAGATAATCGCTTGCTGTAGGGTAAAGCAGCAGGGACAACCCTGAAAGAATCATTAATGTTACTATAGTAGAATATATTTTCTTCTTCATGCCTACAGGGCTCTCCTTGCTGCTTTACAGCCCGAACGAATCAGGCTGTAAAGCATTGATCAAGAATTATTTGTAATTATTTAGCTCTGCGCTTAACAACGATGAGAACTGCTGCACCTGCGAGGAGCATTCCGCCGATAACGTAGATGAGTGTTGTACCCATGCCACCTGTTCCGGGGAGGTCATAAACCTTTGTGTTTGTGATGTCAAGAAGAACTGTTGCGTCGCCAACCTCGTCTGCAACTGCGATCTTTGCAGCCTGCTCGGGGTTCTCAGTAAGCTCTGCTGCAAATGCTGTGAGAGCCTTTGAAGCCTCGCCGTTCCATGTCTGAGCAGCGTCGTCGTTGCCTGTGTCGGGAAGGATAGTAGCCTCGATCTCAAACTCGATGCCCTCTGCAAGAACCTTGAAGCCATCGGGAGCGTTGATCTCAGTAAGTGTGTAAACGCCCTTGTCAAGACCCTTTACAACGAACACGCCGTTGCTGTTAGATGTAAGAACATCAGCGTCGTCAGCACTACTTACCCAGTAGCTGCCTGCGTTGCCTGTAGAATAGTACATGCCGTTTTCGTTCTGAAGATAGAACTCTGCACCCTCAAGTGTGTTGTTGTCTGTGTCAAACTTTGTTACGTCGAGCTCGTATGTGAATACGATAACCTTATCCTTCTCAGTCTCGCTTGTTGAGCTTGGCTTGCCCTGAGTTTTGGGAGTTGCCGGGTTGTTTGAATACTCAAGATAAACTTCGTTCTCGTTTCCGTCATAGCCGATAACAGCGTCGTCGTTAAGAGTTGCGTTATAGTTTACAACGAGAATGCTTGTTGGTGTAATACCGTTGATTTCGAGGATATCGTTGCATGAGAACTTGATCTCTGTCTTATTTGTTGTTCTGTCCTTTGAGAAAGTAAGATCGAACCGGTCTGTAACGTCAGCCTTTGCGGTATAAGCTCCGTTCTGGATGTCATAAAGAGTTACTGTAGCAGCGTCAGCGTCTGCTTCTGTGAATGTGAGACCCGGTGAAAGAGTATCGATGAAGCTGTAGTAATACTGCTCGTAGTCGTTCATTGTTGAAGCCATTGAACCGATGAGCTCAAAGGGAACTGAATCGCCGATGCTGTAGTCAGCAGCGTCGTTGTAGCCTGTGCCGTAGTCGATTCCGAGGAAGCCGCCGAGGAGCTGTGTGCCCATTGTCTTACTGTTGTAGTTTACATTGTAGGTGTTTTCCTTGACCTTCTTCTCTACCTGCGGAACAGAAGCCTTTACCTCAATGTTTACAACGCCGTCTGCAACCATCTTTACGATAGTCGGGTTGATGCTGCCCTCGTTCTCTGCGTCAACAAAGATGTAGTAGCCGGCTTGATCCAATGTGTCGCCGTTCTTTACGGTGATTGGGTTAGAGAGATCTCTTGAATTTGCGCAATACTTTGCAAATGACTTTGCAACGTCGCTGTAATCATCATAATCTGCAAGAACATCTGCAATTGACTCTGCGTTATCGCAGTTAGCGAAGATGTTTTCACCTGCTACAACGAATGAATCGTCTGCAACAAGTCCGTTGAGGAATCTTGTCCTGTTTGTGGTTCTTGCAAAAGCTGAACCCCAGTCAACGTTTGTCAGATACTGTCCTTCCACTGAATCTGCGGAGAAGATCTGATAAGCCTTAAATGAATGTGCGAGAATTTCTGATTCGAGATCTGTTGCTGCGAAGGTTGGAAGTGCAGAAAGCATTACCAAAGCCATCGCAAGAATTGTGCAGCTGAGTTTCTTAATAGTTTTCATAGTTTTTAATCCTTTCTTTTCATTATTTTTTTAGAAAACATTTTTTTGTCAGCACTTAAGGAGTTTCCGCACCCTCCTTTTTATGCAGCCTTAGTATTATACAGCCTGCGGCAGCCACAAGGAGCAGTACGCCGACCGATATAATCATTTCGGTTCCCCAACTACCTGTTTCGGGGAGTGTAAACAGCTCTTCATCCTCAAGCGTCATATCAAGAATATAATCGCCTGTATCGGAATCGGGAGGCTGATACGTAATAATGGAATCCGGATAATCTTCTATCAAAGCATCCTCAAGACCGTTATTACGTTCTCTTGAGAAATAGAACCAGTATTTTCTTGTATCCAGTGTATATCCCTGCGGTGCGGTCTTTTCCTGGATATAATACATGGTGTCAAGGTTCAGTACAAAGCTGAGTCCGGAGCTCTTAGTTGAGAAAGTGCATTTTCCGTTCTCATCTGTGATCGCAGTTGCGATTTCTTCGTCGTCACTCGAACACAATCTGTACTCTGCGCCCTCAAGAGTTTTGTCGGGAACATTAATATCTACCTTTGTGATATTGATTTCATACAATCTTGCTGCCCACTCGTCGTCATATTCGCCTGTACGTCCGTAAGTAAACTTAGGAGTAGCATAGGTTTCTGTATGAACACTGTGTTTGCCGCCGGAATAAAGCTCGCACGAAATGCTGTTTTCGATCCTGACAGACTTGCTGTCGCTGTCGCCAACCATTTGAGCGTCGTACTCTACTTTATACTTATATCTTCCGAGCTTTAGCAGCTTTATGAGAAGCTTATCGCCACGATTATCTTCGTTGGTAATAACTTCAACAGTATAATCTGTTCCTTTTTCAAGAATGATCTCGTTGTTATCGATATCCTCTGCGGTAATTACCATGTTGTTAGTATATCGCAGATTATTCATTTCGTCTGTAAGAACAACGCAGTTGTCATAAGCTCCGTCATCATCGGTATCAAGCTTTGAAATATCAGCCTTTTCCTTGTTGAACTCAACAGTAAAGGTGCTGACGTAGTTATTCTGTCTTGATCCAAGCTCGGTTTCCTTTTTGTCAAAGAATGCCGAGTATGTAACCTGAGTTTCGGCGTCAAGCTCGCTTGAAACGATTTCTCCGGAGTTATTCTTGTGGCTCTCCGTAAGGATCGCGTCGTTGATATATGTGCCTGTGCCGTTCTTTGCTATTGCGTTTTGATCCGAAGTGATCGGCATTCCGTCGGGACCGAGTGCAGTTCTGTATTCAATGTCAACAGTTGAATTCGAACCCAGACTCCAGCATGAGCACCATCCGGTGTGCAGATGCTCGTGCGGACATTTGCACTTTCCGTTGTCGTCAACATATACGCAGTGCAAACCGCGTTCCTCGCTGTCCTCTTCTGTGGATTTGTTACAATAGCAGCGGTTTACCAAGGTGATATCCTTTGTATCAGGATCAAGATAATATGCGATGTCCTGAGAATTATCATTGTAAACCTTGTCAACGTTAAAGATCTCGCGTCTCTGAATATCGCCGTAGGTGATATACACATGCATATTCTCGGCGTTTATCTCGTCGCTGAAATCATATTTCCATGAAGTATACTTGATTCTGGAATAATCGCTTACCTTCCATTCTCTCTTGGGAACGCCTTCACGGTCGGCAGGGATCTGGAGCTTGATATTAAAGTGGAAGTAACCGTCGAACTCTCCGTTTTCTCCTACATAATATCCGCTCTTTTCGATCGCCGAGCTTATTTGTTCCTCAAACTCGACCGACATGTTTATGATTCCTACGATATCTCGGTAATCCTCTACGATCTCGTCAAAATCAAACTTTATGAAGGTGGAATCCGCTGAAACCTTATAGGTTCCGATCTCAACTCCGGAACGAATAACGATCTTACCCTCGCGGAAATTCTCAAGAACCTTCATGCCCTTTGGAAGGAAGTAATAATACTGTCCCTTTGCAACGATCGGAGAACGCATTTCCCAGTGATAGGTATAGCCTCCGCCGGAAGCCTCGCTGATAAACTCGACCTCTTTGTTGTCTCTGTCATAAAGGACGTCGGTAACCTTTCCTCCGACCGCATCAAGATATGCAACCAGATCGGTCAAGCCCTCCCAATCTGTAGGATTGATGTCTGAGTTTCCGCCGGGTTCGCTTGGATCAGTGGGATCAATTTCAGCATACGGCGGTGCGTCGGTACTGTTTCTGTCGCCCTGTTTGCTCTCGCCCGAGGTGTTTTCACCGGCCTTGTTCTCCGGTTCGCCAACGTCTGCAAAACACTCGTCAAAGTGAACATGCTCCTCTTTGCCGCATGAAAGAACCTCTCTTTTGCTGTAGCATTCTTCTGAATGAACATGTTCGGGATCGGTGTTTTCGCAAATAAGCTTCTTTTCGATCCTATAGCATTCCGAGGAATGAACGTGCTCCTCAATGCCGCAAGTGGGGATTGACGCTGTGATTGCGGGAAGAATCATAGAATAAGTTGTGAAGAATACAACAATCACAGCCGCGCAGGCAAAGCATCTTCTAAGCAAAGGCTTTAGCTTTGAGTTTGGCATTACATCTTCCTGCTCGCGCTTAAATCTACCTTCGCGCTTTGTGCTCTCATGATTCTTACGCATTCGCTTCATTAATTCCTACCCCCTTCTCTTTCCATATATTTTCTTTGTTTGGGTCCTTTGAGTTTTTGTTATTTTCATTTGATTTGCAAATAACCAAAACCAAAGCTGACTGTAATTTATTTAACAGAGCCCAGCCCGTCAAAAGGCCAGACCTTGAAAACTATTTTTCCGACTATCTGCTCTTCGCCTACGCAGCCCATTACACTGCTTCGGCTGTCGATCGAGGTCAGTCGGTGGTCTCCCATAACAAAAATTTTGCCGGGAGGGACCTGGTACGGCAATTCAAGATTACATTCGCCGAATGCCTTTTCGGTAAGATAAGGTTCATCAAGCGGCTTGTTGTTTACAAAAACAATGCCGTCGTCGTCTATGTTTACAAAATCTCCCTCAAAGGCGATGACCCTTTTTACAAGGATCTTATTGTTGTAGTAAAATGAAATGATGTCTCCCTGCTCAAAGCCCGAGCCCTTTAGCGAAACAACCACGTCGCCCTCGGTCAGGGTCGGCGTCATCGAGGTTCCGTAGATTTGAAGTATCGGCAGAAAGAGCGTTGCAACAAGCACCGCCACCGCCGCCACGGTTATAAGCCCGAAAATCGTGTTTCTTACCAGTCTGGAATTATCCTTTTGGGTCTTGTGCCTTTTGAGCTCCTCCTCAAGCTGAGTTGAGGTCGGAAGATTTTCTGCGGAGAAGAATTTCTCCTTGGATTTCTTTTTCTCTTCCTCAGCTTCCTTGGGCGATTTCAGGCGTTTTCCCTTATTCTTTTCGCGGTTCTCATCAACAGCCTCCAAAGCAACGGCTGCTTTTTCGGGCTCGTTTTGAGAGGTCTCTGCCTTTGTATCCTCTGCCGCGGCAGCGTCGTCTGAACGAAAACGCTTTCCCGTTTCCTGCCCCGACAACTCCTTTTGCCTGTTCTTTGCCTCCCGGATAACACCTTCGTCGTTATCACGAAAATGCTTTCCTGAGCCTTGCTTTGGAGCTTCCTGAGGATTCAGCTGAGTGATCTCCGCCTTGACGCCGGAGCCTTCGTTTCTAAAACGTTTTCCGCCGGTCTGTGTCTCGGCTTCGGTGACTTTCGTCGCGGTTTTCTCAGGCTTGCCGTCAGAGCTGTCCTCACGAAAACGTCTGCCGGAATTTTGCGCGGTCGCGTCTTCCGCTTCGGATTTCTGAGAAAAATCATCTGATTTGTAATGCTTATTCTTTTGTAAAACTTCCTTCGCCCCGCCAAAGCTGATAATTTTTGGCGAAAGATTAACCCCGTGTTTCGGCTCCCTGTTATCTGCGGAAACCGAATCTTCTGAGGAAGAAACGGGGTCTTGCGCAGTCTCCGCCGTCTTGCCAAAGCCGCCTCTTACATTAGAAAAGAGTGTGTCTGCCTTGGATTCCTTGGCGTATCTGCGTTTCTTCCTGTCTTTTCCTTTTGCAGTTGACTTCTGCCTCAAATGCCTAGCCACAACTGTAAACTACCCTTCCAAATTGTATGGCAATTTCCGCCCTATGCGGAAAATCTGTACCTTACACTGTTTACATATTGATCCGCAGCTCTCTGAGCGGCTTCAAAAACGCCATTGATCCTCAGTGAAGCCTCGGCTATCGAGCCGGAATGACTCATAATCATGTCTCGGTCGTCAAGCCTTTCGTTAAGCTCCTCAACCTCTGATTTAAGTCTTTCAATCTCTCTGCTCTGGGTCAGCAATATTTCAAGCAACCCTGTTCTCGACAGTTTTCTAAGTTCTCTGTCTGTCATTTTCATACCCTCCAAACACTAAATATTGTATATAAATGAAAATTCCAGTCGGTTTTTTTACATATATTGCGGTTTGGGGAAACCAATTGTTACAACTATGTTACAATTTATTTCTTTGATGTAATTAATTATACTTCTTTTTCGCCAATATACAAGTGAAATCTTGCCAAGTTTCGATTATTTCTTGCTATTTTTGCATTTATTTTCCAATGTCGAAAATAAAATTACAAATAAATGTCATTTAGGCTATTATCCGCCGTGAGGATTTGTTACAAAATCGTTTATTTTTCGATTTTCTTCGTCATTTTATTAATAATTTATTTCAAAATTCTTCGTGATAATTAAATTTTGTAACAAAATGATAATCTGTTCAAGTTATATTTCTGCGCCAGAACATTTTTCGGCGGATTTCAGCGTGTTAATGCGCTTATATTTGATTCCAAATGTGAAAAAAAGAGCTAAAAAGAACAATTGTTACATTTTTGACATAATTTATAAGTAAAAAAACCGACCATTTAGCTTCGGGTTTTTTCCGAAACCAAACAGTCGGTTTTTTTGTTCACATACTATATGCAGTTTATATGATTATAAAAAGTATATATATTGTATTTTGCTGTCAGAGCAGCATGATTAGGGCTTAGTCATATTTTCAAAAATTCCGGCTCCGAAAACATTTCGTCCTGCGCCGAACACGCAGAAATAACATAATCGGAAAAGCAAATAGTTTTAAAACGGTAGCAAAGTCCGTTCTCCTCAAAGGAGTCTCCGCTCACGTCAACGCTCTTAACATTTTTATAAAAGCCCTCTCCCGTACATTTTATCAAAGCCTCTTTCCTGGTCCACAGTGAATAAAACGCCGAGAGCCTGTCGGCGGAATCCTCAATAAGCTTCAGCTCATTTTTGCAGAACACGGTCTTGCCCAGTCTGAGCGACCGGATCTGCTTGACGCGCTCGATATCGCAGCCAACGTCAAAATCCGAAAGTGCAAGCAGAACGTAGCTTCCGCTGTGAGAAAGGTTAAAGCACAAGCCGCCATCTGCAACGGGCTTGCCGTAGCGGTTTTGTTTGATCTCTGCGTTGCCAAGGAATTTTTGAAGCATGACCCCGGCAAGAATACATCTTTTTCTGTCGTCCTCCATTTTATAACGCGCCGCCTTTTGAGCGCGCTCGGGACTGACAAGCTTTGAGTGCTCGGGGCGCAAATCCGATATGTCGGCGATAAAAAGTCTCATTTTTACTCCACACTCCGCGAATATTCACGTCGCGGAATCGATATATATTATTATAGTTAAAAGATTCAGAATAAAACGGGTGCGTAACAGCACTGCCTCAGACAGCCTGTTCGCCGTTCAGCTCACGCAGGCATGACGCGCAAATATGCTTATCCCTATACTCCCTAAGCTCTGCCTGCGAGTTGCAGAAAACACACTTTGACTCAGCCTTTTTGATAACGATAGAGTGGTCGTCGGCGTTGATCAAAAGCATATCGCCGGGCTTGATGTTCAGATGATTGCGGATGTCCTTTGAGATCACGATTCGACCTGCTTTATCAATTTCTCTGTAATTAGTATAAATCATGGCAAGCTCCTTTCTTTTTTATCCATATTTTACCACATTCGTATTAATTTGTCAAATAATGTTCAAAAGTGATGATAATTTGCTGTTTTCGCATCAAAATTAGTAATAATAACCGAATGGAGTGATCGATCTGCTCAACTATATATGGTCCGGAATAATAATAATCAGCGTTTTGTGCTCAATTTTTCTCGGCAACGGCGACCTGCTTTCAAAGGCAATGATCGACAGCGGAGCCTCGGCGGTCTCGCTGCTGATGACAATGGCAGGGATTTTGTGTCTGTGGTCGGGAATTATGAAGATAGCCTCCGAAAGCGGCTTTACCACACTTTTGGCGAGGGCGTTTTCTCCCCTGCTTCGACCCTTGTTTCCACGCCTTGACAAAAACAGCGAAGCGTTCAGATGCATAACTATGAACGTAACCTCAAATCTGCTTGGTCTGGGCAGCACTGCAACGCCGTTTGGGTTGAAGGCTATGAAGGAATTGTACAAACTGGGAGGCGAAAGCGATACTGCAACGAACGAAATGGTGATTTTTGTTGTTATGAACACCGCCTCCCTACAGCTTTTGCCAAGCACGCTCGGCGCGCTCAGGCAATCCTACGGAAGCGACGCTCCGTTTGAGATAATCGTACCGGTGTGGATCAGCTCGGCGTGCGCGCTTTTTGTCGCGCTGACGATCGCGTGCGTTTTTAATTGCAGGTCAAACCAAGGGGAGGCTCTAAAATGTCGCTTGTAATGCCGGTTTTTGCCTGTATTATTGTGATTTACGGACTTTTTTCGCGAACAGCGGTGTTCGACGCATTTTTGGCAGGCGCGCGCGAGGGCTTGCAAACCCTGCTTACTATCGCGCCGACTATCACAGGCTTGGTATTCGCAGTCGAGCTGCTCAAGGCAAGCGGAGCGGCGGAAATGATCTGTGCCGCAGTTGAACCGGCTGCAAGCCTGCTTGGGTTTCCAAAGGAGATCGTGCCGATGGCTTTGCTTAGACCTGTTTCGGGAAGCGGCTCGGGCGCGCTGCTGATTTCTCTTTTTGAGGACTGCGGAACAGACAGCTTTGCCGGAAGAGTCGCCTCGGTGCTCGCCGGGTCGAGCGAAACCACCTTCTATGCGACCGCAATGTACTTTGGCTGCGTGAACGTCAAAAACATACGCCACACGCTTTTTGCCGCGCTCGCCGCAGATTTTGCCGCACTGGTCGCAAGCGTCATCACGGTCAGGCTGTTTTTTTACTGATAGCATTAGCCGAAATTTTGAAAAACAATAACAAATACGTGCTGTTTTTAGGCTTTTTTTCGGCAAAATGCACAAATACAAAAATAAGCAAAAAATTTAATTTTTTGAGAGTTTTTGAAGCATTCCGGTTGACACACAAATTATACATATTGTAATTTTAATTTTCAATAATTTCAACAGAGTTTTCCATGTGGAAAATGGATTTTTGCGTGCAAAACCGTAACTACAGTAAAAAACTGGAATAAAAAAGTTTTATTGACCTTAGTTTTAACACTTTCAACATAGTTTTTAACATTTTATTGATAATAAAGAAATATACAATTTGTATATATTCATAATAAGAAATTTTAAGCTCAACTTTTATTTCTTGAAAAATATAATACATTTTTGTAACTTTTTCTTGCTTTTGGGAGGGTATCACCGGGATGGATTCGTCAAAATCACAATTTGGTTTTTCGGCAAAAAATTTCCTGCTTTTCGAGCTTGGCGGCGCAGTTTTTTCCGCGCTTGTCACCGCTTTTATGCGCCGTTTTTATTCGCTCTGCGGCGGAGAACTGATCGGAATACTTTTCGGAGCTGTGAACAACAGCGTCTGGGAAAGCACAAAGCTTTTGCTGATCTCGTACCTGTTTTGGGGGCTGATCGAGATTCTTTGCATAAGCGTGCCCTTTCGCGCCTTTGTCGCGGCAAAAACCGCCTCGCTATGTTTTTTATGCGCGGTGCATATCGGCTTTTGCTGCGCCGCCGATTGGGTTCTTCAAAGTCGAGAGGCAGTTTTTATGCTCGGCTCAGTCTGTTTTTTTCCTGCATCTGTGCTAAGCTTTTTCCTGCTTTTCGGCAAGTTTGAGCTTTCGGTATTCTTTGTCCCCTCGCTTTTTGTTCTTATGCTTTTTTGGACGATCTACTTCTGCTTCACCCCGTTTCCGCCGCATCTGGAGATTTTCAGAGACAGCCTTACGCGCCGTTTTGGGCTGATCCCGCCCGATTTGATTAAAGAAGCCTTGTATTTTTTGCCTTATTCGGCGTAAAATTTGCGAAAACTCTGTATTTATTTCAAATTTTGTGCTATAATTAATTGAAATATATTTTTCGCTGAGGTAAAACAAATGAACAACAAAAGCACCGAGCCCAAGCCCGACGTTATTTCCGGCAGAAATCCTGTCAGCGAAGCCCTGCGCAGCGATCGCCCGATCGACAAGATACTTGTTGCACGCGGCGAAAAAAGCGGAGCGGTTGTTGGGATTTTGGCAAAGGCAAAAAATAAAAGTATCCCTATAAAGGAGGTTGACCGCGCAAAGCTCGACTATATCAGCGGCGGCGCGGTACATCAGGGGATCGTCGCATTTGCGGCTGTCAAGGAATATTCAACGGTCGAGGACATCCTCGACTTTGCCCAAAGCAAAAACGAGCCTCCTTTTATTGTTATTCTTGATGAGCTTGAGGATCCGCATAACCTCGGAGCTATTATCCGCACCGCCGAATGTGCAGGCGTTCACGGGGTGATAGTCCCCAAACGCCGAAGCGCGACTCTCAGCTATACCGTGGGAAAAGCTTCCGCAGGCGCGATCGAATATATGCGGGTCGCGCGCGTGAACAATATTTCCGCTCTTATTGACGACCTCAAAAAGCGCGGAGTGTGGGTTTTCGGCGCGGATATGAACGGAACAGACTATTCCGAATGTGATTTTTCCGGCGCATGTGCGATCGTTATCGGCAACGAGGGCAAGGGGATCTCGCGGCTTGTAAGAGAAAAATGCGACGTTATTGTGTCGCTTCCGATGAAGGGCAAGATCAACTCGCTCAATGCTTCGGTTGCCGCAGGAATTTTGATGTACAGCGCAATGAAGGACAGATAGAAAGGAAGTGAAGGCATTGCCGGACAAAGATAATAAGGACGAGCTGCTGCGAGAGCTCGAAATTGAGAGTATTCTTGAAGAAACGCATCGGCTCGCAGATCAGGAGCAGATGAAGAATATGGCTGACAAATACCGCGCCAAGCCCAAAATGGACGATATTTTCAGCAACAAAAGCAAGAAGCCGCGCCTTCAAAATGAAAGTCCGCTGGAGGTTGACAAAAGCAGCAAAAAGCGCAATGCAACCAACGAAAACGTAATTATGGGCGACAAAACCGCCACAACGATGAAGGCTCAGCTTATTATGGAGGGCTCCGACGAAATCAAAACTCCTCAGGAGGCTCAGGCAGAGGCAGAGGCGGAACAAAAGCAAAAAGAAGCCCAAGCCAAGTCCGATGCCGAAGAAGCAAAGCAAGAGGAAGAAAGCATCGTGACCCTTGCTCCCGAATACGACGAGCACACCAGATTTTCGAGAGACGTTATTGACGAGCTGGAGCAGTTCAGCGACAGCGGCGTTAATATTGAAAGCATAAATACAATTGATATAGATATAGACGATCCGGGCGAAAAAGCATCCGAAAGCGCAGAGGACAAGCCACAGAACGGAGACGGCAAAAACGATAATAACGAGAAATCCGAAAACGCAGGCGACTCCTCCGACGCGCCTAAGCCTGATGAACAAAAGGGCAGATACGAGACGCTTTTCGGCGATCAGGCTCAGCCGGCGGCAAGGCAGCCCAAGCGTATCGTTTCAAAGGTTCCGATTTACCGCCCCGAAAACCCCAAGGATAATCTGAATGTCAAGGCAGGCAGGTTTTCCGAGGTGGTCGCAAACGAATATGAGGAATACATTCGCTCAAAAAATCCCTCGGTCATCGCTCATGTGATCCGTCCCGAGCCCAAGCCGGACAACAGCGACGAGAACGAAAAGCCCGAGGACAAAAGAAGCGCGCAGGAAAAGATCCTGTCGGCTGTTGTGGGCTTCTTCTCAAAGGACGATTCCGACGACAACGACACTCCGCAGCAAAAGGCAAAGCCTGTTGAGGACTACACGGGAGAAGAGGACGAAAAGAGCATTGTCTTTGAGCTTAACCAAAACATCAAGAAGCTCTTTATGCGCAGCCTTTTGTCGGGAATAATCGCTGTTGCGGCAGCTTTGCTGACCGTGGTAACAAGATTTTTTCCGTCGGCGATCATCGGCGCGGTGCCGTTTGCACCGGCAGCCTACGGAGTTTTCAACCTTTTGCTGATCGGCTCGTCGATCGCGCTCAACCGCGTCGCCATGTTAAGCGGACTAACACCTCTGATAAAATTCAAGGGCAATTCCGACACCGCCATAGCTATCGGCGGTATCGCTGCCGCAGTTCAGGCGATTTCGGCATTCTTCTGTTTGGGAGATATGAGCGGCTTTAACGTGAACTATTACTGTGCGATCGTGCTGCTGGGATTTTTCGCAAATAATCTCGGCAAGCTGTTTATGGTGCTCAGGGTCAAGGATAATTTCCGCTTTGTTTCTGCCAAGGGGCAAAAATACGCGGCAAAGATCTATAACAACGAATCGATCGCCAACAAGATGCTGAGCGGAACGGCTTCCGAAAAAAACATCATAGCCTATCAGCACAAAACCGATTTTGCTTCCAATTTTCTAAAAATATCCTACGCTCCCGACCCCAGCGAGGATCTTGCTTCAAAGCTTGCGCCGATAACGACAATCGCCGCAATCCTTATTGCTTTGATTTACGGCGTGATAAAGATAAGCTTTACCGACGCTGTCAACACCTTCGCGCTCATCACCGCGCTGGCTATCCCAGTCTCAAACCTTATCGCGGTCAATCTGCCCGTCAGAAGGCTTTGCAAAACCTTGCTGGAATTTGGCTCGATGCTTGCCGGCTATCCGTCGATCAAGCAGTTCTGCGACAGCACGGCGGTCATGCTTGACGCGACCGAGCTGTTCCCTGCGGACACCATTGAGCTTGAGGGGATCAAGACCTATGACGAATTCAATGTTGACGAGTCACTGCTTTGCGGTATCGCGATCTTGAAAGAGGCTCAAAACCCGATCGCAAACGCCTTTGACTCGGTAGTTGCCGAAACAAACGAAACTCTGCCGGAGGTTGAAAGCGTGCTCTATGAGGACGAAATGGGGCTTGTCGGCTGGATAAACGGCGAAAGGATACTTGTCGGCTCACGTCAGCTTATGGAAAAATACAGCGTAGAAACGCCGTCGATCGACTATGAAGAAAGGTATTCAAACGACGGCAGACAGGTTACATATCTTTCGCGTGCAGGTCGGCTTGTTGCGATGCTGGTCACAAAATATCACGCAGACCCGGAGCTCAAAACCGAGCTTCAGCGCGCCGAATCGAACGGAATCAGCTTTTTGGTTCGCACAACAGATTACAATATCACCGACGATCTTATCGCTTCGCTATACGGGCTGTTTTACCGCAGCGTAAAGGTGCTTCCGACAGGACTGGGAAATGTTTTGAAGGAAGCTCAGGGCGCAAAGGAAGAGACCTCGCGCTCATATTTGATCACTCACGGCAAGGCTTCTTCGCTTGCAAGAGCGGTTTCCGGAAGCGTAAAGATCAAGCACAATATTTCGCTTGCGATCGTTATTCAGCTGATCGCGGTAATACTCGGAATTTTGGTTGCGGCGACCCTCGCGCTGTATGCAAACGTGGGCGTTATGGGCTCGCTTGAGGTATTGATTTACGCATTGTTCTGGGCGGTAGCGGCTATAATAGCCCCGGCAATTCAAAAGCCGTAGCTAACTTTTCTGTTTAGTGTGGAGCTCTGTTTAGTGTGGAGTTTGGAATGTGGAGTGTGGAGTTATTGTCGTGAAGATAGAATAGATCATAAAAACCCTTTTTGCGCCCGATTGTATTACTATGGCTATAGTTTTAGTTTTCCTTAACAAGTCGTAGGGGCGACCATTGGTCGCCTGTGAACTAACCTTTTGTTTCATATCAATTTGATTTTTCAGGAACCATTGTTCACCTATAAACCATCATTAAACATAAACGTTTGGCGCACAGGCGACCGGTGGTCGCCCCTACAACCTATCTTGGTGATGTTTTGCTTATTAAATATAAATATTATCGGGAACTAACGCTTATGATGGACTAATTTTGTCTGCTCGACCGAAACTCCACACTCCAAACTCCACACTCCACACTAATTCCACATTCATACAATGGTAAAAAAGAAAGGATATGTTTCCTATGAAAATAGCTCCCTCGCTTCTTTCGTGCGATTTTTCAAAAATGGGTGAAGAAATTGTCAGAATGGACAAGTCCGGTGCTGACTGGATGCACCTTGACGTTATGGACGGTCACTTTGTTCCAAACATCACCTTTGGCGCGCCTGTCATCAAGGCGGTGCGAAGGTTTTCGGACAAGCCCTTTGACGTTCATCTTATGATCAGCGATCCGCTGAAATATGCCGAGGACTTTGTCGGCGCAGGCGCGGACATCATCACCTTTCATGTTGAATGTGACTCCGATATTGAAAAAACCATAGACAAAATCCGCGAAAAGGGCGTAAAGGTCGGGCTTGTTATCAAGCCAAAAACCCCGGCGTCGGCGGTATTCCCCTATCTTGACAAGCTTGATCTGGTGCTGATTATGACAGTTGAACCCGGCTTTGGCGGTCAAAGCTTTATGGAGGATATGCTTCCAAAGGCAGGAGAAATCAAGGCAGAATGTGAGCGCAGAGGAATCAGGGAGCTGCTGATCGAGGTTGACGGCGGCATCGGCGAAAAAACTATAGCCAAGGCTGCCGCCGCAGGAATCGACGTTTGCGTTGCAGGCACGGCGGTATTCAAGGCCGAGGACCCTGCAAAGGCTATTGCAGCCTTGCAAGCATACTAATATTACATAGAAAACGGCTGACTAAACTCAAAATGAGAAAAGTCAGCCGTTTTTTTATGCTGTTTTGCTTAGTTGCTTTCTACTTTTTTATTGGTTCATCACGGAAATTTGTGGGATGAACGAAAAGAAGGGATAGACAGATAACGAATCAAGGTAAAGAAGAAGTCATCATCCCGGTAACCGTAGCCAATTCGTTTCGCAACCTTAATCTTGTTGTTGAAGCCTTCAAGTTTACCTGTACTGATGGGAAAAATAGCATGAGCAGCTAAACCGAGAAGTCTTTTCTCCTTCTGCTGAGCAAACTTGACCAAAGCAGGAATAGAACTTTCTTTAGCGGCATCAAACCATTTTGACCATCCGTCGAGCGATTGTTGGTAGTCTTTCAGCTCATAAAGTCTGCATATTTCCTCTTTCATGGCATAACAAACCGCAAGATCATGATGATCTTGTAGAATAGATTGCAGATGTTCGTTTTTGCTTTCGGAGAGCTTTTCCCCATTGGTGAGTAATGACCAGCGCAGTTTCTTTAGCTGACTGTATTCTTGCTTCTCAGCTTTAGCTCTCTGCTTGAGAGATTTCAATGTTTCCTTGTCGGTATCATCCGGGATATCGGCAAGGATTTCTTTTGCTTTGGCTTTATGCTTACGTGCTTCATCCAAACGGACAACGCCGAGAACATCTCTGCCAAATTGTGACTGCATATGAAAACGATCATAAACGATCTGTGCCTTTGGCAAATGCTTTGTCACAAGCTTGTTGTATGAAGCGTTCATGTCCATCGCTACCGCGATGACTGCTGACAGGGAGTCGGAAGGGATATCTTCAAAGAACTTTTCAAAATCTTTCATCGCCCTGCCTTTCCCAACCCATAAGATATCTCCCTGCTCCAGATCCATAACGCAGGTGGCGTAGCTATGACCTTTGTGGATTGCAAATTCATCTACGGCGAGGATCCTTGGCTTGTAACCCTCCTTCTTCAGCTCGTTCTCTCTTTTCCAAATCGCTTCATCCATAATCTCACGCTGTACCTTGCGGATCGTATCCCAATGGATACCGGTGAGTTCCTGTATCGCTTTAATGGATAGTTTTTGCTGTAAGAATCCTTTGATCCAATTCGCAGCTCGGTATGTTATCCGCGTACCGGGATATTTGAATGGTATTTCCTCTGTGAAGGTTTCTTGGCAGCAGTTGCATTTGTAGCGATGTATGAAGAAGTTGCAAATGTGCTCGGTGCCTTTCCAAAGCGGTATATCTTTGAGTTTAACTTGACCGTTTTCGTAAATATACACCGTCTCGCCACAAGCCGGGCACCGAACGGATTTTGTTGTTCGCACGCTCTCCAGAAACAAGACGGTTTTATCTTTCTCCGGGCTGATTCCTAAATGTGTTCCTCTAAATCCTTGACTTTCAAATTCTACTTTGATATCATCTAAATAGAGCATAGGTTTCTCTCCTCTTTGTTTGTCTAGTCAACTACAATTTTGGAGCTTCCTATGCTCTTTTTCAATATTTACTTTTTATTATCCCACAAAAATCCGTGATGAGGCTTTTTATTTCCTTGCTGATATCCTTTGAGAGCTACTGCTTTTGGAAATCATCGTTGTCGGAAAGCGAGGCAATCGGAAGAATTACCAAAAGCTTTTTTGTTTTTCACAAATGAACCACTTTCAAATGTTATTCAGTCCTGAATTTGCGGCACGACGCTATTTTACATATTTTATTGATTTGCCGGTGTTGTCATATCCGCTGACAAAATTACCGTTGTTGTCAATGCAGCGCACGGTGTAGGTATAGGTCGAGCCGTTGCTCACAACGCTGTCGGTAAAGCTCGTTGAGGTTGTGTCGCCGAGCCTTGTCCAACCGTTTCTGCCCTTGTAGAAAACTCTGTATTTAACCGCGCCGTTCACCTTGCCCCAGGTGATCTTTACTCCGCCGCTCGTGCTCGAAAGCGAAGTGATCTTTGGCGTTCCGATAAAGGTGTGCGACCAGCCGGTATGATTATAGTCGCTGATCGTGTTTCCGTTTGAGTCAAGACAACGAACGGTGTAGGTGTCAGGTACGCCTGATTTTACGGCGGTATCGGTGAAGCTGTTGGTTGCGGCGTCCGAGCCAAAGCGCGACCAGCCGCCCTTGCCGTTCTTATAATATACGCGATAGCTCTTTACGCCCGGAATTGCAGTCCAGGTGATTTTGTTGCCGCTTGTTGTGCTCTCGATCTTGGTGATGCGCGAAGCCTGAGCCTCATACACGTGCCACCAGCCGTGAGGGTTAAAGTCGCTTATGGTCTTGCCTGCCGTGTTCAGACAGCGGATCGTATAGGTCTCCTTTCTGCCGGGAGCAACCTTTTCGTCAACGCAGCTTGTGCCGGTCACGTCCTTGAGCTTTGACCAGCCGCCGCTGCCGTTTTTGTAATAAACTCTGTAGGAGGAAACGCCCTCAATAGCGTTCCATTCAAGCCTGATACCGTCAGTCGTGCTTGTCAAATTCTTGATCTCGGGGGTTTGAACACCCATATATTTATACGCCCAGCCGTTGGGTTCAAAGCCGCTTGCAAGCACGCCGTTGCTGTTGAGGCTGCGGATGGTGTATGTATATGTTGAGCCAAAGGTAACGTCGCTGTCAACAAAGCTTGTTTTATTCGTGTCTCCAAGGCGGTTCCAGCCGCCCTTGCTGTTTTTGTAGTAGAGCCTGTAGCCTGCCGCGCCCTCAACAGGCTGCCAGCTGAGCCTTACGCCGTCCGCGTTGCTTTCAAAGCCGCTCAGCTCCGGAGCTGCGATCCCGTCATAGGTCTTTGACCAGCCGTTTGGATCAAAGCCGCTGTTTGTTCTGCCGCTCGCGCTCAGGCTGCGGATGGTGTAGGTGTATTCCGTGCCCAGCGAAACGTCTGTATCCGTTATGCTCGTTTTGGTCGTGTCGCCGAGCGTCGACCAACCGCCGCTGCGGTTTTTGTAATAAACTCTGTAGCCGCTCGCGCCCTCAACAGCCTCCCAGCCAAGCTTTATTCCCTCGGGGATCGATTCAAGGCTTGTAAGCTGAGGAACGTCGATACCCTGATATTTATGCGACCAACCGGTTGAATTAAAGCCGCTGTTAAGGCGATTGTTTCCGTTAAGGCTGCGGATCGTGTATGTGTAGGTCGTGCCTACGTTTACCTCTTCGTCGGTAAAGGTCGTTGAAACAGTATCGCCGAGCGTGGTCCAGCCGCCGCTGCTGTTCTTGTAATAAAGTCGGTATTTGTTCGCGCCGTCAACCGCGTTCCAGCTCAGTTTTACGCCGTTGGGAGCGGATTCAAGCTTGGAAATCTGAGGGATCTCGATCCCGGTGTAGGTGTGCGACCAGCCTGCTCCGTCAAAGTCGCTGATCGGGTCGCCGTTGTTGTCAATGCAGCGCAGGGTGTAGGTGTAGGTTGAGCCGACGTTCACATCATCATCGATAAAGCTTGTTGAGCTTGTGTTGCCAAGACCCTTCCAGTTTCCGCTCGCTCCCTTGTAATAAACCCTGTAGCGATTCGCGCCCTTGACTGCGTCCCAGGTCAGCTTCACGCCGTAGGCAGTGCTTTCAAGCTTTGTGATCTTTGGAACGGCAAGAACATTGCTTGTTGAGGGCTCTCCGCTTTCATTTACGATCACGCTGACAGTCGCGGTTTTTCCGTTGTCGCTCTTGACCGTGACCGTTGTTTCGCCCACCGACTTTGCAAAAATCAGTCCGGTGTGGTCAACCTCTGCAACCGAGCTGTTGCCGGAGGAATAGCTAAAGCCGGAGATCGCGTTTGCCGGACTTATTGACTTACCGATCCTGTAGGCAGTGCCAACGCCCATTCCGAGCATTTTTTCGTTCGTCTCAAGGCTGTAGAGCGAAGCTGTTTTTTCGTAATTCGCGCCAACGGTGACAAGCCCCGGACCTCTTGAATATCCGATGCCCTCGCCGCAGTTGACTGTGGTATTCTTCTCGATCATCGCAACCTTTGTGTCCGAAGAAGCGTGGATGCCGTAATCGCTGCCGCCGGAAACGCGGTTTTCGCTGACCCTTCCTGTTATGTTCGAGCCGGAAAGAAGCGCGATGCCTTCTGTTCCGACGTCGGTAACGGTGTTGTTTGTGATCGTGCCGATCGTTGAACCGTAGATCCCCATTCCGTATTTGCCCGAATCGGTGATCTCGTTGCTGCTGATATCGGTCACAGTGCAATCGTCGATTTGTATTCCGTTGACCATTGAATGAGCGATATAGTTATTGTTTAGCTGACCAGCGCGGACGTCGTTCCTGAAAACGATCCCGTAATAATTCTTGCTGTCAAATTTTCCGCGACCACAGGAGAGATTGTTGTTTCTGACAATTGTGTTGCGGCAGTTTTCGACCCTGACTCCGCTGCCCCAAACGTCAACGGAATTGTCGCGGATCGTTACGCCGTCGCAGTAGTAGCTTCCGGCAGGCAGCCTTCCGCTTCCGTCCTGACTGCTGCGCGGAGTGGTTGAAGAGAATTTGTAGCCCATAGCCGAAATTCCCGAAACCTCATAGTGCGAATAGATGTCCTCAAGCGTGCCGCAGTTTTTGAGCTTGTTGTAGGCGATCAAAATATTCGCTTTCTGCGGAGCTTGGTAGCTGTCGGAGGCATGGGCGGTGGTGTTGCCCTCCTTGGCAAGCTCGCTCGGCAAAAATGTGCCGGAGCCCTCGTCCATAACCGCATAAACAGCGATCCCCCTTGCCGCGCCGTCGATCACGTTGCCTGTGATCGTGCAGTTGACCCAGTTAAGACCTTGGATCGCAACGCTGTGCATATTCTTAAAGGTGTTGTTTCGGATAACGATCCCGTCGTGAGGTCGGTTGTGTATTGCAGTGTGGCTGCCCACTCCTCGCGGACAGTTTGTAAAGGTGCAGTTTTCAACGAGGATATTCTTCATTGGCAGATCCTCGCTGCGGCAGTTTACAATATGCTCGTCCTTGAGCACGTCAAACTGGATAGCCTCAAAGCCTACGCCCTTGGGCGAGAGCACCTGGTCGGTAAAGGTGCAGCCGCGCGCGGTAAAGCCGTCAACGCCTGCGACCTCCATCATATGACCCTCGTTTAGATTTTTGAGATTCACATTTGTCATCTTGAAATTCTTTGCGTGAGCCACCTTAATCATTGTATTTTCGGTGCCGTTGGCGTTGAGCGTGCCGCCGTTTATGGTGATGTTCTCATAATAATATCCGGTACGGCCTGTGGTGAGGGTGTCCTCGTCGCCGGTGCGTATCATATTTGAGCCTGCCGACTTGTCGCGTGTGATCGTAACGCCGGTAAGCGTCAGAGTTGTGTTGGCGTAAATGCGAAGTCCCCTGTTGAGCGTGTAGCTGCCGGGGGCAACAACAACGTTATATACATTTGAAGAGCTCGCCTCAGCTTTCGCCTTGTCAAGCGCGGTTTGGATCGCCGAGTATGTTCCGTTGGAAGCGATCTCGTTTGACGAAACGTTAATAACGTTTTCTGCGCCGACAGCGGAAGCTTCGGCTTGATCCGCCGCAAAAGCAGTCAAAGGCTCGGCGGCAGAGCAGAGCATAAGCGAAGCGGTCAATACAGCCGCTAAGCTTTTGAACAGTTTTTTCATATCATCAACTCCGTATCATAAGTTAATTTTTGAATTACCGCATAACACGTGCGGTGTTGACTTTATTATACAATAATACAACTTTACTGTCAAACCAAATTGTGTATATTTAACTTATACTGATAACTTTGACGATGTATTTTAAAATCAGTTACACGTAACTTTAAATTTTTTTTAAATTTTCCGGTTTATTTATTTTTTATTTAATTGCAGTCGCGGTTGTTTAGCGAGTTACTTAACCCGTTTGCACAGAAACGAGGTAAATAATTTTATGCTTTTGTGCAGTATGACGAAATATAATTTTCGATCGGGTAAATCAATACATAAAGTTGTGATATTAGCCCAAGATATACCTTAGTTTTTAATGAATATGTCCAAACGCGCCGTTTTTCTGCACAAAACTATTGACTTTGTTTTGTGCATGGTGTATAATGCACTTGTAAGCTTACGAAAGACAAAACAAAAACAAAACAACAAAACAAAACCTAAAAGATAATCAAAACAAACAAAACAAACTCTCAATCAAATCAATCAAAAACAAAACTAAAACAAAACAAAAAGAATTCAAAGGAGAAATCAATCATGAAAAAGACACTTTCAATCATCGCAGCATTAAGCATCATCATCAGCGCATTCAGCATGTTTTCAATCACCGCAAGCGCAGCTACAGACAACGACGCCTACGCTTCTGTAGGAGCAAGCACAACAACAGTTCATCTGATCGACGCAGCAAACAAGACAACAGACATCACAGTTACTGTTGGTTCAGACTTCGTTCTTCCCGAAGGCAAGGACTTTGATAACGGCTACTTTGTAAACAAGTTCGTAGACTGGACTGTTGCAGGTAAGCCCTGGACATCATATGCTCCCGGCAAGGCAGTTAAGATCGACGGCGAGATTACTTTCAGAGCATTCACCGACAAAGCATTCTACGTAAGAACAAAGGGTACAAACAACGGTTCTGTAACAGTTGACAAGGATACAGCTACTGAGTTTGAAACCGTAAAGGTAAACGTCAAGGCTGACAAGGGCTACGAGGTTAGCAGCGTTACAGTAATATTTGATTCAAACGGTTCGTTCGGCAGATACGGCGAAGAAGTTCTGACTCTCGACGCTAACGGCGATTGCAGCTTCAAAATGCAGGCAGGCGGAGCGAAGATCATTGCAACCTTTGTTCCCTGCGAATAATCAACGCCAACTACACAATCAAGCAATAAATCATAGACAATTCCTAATAATCGAGTGATTGATTGATTGTTTTTATATAAAGGTAACGCCGCGCAATTCAGCGCGGCGTTGCCTTTTGTCTTAAAATCTTACAAAACAAAATCCACCGTTTTTATCAAGCGGTGGATTTTAGTTTTTGAAATAATGTTATCCGATGATTTCTTTGATCTTTGCCTCGGCTGCAACTGCGTCCGCCTTGCCGCGGCTGTTTTTCATAACGTTCCCGACAAGTGCCTTGAGAGCCTTTTCCTTGCCGTTTTTAAAGTCCTCAACCGCCTTTTGGTTGCCTTCGACCGCCGCCTTGCACAATTCAAGCAGAGCGTTGTCGTCAACGCCGCCCATATCGGCTTCGCTGATAAATTCCAGCGCGCCCTTGCCGGTATCAAGCATTTTTTCGAGAGTTGACTTTGCAAGGTTGTTGCGGATCTTTCCGCTGTCAAGCAGCTTTACAAGCTCGTTGAGCTGCACGGGATCAACAGAAACATCGAACTGCTCCTTGTCAGCCTCGGTCTCGGTTCTGCGGAAAATCTGTCCGATAATAAAGTTTGAAACGGTTTTTGCAGATTTTACGCCCTCGCAGGCTTTGTCAAAAAATTCGCTGATTTTTCTGTATTTTGTAAGAAGCTGCGCGTCCTTTTCGGGGATACCGAGCTCCTCGGTATATCTTTTGAATTTTTCGGCAGGAAGCTCAGGCAGACTTGCCCTGATCTCTTCGACCTCTTCGCGCGAAATGTTGATCGTAACAAGATCCGGGTCGCGGAAATAGCGGTAGTCGTGCGCGTCCTCCTTGCTTCTCATAGAAGAAGTCGTGCCGCTCGCGTCGTCATAGCGCAGGGTCTCCTGAATCACCTTGCCGCCGCTTTCTATCAAATCGGTCTGACGCTCGTACTCATACTCCATCGCCTTTGCGATATTGTTGATCGAGTTCATATTTTTGATTTCCGTTCTTGTTCCAAGCTTTTCGCTGCCCTCGGGACGAACGGAAATATTTACATCGCAGCGCATTGAGCCCTCCTGCATTTTGCAGTCGGAAACGCCGATGTAGCGCATGACCTGCTGGAGACGTTCAACGTACTCCTTTGCCTCGTCGATCGAGCGGATATCAGGCTCGGAAACGATCTCGATAAGCGGAACGCCGCCGCGGTTGTAGTCAACGTAGGTGTCGCCATGCTTGTGGATCAGCTTTCCGGCGTCCTCCTCGATGTGGATATGATGGAGGCGGATCTTTCTGCCGTTTGAAAGCTCAACGTAGCCGCCGATTATCAGCGGAGCATAGAGCTGGCTGATTTGATAAGCCTTTGCCAAATCGGGATAGCAGTAGTTTTTTCTGTCCATTTTTGCAATTTCGGCGATCTCGCCGTGAACAGCCAAGCCTGCCTTGATCGCGTAGCGAACTACCTCGCGGTTGAGCTTTGGCAGCGTTCCCGGAAGTCCGATGCATATCGGGCAACAGTGGGTGTTCGGATCGCCGCCGAACTGAGTTGTGCAGCCGCAAAAAATCTTAGTTTTGGTTGACAGCTCGATATGGGTCTCAAAACCCGCAACTAATTCATATTTCACAGCTTTACACCCCACTTTGTATCCATAAATTTATCGGGAGCCGCCTGCTGATATTTATAGGCAGCGTTAAGTATCGTAGCTTCTCCAAAGCTTCTTCCGATCAGCTGCATACCGATTGGCATTCCCTTTGCGTTGAAGCCGCAGGGGATCGAAACGCCGGGCAAGCCGGCGATATTCACCGGAACGGTGCAAATATCGGTAAGATAGGTCTCGATCGGGTCTGAAACCGCGTGACCCATTTCAAACGCTGTCATAGGAACTGTAGGAGCAAGGATCACGTCGCAGTTCTCAAATGCGTCGTTGAACGAGCGGATGATCGAGCCGCGCAGATCCTGAGCTTTTTTGTAGTAAGCGTCGTAGTAGCCGGCGGAAAGAACGTAAGTACCGAGAAGTATCCTTCTCTTTACCTCCTCGCCAAAGCCCTCGCTTCTGGTGCGGCAGATCATATCGTGAGTGCCGTTGTAGTGAGCGGTTTTGTAGCCGTAGCGGATACCGTCGTAGCGACCGAGGTTTGACGAAGCCTCGGCACAGGCGATGATATAGTAAACCGGCAGGGCATATTTGAGCGCAGGAAGATCGAAATATACTATCTCTGCGCCGAGCGACTTGTAAACCTCGGCGGCTTCGAGCACCGCTTCCTTTACGTCATCGCGAACGCCGTCAAGATATTCTCTTGCAATACCGATTTTGAGTCCCTTGATATCGTTGTCGAGCTTTGAGTAAGTCTCCTCGGAGCTTCCCTTTGAGGTTGAGTCGCGCTCATCCTGCTTTGAGATCGCATCAAATACGATAGCCGCGTCCTCAACGCTCTTTGTTATGGGTCCGATCTGGTCAAGCGAGCTTCCGTAGGCAATCAGACCGTAACGCGAAACCGCACCGTAGGTAGGCTTTAAGCCGACGATTCCGCAGAATGAAGCCGGCTGGCGGATCGAGCCGCCGGTGTCGGAGCCGAGACCGTAGGCAGCAATATTCGCGCCTACCGCGCTGGCAACGCCGCCCGAGGAACCGCCGGCGCAGTGTTTGGTATTAAACGGATTTGCCGCGCCGCCAAAGTATGAGGTCTCGCTTGACGAGCCCATTGCGAACTCGTCCATATTGGTTTTTCCGAGCATAACGGCGTTTTGCGCCTGCAAAAGCTCCCAAACCGTTGCGTTGTAAATCGGCTTGTAGCCGGTGAGTATCTTTGAGCAGCAGGTGGTTTCGATGCCCTTTGTTGAAAGGTTGTCCTTCAAAGTCATCGGAACGCCCTCAAGCATACCGATCTCTTCTCCGGCGGCAAGCTTTTTGTCAACGGCCTCAGCCGCTCTGAGAGCCTCGTCGCCGGTAACGTTTACGTAGGCGTTCAGCTCGGGATTTGATTTTTCGATTTGTTCAAGATAGCTTTTTGTAAGCTCGGTGCAGGAGCACTGCTTTGTTGTCAGCATCTCGTGAATTTTGGATATTGTTCCCATCGTTACACCGCCTTACTCTCTGTTTCTTACAAGGAAGTGATCCTCAGCCTGTTCGGGAGCGTTGCATAGGATCTCCTTGCAGTCATAGGACGGAACAACCTCGTCCTCGCGAAATACGTTTGAGAGATTGTTGATATTGTCAAAGCCCTCGCCGTCTGCCGGGGCGTTGTTGATCGCGTCGGCAAAGTCGATGATCTCCTGCATAGACTTTGTAAGGCCGTCAAGCTCCTCCTCAGGCACAAACAGCTTTGAGAGCAGAGCGATGTTTTCAACGTCTTCTCTTGTTACCATATTTATCAATCCTTTCGGGACAGTTGATATTTTACAAAAAAATTATTGATGCAGCTATTTCCAATAAGGTTGTAGGGGCGACCATCGGTCGCCCTTGAACAGACGTTTTATGTTATATCAGATTTTTCTGCATAAAACAAGCTTACCTGTCTAACCATCAGAATATATCTGCGTTCGGCGCACAGGCGACCATTGGTCGCCCCTACATCGCAGAATCAAAAATCCGGATGAATTTATTGAATTTATCTCAATTTTACGTGAACCTCGCGCAGCTGCTGCTCGGTTACTTCTCCGGGCGAGCCTAGGAGCAGATCCTGAGCGTTGGAGTTCATTGGGAACGCGATTACCTCGCGGATATTTTCTTCTTCGGTGAGAAGCATTATCATTCTGTCAACGCCCGGTGCCATTCCTGCGTGCGGCGGCGCGCCGTACTGGAATGCGTTGTAGAGTGCAGAGAATTTTGCCTTGAGGTCGTCCTCGGAATAGCCTGCAAGCTCGAACGCCTTTTTCATGATCTCGATATCGTGGTTACGAACCGCACCCGACGAAAGCTCAACGCCGTTGCATACGATATCGTACTGATAAGCGAGGATAGTCTCCGGGTCTTGGTTGAGCAGATCGTCGAGACCGCCCTGGGGCATTGAGAACGGATTGTGGGTGAAGATGATCTGGTTGGTTTCCTCGTCGCGCTCGAACATTGGGAAGTCAACAATAAAGCAAAGCTCAAAGCGGCTTGTATCAATGAGTCCGAGACGGTTTGCGACTTCGGTGCGGATCTGTCCGGCAAGCTTAGGCGCGTCCTTGGCGGTGTCGGCGATAAAGTAGATCACGTCGCCTGCCTTTGAACCGTTGCGCTTGACAAGCTCCTCGCGGTCGCCTTCCTTTAGGAACTTGTCGATCGGACCGTCAAAGGTCAGATCGTCGTTCACCTTAACGTAGCCCAAGCCCTTCATGCCGATAGAGAGCGCAAATTCTTCCATTCTCTTGAACCACTTTTTGCTCTGGGAAGCGGCGTTGGGAACGTTGATCGAACGAACGGTCTTTTTGCGGAAGGGCGCAAAGTCGGTTTCCTCAAACATATCGCTGATTTCAACGATAAGGAGCGGATTGCGCAGATCAGGCTTGTCTGTGCCGTATTTTACCATTGCCTCGGCAAAGGGGATGCGCTTGAACGGAGGCTTTGAAACCTCTTTGTCTGAGAATTTTTTGAAGGTCTCGTAAAGAACCTCCTCGGCTATATCAAAAACGTCCTCCTGAGTGGCGAACGCCATTTCAAAGTCAAGCTGATAGAACTCGCCCGGCGAGCGGTCGGCACGTGCGTCCTCGTCGCGGAAGCATGGGGCGATCTGGAAATATTTGTCAAAGCCCGAAACCATCAAAAGCTGCTTGAATATCTGGGGAGCCTGCGGCAGAGCATAGAACTTGCCCTTGTGCTTGCGGCTAGGGATCAGATAGTCTCTTGCGCCCTCGGGAGACGAGGTTGACAGTATCGGGGTCTGGATCTCGGTAAAGTCCATTTCCTCCATTTTTGAACGAAGGAAGCTGATGATCTTTGAACGAAGCAGGATATTGTTGTGGACCTTTGGGTTTCTGAGGTCGAGGAAGCGGTATTTGAGTCTTACCTCCTCCGAGGTGTTTGTCGAGGTCAGGATCTCAAACGGAAGCGCGTTTTTGCATCTTCCCAAAACCTTGATGTCGTCGGTGTGGACCTCAACGTAACCTGTCGCGATCTTGGTGTTGATAGTTTCCTCGTCGCGCTTTACCACCTCGCCGCTCAGAGTTACGGTGCATTCCTTGTTCACACCCTTCAAAAGCTCGTCGTTGTGAACGACAACCTGAAGAACTCCGTATTCGTCACGGATATCAAGGAACATAACTCCGCCGTGGTCGCGGATATTTTCAACCCAGCCGGCAACCTTGACCTGCTGACCGATATTTTCTTCTCTTAACTCACCGCAGCTTACGGTGCGGTACTGATTAGCCTTTATCATTATATTACAATCCTTTCAGAAATATCTTTCAAAATTGCGCGGAGAAAGTATGTCTATTCTTCAAAATTATACCACAAATGCGCCGATCAATCAATAATAATCGGCTGTTTTTTTTATTTTATTCAGATTTTTCTCAGCCCGAGCATCTAAAGGCGTCAAGCGTTCCCCTTTTTCCGCTTGCAAAGTCGTGGCTGTCGCCCAGTCTGCGCAGTATCTCTTCGGTGTCAAGACTGTTGTCGGTGCAAATCGTTATCCAGTGGCGCGGATTCATATTCTTGCCGCGAAATATTTTCTTTTCATCTGCGATCTTTTCGATTTCGTCCGGGTCGCAGATCAGGTCTATGGTTTCGGTCGTCTCGTCCTCAAAAGCACCCAAGCTGCTTTTTTGGGCTGTCATGATAAGCGCGTACCACTGACCGGTTTCGGGGCAGCGCAAAACTGCTGCGTCGGGAATATTTATCCACAAAAACTCCGGCTCGTCGCCGAAACGCTCGCGGGCGCAGGCTAATAACGCCCTTGTCTGCTCATTTTTAAATTCATACTGTCGGTTACTCATAGGTCCTCTCGCAAACCTCCTTTATTTTTTCTCTCAGCCGCAAAAAGTCCTCAAACGCCGCCGGTTTTTTGCCGGGGTCTCTAAGCACCGCGGCAGGGTGAAACATCGCGGTCATAAGTATTCCGCCCTTTTCGAGCCATTGTCCGTGCTCGCGTGTGATTTTAAAATCCTCGCGGATTATTCTGCAAGCCGCGATACGTCCGAGACAAACTATTATTTTCGGCTTGATAAGCCTTACCTGCGCCCTGAGCCAGTCAATGCACATTTCCTGCTCCCCGGGCTTTGGGTCGCGGTTGTAGGGAGGGCGGCATTTTACGATATTGGCGATATAAATATTCTTTTTTCGGTCAAGATCGACCGCATAAAGCATTTTGTCGAGCAGCTGCCCGGCAAGCCCCACAAACGGCTCACCCTGCAAATCCTCGTTTTCGCCGGGTCCCTCGCCGATGAACATAACCTCGGCGGTCTCGCTTCCCACTCCCACAACAACATGGCGGCGCGTTTCGCAGAGTGCGCATTTTTTGCAGGAAAGGCAGTCGTTTTTCAGTTCTTCAAGGCTGTTATAAGTCATAAAATCACTCGATTTTGAAAAATAAGGTTGAAATATACTTGATTTAGTAGTAAAATATACTTTAGGTGGCCGCCCTGCGGCGGTTGTTTCAAAAATTATGAATGGTGGTAATTAACTATGAAAATTATGGTAGAAACCTCTGCACATCACGTTCACGTAACCAAGGAGACCCTTGCAACTCTTTTCGGCGCGGACGCCAAGCTTACAAACAAAAAGGATCTTTCTCAGCCGGGTCAGTTCGCCTGCTTTGAAAAGGTTACTGTTGTAGGACCCAGAGGCGAGATGACAATGTCTATCCTCGGTCCCGAAAGAGCTGCGGATCAGGTTGAGATCTCTTTGACCGACGCGCGCAAGCTCGGCATCACCGCTCCTGTCAGAGAATCGGGAGATATCGAGGGCACTCCGGGCTGCAAGCTCGTTGGTCCCTGCGGCGAGGTTGAGATCGACTGCGGCGTTATCGCAGCAAAAAGACATATTCACCTTGATCCCAAGTCAGCCGAGGAATACGGTCTTGAGGACAAGCAGGTTGTTTCGGTCAAGGTCGGCGAGAACACAGGCAGAGAGACGATCTTCGGCGACGTTGTGATCAGAGTCAGCCCAAAATTCGCTCCGGCTATGCACATTGACACCGACGAGTCGAACGCAGCAGGTCTCGGCGGCACGGTTGACGGCGAGATCATCGCATAATTTTACAGATACGATTCTTATTTCATTACGGCAGGCGATCATTCGTCTGCCTTTTTGTTTGCTCTGAAAAGAAAGGTGTGCAAAAAGTCGGGGAATATCTCTCTCCAGGCTTCTTCGTTGTGCCCGTTTTCAAACAAAACGACCTCGTTGAGCAGATCGTAAGGATAGCAAAGCTCGGTAAGGATATCATAAACCGTTTCGACGCTCTCATAAATCCTCCGCTCCAAATCGCCCTCGGCACCGGTATAGATATAAAGGTATGGCTGATCGTCGGTTATCATTTTGCTTATCCAGCTTTTCAAATCCTCGGCAGAGTAGAGCAAAAACGCAGGAGAAAACACGCCTAAAAACGAAAAGCGTTCGCGGTGGCTAAATCCGGTAAAGAACGACTGCAAGCCGCCCGAGGAGCTTCCGCAAAAGGCGGTCGCCTCTCTGTCACGCCTGACCGGAAAATTGCTTTCGATATACGGCATGACCGTATCAACAACAAAGCTGTCAAAGATCTCGCCCTCGGCATTGGTGTAGCAGGGCATATCCGTGGGCATAACCGTTCCGATCGAGCCGGGTGTAAGCTCGTTGTCGCGCCATTTTCCGCCGTGGTCGATCCCGACAATGACCGCGCCGGAGCCGCTGCTTTTGATTTCTGCTTCGACCAAATCAATAAGCTTCCAGCATCCGAATGTTGCTTCTTCCTCAAAAAAGAGGTTTTGTCCGTCGGTCATATAAATTACAGGCAAAAGCTCGCCCTCGTTGTGCTCCGGGACATAGATTCGGATTTTTCTGTCGCCTCTGTCGGGATAAGGCAGAAGCGCGGTGATGATCTCGGCTTTTTTCATATTAAACACCTCGAAATCCAAAATGGTATTTTGAATAGCTCTAAAAGTATTATCTCACAAAATTGTCCGTCTTTCAACCGCATAACGCAAATTTTTCCGTCAACAATAATACCGAGGTGATTTTATGATAAACGATATCGAAATGCTGAACTCCATACTTCAAAACGCCGAAATGGGCTGTCAGGGCGTAAAGAGCGTGCGAAAGCGCGTAAAAAGCACCCAGGTTGACGCGCTCTTGAGCGAACAGCTTGTGCGCTACGGCAAAATTTATCACTGCGCCAACAATATGCTTCGCAACCGGGGCGCGGAGATAAAGCACATCAATCCCGTCACCAAAACAATGACGAGGATCGCCGCCGACCGCGACCTAAAGCGCGATCCCTCGCCCTCTCACGCCGCCGAAATGATGATAAAGGGCAACACCATGGGCGTAAACAAGATGTCGCGCCGCCTGCGCGAATATGACAGAAGCGACTCAAATATCACGCTTCTCGCCAAAAAAATGCTCGACACCGAGGAGGAGCATATCGGTCAGCTAAAGGCGTTTTTGTAACGCTGTAAAATCAAAAAAATCCCAAAGCAAAAGCGCACGCCGTTGTTTTCTTAGGCGTGCGCTGAATTATTGTTGGATCAAAATTTATTTATCAAGTCTGCTGTTGACCTAAAATCAGCCCAACTCGTCAACAACCTTCTGAATCGCTTCGAGTGCGTCGTCGGGAAGCTTGTCGTAGCCGCCCTTTTCTTCGCTGAACGCCTTGATCTCGTTTACTCTGTCGTTCATTCTTGCCTTGAGCTGAGAAACATAATCAGCGTCGTTCATATCGGGAACAAAGCCTTCCCATTCCATGATCTCGATATCGGAGAACGGACCCCACTGCTTGAACTCTGCCTTGCCCTCAACAATAGCTTCGAGGATTCCGAGAGTGTCCTTAGGCTGAACCTTCTTGCCCATGAAGTCGCCGGTGTTTACGATATAACAGTCAACGTTCTTTTCCTCAACGAGCTTCTTGAACTTTGCGTAGTCGTTTGCAAGAGGATAGGTTCTGAACGGGTTTGCATAAGGAACAACAACCAGCTTGTTGGGGTCAACGCCGGGAGCAAGACGCTCGGCGGAGGATCTCTTTGTTGCCAGGGTCGCGCCCATTACGGAAGCAAGAGAAGCACCCTTGAGCTTTACAACCGGAGGGATCGTGGGATCCTTCATGATCCAGAAGATAGCGTTTACCGGAGCGTCGATCTTGTCAACGCGGTTGGGCGACCAGAGCTTTGACTTGATGGCTCTGCCGTTGCCGTTTCTGATATCCTCTGTAACGATCTGGATCTTGCCGTCCTCGTCAAGAGTAGCGGAGCAGTTCTGAACTGTGAGCAGATACTTGTTGTCGGGGCAGCCTGTGGGATAGTCGGCTGTCTTGTCAAAATATGTCGGCTCGATCGCTATAGAAGCGCAGGTGTCGGTGTTGATGATGAAAGCGTCGTCGTGGAGCACCTTGATCTCGTACTTGCCGCCGTGCTTTGCGTGGGTAAGAGTTGACTTGCCCGAGCCGGAAAGTCCGTAAACCGAAGCAACATACTTGCTGCCGTCTGCAAGGGTATATTCCTTCTGACCACCGTGGCAGGAAGCATAGCCGTTGCGGTTAGCCATAGCCCAAACCATTGTCAGAGTTCCCTTTTTGTGCTCGCCGAAATATCTCATACCGAGGATAGCGGCGCAGTTTGTGTCTGTGTTAAAGTAGCAGAGGGTCTTTTTAGCCGGGTCTGAGAGGCAGTCAAAGCTTACGCCCGGGTTCTCAACAGGAGTCCACTGCGGATCCGAGAAGATGTAGATGTCGGGCTCGTTGCCGTCGCCAACGGGCTTTGAAGCCTTGTACATCTTTACATAGTCGTCGGACATATACTGGAAGTTGAGCATCCAGTTGTACATAATATTTTCCTCACCCTCAGGAATAAGAAGGTGAACCTTTACCATAAATTCCTCATCAAGACCGGCAAAGCAGGTTGCGTGATAAAGCTTTTTGTAGCGCGCGCTGTAAACAGCGTCCATAACTACCTTGTCCAATGCCTCGCAGTCAACGCCCGGCTCGCCTGCAATGCGGCGTGCTGTTGCATAGCGGCCTGTGATCGCGCCGTCGTTAAAAAGAAGAACCTTTGCGTCTGCGTCAAGTCCGAATTCTTCGCCTCTGTATACGGGCATATCGGTCACGATAGTGCCCGGTGAATTCTTAGCGAGGTTATAAGCCTCTTTAAGAGTGTTTACCTTTACAACGTTGTTGCCGTAGAAAGCAGCTTCGATAATAGCTCTGGTCTTTGAAAAACCGACCTTACCCTTTCCGATTTCGCTCATGGGATAATAAGCTTTTGTGGACATAATATCTACTCCTTTTATGTTAATTTATCTGCCGCGAAGGATTTTCACCGCAGATATGATTATATACGTATTTATTATAGCACTATTCACGGCGTTTGGCAAGCAAAAATAAACTGTCGGCAAAAATCCTCATTTCCAACTTTAGGGCGTTTGACTAATTTGACTAATACTCAAAAAAATGTTAAAATAGATTCAACAAAAAGAGGATGGTAGAATAATGAAAAAACCAACGGCTGTTATTTCGGCGGTGATCATGTGTATTATCGCTGTTTTTATCGCGCTTTCCGGCTGCGGAAACAACAGAAATTCCGAAATCGAGGGCGAATGGGTGCCCACAACGGCTTATCTCAACGGCGTTACCGTTCAATACAGCGAGCTGGGGATAGAAAAAGATCAGTTCGGCTTTGTTTTTAACAGCGACGGAACCTGTGTTGCAACGCGCGCAGGAGTCATCGAAAAGGGCTCCTTTGTTCTTAACGAAAGCTCGATCGACGTCAACTTTGGCGGCGCGCCCGAAAGACTTGATTACGACGGCAAAAACATAAAGCTGAACTATACCTACAACAACGAAACGACCTCGTTTATTTTTACAAAGCTCTCCACCGCCAACTCCGGAAAATAACCAAAGCTTCCGCTGCGCGGCGAATTTATACACAAAGAAGGAAGTTATTATGGAAAAAAAGCAATTTCAATCCGAATCAAAGCGTCTGCTTGATTTGATGATCAACTCGATCTACACTCACAAGGAGATTTTTCTTCGCGAGATCATCTCAAACGCCAGCGACGCGATCGACAAGCTCTGCTTTATCGCCCTCACCGACGACAAGCTCGGCATGACCAGAAGCGACTTCAAGATCCATATAGCCGCCGACAAGGAAAGCCGCACGCTCACGATAACCGACAACGGTATCGGAATGGATCTTGACGATCTTGAGAACAACCTCGGAACGATCGCCTCCTCCGGCTCCTACAAATTCAAGCAGGATATGGCAGAAAAGCCCGAGGATATCGACATTATCGGTCAGTTCGGCGTAGGTTTTTACTCAGCCTTTATGGTTGCGAAGAAAATCACCGTGAACACCAAAAAATACGGCTCCGACACCGCATATCTTTGGGAATCGAGCGGCGCGGACGGCTACACTGTTACCGAGTCCGACAAGGCTGACATCGGAACCGAGATCATCCTTGAAATGAAGGACAACACCGACGACGAAAACTACGACGAGTTTCTTGAGCAGTACAGGATCCAGAGCCTTGTCAAAAAATATTCCGACTATATCCGCTACCCTATCATCATGGAAATGACCAAAAGCCGCGTCAAGGAAGAAACCAAAGACAGCGACAAGCCCGAATACGAGGACTACACCGAGGAAGAGACCCTCAACAGCATGGTCCCGATCTGGCAGAGAAGAAAGCAGGACGTTACTCAGGAGGAGTACGACCGCTTCTACAGCGAAAAGTTCATGACTATGGACAAGCCTCTCAAAACAATTGCAACCTCTGTAGAGGGCGTTGTTACCTACAAGGCGTTGCTGTTTATCCCAAGCTCAACTCCCTATAACTATTACACAAAGGAATACAAAAAGGGCTTGCAGCTTTATTCCAGCGGCGTTTTGATAACCGAAAACTGCGAGGAGCTTGTGCCGGAGCACTTCCGCTTTGTAAAGGGCGTTGTTGACACCGCCGACCTCTCGCTGAACATCTCGCGCGAAATGCTCCAGCACGACAGACACCTGCTGACGATCGCGCAGAATATTGAAAAGAAGATCAAAAACGAGCTCACCTCAATGCTCAGCAATGACCGCGAGAACTACGAAAAGTTCTTTGCCGCGTTCGGCAGACAGCTCAAATACGGCGTTGTCTCCGACTATGGTATGCACAAGGGCGATTTGCAGGATCTGCTGATGTTCTACTCCTCAACCGAGAAGAAGCTCACCACCCTGAGCGAATATGTTGACCGCATGAAGGAGGAGCAAAAGTTCATCTACTTTGCAACAGGCGACAGCATTGCTTCGATCGATTCGCTTCCGCAGACCGAGCTGCTCAAATCAAAGGGCTACGAGATCCTCTACTGCACCGAGGAAGCCGACGAGTTTACGCTCCAGACCCTGATGACCTACAAGGAAAAGAGCTTTTGCTCGGCGACCAACGACGACCTGGGGATCGACAACGAAGAAAACAAAGAGGAAGAAAAGGACAACTCAGCAATCCTCACCTTTGTTAAGGAAACCCTCGGCGACAAGGTTAGCGATGTCACCGCGTCAAAGAAGCTTGTTTCTCACCCGGTTTGCCTGACCGCAAAGGGCGGTATCTCGTTTGAAATGGAAAAATATTTCAACGCCGTTCAGCCCGATTCCGGAATGAAGGCAGAGCGCGTGCTCGAACTCAACATGCAGCACAGCGCGGTCAAGACAATGGAAGAGCTGATCCAAACCGACATTGAAAAGGCAAAGAAATACGCCGAGGTGCTCTATTGTCAGGCTCTGCTCATTGCAGGACTTCCGCTGGACAATCCGTCCGAATACACAGACCTTGTTTGCTCATTGATATAACAAGCACAGTTTGATTTTATACCAAAAATCTCAAAGCCGCCCTTTGACCGGGCGGCTTTTTCTTTACGCAGATTTTTCAAATAATATAACAATGCCGCGCAGCAAAAACCGCGCGGCATATGATTTTTTTAATTGCTTTAATAACCGGGTATTTGGGCTCCGTCAAAGCTTTCGCCTGTGCTGCTGTAGTGGTCAAAGAAAGCCAGGAAGAACTGGATATCCGTTGTGTCGTCGATTGTGATTTGACCGTCGCCGTCAACGTCCGCCAAAGCCTTCTCGCCCACTTATCCGAACTGCTCTGATAACAATAACCGTGTTCAACAGCGAAATCACGCAGTTTTCTATAAAATTAAAAATTTTTCAAAATTTTTTAAAATTGCCTGTTTTTTGTCAGGGTTTTGTAACAGTGGGTCTGATATACTATAGTCACAGTCAAGGCAGCGAGACGCTGCACTCAACTCTCGCCTTTTAAAGCCAAACAAATAACGGTAAGCTACATCAACGGCGAGTTCAAAACGGTGCATTTCTTTCGGCAGGAACAGCAATTTCGGCAATGAGCGTATCGGCAGCAGAAATTTCAAGCACCGAAGCGATCGCAGCATCAAGCGCGAAGGCTTGTGTGGTAACATCCTACGGCAAGACCTCATACGGCTACGACTGGGATTACAAGGCAGACAGCACCGCAGCAAAAATCACCTGCACTTATGATTTTAAGACAAGCAAATACACCTTCCGCGCAACCGGAAGCTACGCCGGAACAACTAACGCAGTTTTGAAATACGCTACTATTGACGGCAAGTGGCACAACATCCCGATCCGCTTTACAACCGACAAGAACCTGAATGTAACAGGTCAGCAGACAGGCAAGGAATACATCACTAACACAAGACGCGGCTGATTTTATTCCGCTAAATTTTAAAACAAAAAACAAAATCAAAAATATAAAATAACAAAGCAAAAGGAGAAATCAATCATGAAAAAGAACAGACTTACAACAAGGATAATCGCAACAGCAATGGCAGCAGTATGCGTGATCTCGGCAGGAACAGCAATTTCGGCAATGAGCGTATCGGCAGCAGAAATTTCAAGCACCGAAGCGATCGCAGCATCAAGCGCGAAGGCTTGTGTGGT